>OZ243107.1:653333-980000 GCA_965212245.1 Owenweeksia sp. | reverse complement strand
TACATCTTACGGCTCTTCAGTTGGCTAAAGAGGCTCAAAAAGCCGGAGAACAGTTTGGATTTAAGGTGGAAGTGCTGAATAAAAAGAAAATTGAAACCCTGAAGATGGGTGGACTTCTGGCTGTAAATAAAGGAAGTCAGGACCCTCCCACTTTTACCATAATGGAGCACCAACCAGCAGACGCTCTAAATAAAAAGCCAATCATATTGGTAGGTAAAGGTGTGGTGTATGATACAGGCGGGCTTAGTCTTAAACCCACGGCAGGTTCTATGGATTCCATGAAAAGTGATATGGGTGGAGCGGCAGCCGTGGTTGGTACCATGATCTCGGTAGCCAAAGCTAAATTGCCTCTGCATATTATTGGGATGATACCTGCTACGGATAACCGTCCCGGTCAAAGAGCGTATACACCCGGAGATGTGATCCGTATGTACGATGGCAGCACTGTAGAGGTGCTGAATACCGATGCAGAGGGACGCATGATTCTGGCAGACGCTTTGGCCTATGCTAAAAAATACAAGCCAGAGGTGGTTATTGATCTGGCCACCTTAACCGGTGCAGCGGCTGTAGCTATCGGAAAATATGGCATAGTGGCCATGGGTAATGCAGATGAGAATTACTTTGAGCAAATAGAACGGGCCGGTAAGGAAACCTACGAGCGAATTGCACGCTTCCCTTTTTGGGATGAGTACAATGAATTGCTCAAATCTTCAATTGCAGATGTAAAGAATATTGGTGGCCGTGAGGGTGGTGCTATTACAGCTGGAAAGTTTCTGGAGAGGTTTACCGATTACCCCTATGTGCATCTGGATATTGCAGGCCCCGCCTTTCTGGCTTCTGATCATGACTATCGCTTACAGGGTGGTTCAGGTGTGGGAGTGCGTTTGCTGTATAACTTTCTAAAACACCGTTCTTAATGCTGAATGGCAAGCCGCTTATCGGAATTTCCGTGGGTGACCTTAACGGTATTGGCCTGGAGGTTATCATGAAAGCTTTTGAGCCGGCAGAGATGCTGGATTTTTGTACGCCTGTAATTTTTGCTTCCTCTAAAGTGGTCTCATACCACCGTAAAGCTCTAGGGATGGATAAATTCAATTTCCAGGTGATCCATGCCATGGATAAGGTTTTGGCAAACAAGATCAACCTTTTCAATTGCTGGAAAGAGGAGGTGGTTTTAGAGCTGGGGCAGGAAAACAAGGAAGTAGGTAAATACGCTTTCAAATCTCTGGATGCAGCTTGTGAGAACCTTGAGAATAATGTGATTGATGCGTTGGTTACCGCCCCTATTCATAAGGCTGCTATTCAAAGTGATGACTTTAAGTTTGCCGGTCATACTGATTACCTGGAAAGTCGCTTTAAGGGAAAGGCCACAATGATGCTGATCAGTGAAGAAATGCGAATGGCTCTGGCTACGGTGCATATTCCCTTGGCCGATGTGCCCTCAGCATTAAGCACAGAACTTATTCTTAAAAAGATCAAGGATATAAGCCATACGCTTAAAAAAGATTTCCATATTCCAAAGGGTCGGATTGCCGTGTTGGCTTTAAACCCTCATGCGGGTGATCATGGCCTCATCGGTGACGAGGACGATCGCATTGTGGCACCGGCCATACAGCAGGCACTGGACAATGGTGTAATGGCGTTTGGACCTTATCCGGCAGATAGCTTTTTTGGAAGTGGAAACCACAAAAATTTTGACGCCATTCTGGCTATGTATCATGACCAGGGTTTGATACCTTTTAAAAGTATGTCGTTTGGTCAGGGGGTAAACTATTCTTCCGGACTTACTATAACCCGCACCAGTCCTGATCATGGAACAGGTTTTGACATAGCTGGAAAGGGCATCGCCAATGAATCTTCATTCCGCGAAGCAGTGCTTCTGGCCTGCGATCTTGTACAACGCAGAGCCATTACTCAAGAGATTGAAAGGAGGCCTTTAAAGATAAATCGCGGAAAGAAAGACGATTAACTTGTTCAATCAAAAGATTTTGTATCTTTGCGGGCTCTAACTTTTTGAGGGATTATGAGCACGTTGAAGGAGTTTGAAATAAAATTTTCCGGGCTAAAGTTAGGTAAGCACGAGTTTGATTTTCAGCTCGATAAGGAGTTCTTTGAAGCGTTTGATTACGATGAGTTTGAGGAGGTAAACCTCGGGGTTAAAGTACTCATGGAAAAGAAAAACAATGCACTTGAGTTTGATTTTACGCTTAAGGGAAGTGTAAAGGTGCCTTGTGATCTTACTATGGAGTTGTTTGACCTGAGTTTGGACAACACGATGACATTGCTGGTGAAGTTTGGTGAAGAGTATGATGACACTCAGGAGGATATACTTGTCATCCCACAGCATGATCATAAAGTAAGTATAGCACAGTTCATATATGAGTTGGCGGTACTTTCGGTTCCGCTCAAAAGAATCCATCCGGATGTTGTTTCCGGCAAAAAAGGCGCTGAGGTGCTTAAGAAACTGGAAGAAATGAGCCCTGAACGGACGAATCAGACAAATGATGAAAATGAAACAGATCCCAGATGGGATAAGCTTAAATCACTATTAAATTAATTTACAAATAACCATAAGGAAATGGCACATCCTAAGCGTAAGCAGTCGAAGACAAGAAGAGATAAAAGAAGAACGCACTACAAGGCAGAAGTTCCTACCATAGCTGTTTGTTCTGTTACTGGTGAGCCTCACCTGTACCACCGTGCTTATTGGCACGAAGGAAAACTTTACTACAAAGGTAAAGTAGTAATGGAAAAAGAAGTAGCCTGAGAAAGTTAAAGAAAGTACCTTTATCAGAAAGGCACTTTCATTTCTTATGGTAAAAATAGGAATAGACATTATGGGGGGAGATTTTGCTCCCCTTACTACTTTAGAAGGAGTTGCCGGGGTTCTTCACCGGCTTGATCCTTTCTCCCAAATCCATCTTATTGGAAATGAAGAGGTAATCTCTCGTTTCCTTGAAAAGGAGCGAATAGCGGATAATCGTTTGGTTATTGTTGCGGCTTCTGAGGTAATAGAAATGGGGGAAAACCCGGTTCGTGCTTTTCAGCAAAAACCCGATTCAAGTTTAGCTGTGGGCTATCGCCTGCTGGCTTCTAAACAAATTGATGTGTTGGCCAGTGCCGGTCATTCGGGAGCAGTGATGGTGGGAGCAATGCACGCCCTTAAACCTATAGAAGGAATATTGAGACCTTGTGTGGCCTCCGCGTTTCCTATGCCCGGGGGCGGAAAGAATGTATTGCTTGACGTAGGGATCAATGTAGATTGCAGGCCCGAGATGCTTCTGCAATTTGCCCGCTTGGGAGAAGTATATGCCCGGGAAGTACTGGATATAAACAAGGCTCGCGTAGGCTTGTTAAATACAGGCAGCGAGAAAAGCAAAGGCAGCATACTCTATCAAAAAGCGCATGAGCTTTTACAACAGGAGGAGGGCATCAATTTCATTGGTAATATTGAACCCCGGGATTTTTTTGATGGAAATGCAGACGTAACCGTTTGCGATGGCTTTACCGGAAACATTGTGCTAAAGCAAACAGAAGGTTTTTACAAGCTTTTGCAGCAAAGAAAAGTTAAGGATGATTACCTTAGCTTATTCAATTATGAGCAATACGGGGGAACACCTGTTTTAGGAGTAAATGGGAATGTGTTGCTAGGTCACGGGGTTTCAAGCGCTTTGGCTATATCCAATATGATCCTTGCTTCAGAAAAAGTAGCATCAGCCGATTTGGCTCAGCATATAAAGAAAGCATTTCAATAATGGCAGTAAAAGCAGCAATAACTTCAGTAGGTGGGTATGTGCCCGAATACAGGCTTACCAACCAAATACTGGAGTCCATGGTTGATACCAATGATGAATGGATCACCTCGCGTACCGGCATTAAAGAAAGAAGGATATTAAAAGAAGAAGGAGCCGGAACTTCTTTTATGGCCATTAAAGCCATAGAGGAATTGTTGGAAAAAAGAGGCATTGAAGGCAGTGAAATTGATTTGGTTATCTGCTCCACTACTACTCCCGATATGCCGGTGGCATCCACGGCTGCTTACATAGCAACCAAAATTGGTGCTGAAAATGCGTTTAGTTTTGATCTTCAGTCCGCATGCTCAGGCTTTCTTTACGGTTTGGTTACAGGCTCACAATTTATAGAAACCGGGAAACACAAAAAGGTAATAGTAGTAGGGGGCGATAAAATGTCATCCATTATTGATTATTCAGACCGCACTACTTGTGTAATATTTGGCGATGGAGCGGGAGCTGTGTTGCTGGAACCCAGTGAGGAATTTGGTGTTCAGGATTCTATTCTGAAAAGCGATGGAAGTGGCCGTGAGTTCCTGTATATTAAATCAGGCGGTTCCATGCGCCCACCTACTCATGAAACAGTAGAGAATAAGGAACACTTTGTGCACCAGGAAGGCCAACAGGTTTTTAAATTCGCTGTAACCAATATGGCCAATGTTTCAGCTAAAATAATGGAACGGAACGGTCTGGTTTCAGATGATATTGCTTACTTAGTGCCTCACCAGGCCAACAAACGTATTATTGATGCTACGGCTAATCGTATGGGTATAGGCCCGGATAAAGTTATGCTCAATATTCACCGTTATGGTAATACGACCAACGGAACTCTTCCCCTTTGTCTTTGGGATTATGAAAAAGAATTAAAAAAAGGTGATAATCTTATTTTCTCGGCCTTTGGCGGAGGTTTCACCTGGGGCTCAGTATACCTTAAATGGGCATACAACCCCTCCTAATATTTTTAACTAGATTTGTTTAGCAACCTTTAAATGATCAGGTATGGATCTTAAAGAAATACAGAACCTTATAAAATTTGTAGCGCGTTCCGGTGCTGCCGAGGTAAATCTCGAAACGGAAGATTTTAAAATTAACATCAAAACCGATGCAGCCTACAATCATGGCGAACATCAGGTTCCACAGGTTATTTCAATGCCTCAAATGCCGGCAGCTGCTCCTGCTAGTCCTCAGGCTACTCCTGCACCTGCGCCTTCTGCTGAAAAACCAGCACCAAAAGCGGCAGAAGAAGATGATGATTCCAAATACATAGCGATTAAATCGCCTATGATCGGAACTTTTTACAGGAGGCCTTCTCCCGATAAAGAACTATTTGCGAACGTAGGAGACGAGATCAAGCCTGGCTCTGTGGTTTGTATTATAGAAGCGATGAAACTTTTCAATGAAATTGAGAGCGAGGTGTCTGGTAAAGTGGTTAAAATCCTTGTTGACGATCAAACACCTGTGGAGTATGACCAGCCGTTGATGCTGATCGATCCATCTTAAGATCATACGGACTAACGGTCCTAACCTAAATCCATAAGTATGTTCAAGAAAATATTAATTGCCAATAGAGGTGAGATCGCTTTGCGCGTTATTCGCACCTGTAAGGAAATGGGTATTAAAACAGTAGCTGTATATAGTACTGCTGATAAAGATAGCCTGCACGTTCGTTTTGCTGATGAAGCAGTGTGTATAGGCCCTCCGGCCAGTGCGGAATCATATTTAAATATCCCTAATATTATTGCAGCAGCAGAAATTACCAATGCTGATGCCATACATCCAGGCTATGGCTTTCTGTCTGAAAATGCTAAATTTTCAAAAATTTGTGCAGAAAACGGAATTAAATTTATTGGTCCGGAGCCTGGGATGATTGAAAAAATGGGTGATAAGGCTACCGCCAAAGCTACCATGATTGAGGCAGGTGTGCCATGCATTCCTGGTTCAGAAGGTTTGCTGGACTCTTACGAAGAAGCAGAAAGATTAGCTGAAGAAGTGGGATACCCCGTTATGCTTAAAGCTACGGCTGGCGGTGGTGGTAAAGGTATGCGTGCCGTTTGGAAAAAGGAAGAGCTCAAGAAAGCCTGGGAGTCAGCTCGCCAGGAAGCTGGGGCGGCTTTTGGAAATGATGGAATGTATATGGAGAAGCTGATTGAAGAGCCGCGCCATATTGAGATTCAGGTAGTAGGAGATTCCAATGGTAAGGCATGCCACCTTTCGGAGAGAGATTGTTCTATTCAAAGAAGGCATCAAAAACTTACAGAAGAAACACCTTCTCCCTTTATGACCAAGGAGCTCCGCAATAAGATGGGTAAGGCAGCTATTAAAGCGGCTGAGTACATCAAATATGAAGGAGCTGGCACGGTGGAGTTTTTGGTGGATAAGCATCGGGATTTCTACTTTATGGAGATGAATACCCGTATTCAGGTTGAGCATCCTATTACCGAACAGGTTATTGATTACGATCTTATCCGTGAACAGATCAAAGTGGCTGCTGGTATTCCTATCAGTGGAAAAAACTATGAGCCACAATTACATTCTATAGAGTGTCGTATCAATGCTGAGGATCCTGAAAATAATTTCCGTCCTTCTCCCGGTACTATAACTACTTTTCATGCGCCCGGGGGTCATGGTGTACGTTTAGACACCCATGTATATGCGGGTTACTCTATTCCTCCATACTATGACTCTATGATTGCAAAGCTTATTACCACCGCTCAAACCCGTGAAGAGGCTATTGACAAAATGCGCAGAGCCCTGGATGAATTTGTAATTGAAGGAGTTAAAACCACTATCCCTTTCCACAGAGCTTTAATGGATAATGAAGATTATATAGCCGGGGATTATACCACCAAGTTTATGGAAACCTTTAAGATGTAAGATCAGGAAGTAAACTTTAATACACTCCTTTTTGGTGTTAAAGTAAAACCATAAAAAAACCCGGTTGAAACTCAACCGGGTTTTTTGTTTTCTTATTTGGGATTCTTACTGCCCGTTTTTAAATATAGTCACATGACCTTGATAGTTCTTCTCTGTAAAGGTATCCGGATCACTCATATTAATAACGTAATAATACACGCCATCGGCAAGCTTTTGGCCTGAGTTTATATCAGTTCCATCCCAGCCTTCATCACGGTTGTTCACCTCGTTGAAATCAGCATTTTCATATACCAGCTGTCCCCATCTGTTGTATACAGAGATCGAAATTTCAGGGTATTGTCTGAAATTACCTCCTTCTTCCAGAGATACCCAGAAAGTATCATCAAAACCATCACCATTAGGAGTAAAAACATTGGGAACATACGGAGTCCCCAAATCTACTATTGTGCTATCGGGGATAGAGTCTATTTCAGGACGGAAGTCAATATACATCCAGTTGGATTCAGAAATATAGGTAATGGAAGAATCCAGGCTTTCAGCTTCAACCTTAAACCCATACAAACTGGAATCTCCTGAAGGAATGTTTTGTGCCAGTAAGAAGGTATGGGTTAAACTATTGGCCAATGGGCCATCGGGTTGCCAGTTAAATGATTGGCTGATTGTATCAAATTCTCCGAAATAGAACTGAAACTGTGGGTTGGCCCATCCATTATAGCTGGTCCAGTCAAACTTCAATTCATTGGAAGTAACCAATTCATTGGTTATAACAATATTATTAATTGCATTTGGGGTCGCGGGCATCGCTTCTCCGTTTTGGATCAACTGTACCGCATATTCGTAACGGGTTAGGTCAACGTCTTCTTCGGTAACAAAAGTGTCTGTCCATGAGCGTAGCGTAGGGTCCTTCACATATTCCTGAGGGTAAAAGTCACCACCGGCCGAAGCATTTCTCTTAAGGATACTCCATGCGCTGAATACAGAGGCAGCCCCTTTGGCAAAATATTCAGGGTTTACTTTCCAGTCAATCTTAATTCGCTGATCCTGCTCTACCGTAACATTTTCCATGTTGTAGATAAGCGGTGGGCAATCCGAAACGTTTATGAGCATCAAAAAGAATTGACCGAGTTCAAACCCACACTCATCGGTAACCACATTACCATCATTTCCTCGTTTGGTGTAAAGTATATATTGGCCATTTACATCAAAAGGCTTTTCCAGGATCAACTCAAGCCTGTCTGTAGCCGTTTGCCCTACATAACCATCACAATTTTTATTTACTCTGACAACCGGCCGAAGAATAGAGTCAGGTCCGATAATTCTAAAGTCGGTAGGATCAATAGAAGAACATTTAGCTTTAAAATCCGGATTAAACTGAATAACTACCGAAGTATCAAAGCAGCTGTATGAGTTAATAATCGGAACTTTTCTAAGGCTGAAATTAGGATTGGCATTTGTGCCACCTGGCGGATTGGCTGAGGTATCTATACCACTAACCCCTAAGAGATCCTGGATTTCCTGAAAGGTCATATCCGTAGAAGTTTGACCAAACGCCTGAACATCTATACGGGGACCAGTTGCAAATGAATTCTCACTCCCACATACGTTCTCAATAGGAATTTGAATTTCGCGCATAACCTCCCCTACCAGAACAGTATCACCAAAGCCTGGGTCGTAGCGGAAGTCCTGAACGATCATTTTAAACACGATAAACTCCTTTTTTATAGGTGTAAACGTCACCACCCCTGTTTTGGAGTTCATGGTAAAACCATTTTGAGTAGTCATAGGTTCTTCAAAGGAGTAGCCGGGATTATAATTAAGAAGAGTTCCATCGGGAGCAGGGCCGCCCAGAGGGTTGGCTAAACTAAATAAGAGTTCGTCTGACTGATCAGGGTCACCGGCACCTTGCGACCAATCAAATTTTTTGTTTTTACAGAATAATTTTACGGCAGGAGTATTAAACTGGGCTGAATTATTAGGTCCGGCAGTATTATTAAGCTTTCCAACTACCAAAATTCCCGTACCCAAATCTGCAAGATTGTCAATATCTGAGTTCCTGCAGCAGGCAGTTAAATGAGTAAATCTCCAGTCTACACAAGGGCCTGATAGTATAACGGTATCCTGATACAGAAACTGCGCAAAACGGTATTTATCTGTTCCGGTAGAATCACCACAAATCTCATAACCGGGAATGTAGCCTCCACCATCGGGGTCGTTTGGATTAAAAAAAGGCGAGGTAGGATCATCAAAAGGAATCAGAGGAAAGTTTTTAACTCTGCTTTCACCGCAGGTAGTAGACGATATGGTGAGGTCAAGTGGACCGTTCCCCAAAGGTATACCTTCAGTATCACGATACACACGAACGGTTATCATATAATTAAATGGGATTCCGGTACTATCACCTATATAAACATAGGAAATATCAGCACCGGCAATGTGAGAAGCTTTAGCATCATGAAAGGCGGTTAACGCAAAAAATAATGTAAGCAGGAATATGACTTTTTTCATATTGGGTCAATTTTTTTCTGAATAGGATGTTAAAATTACCTCATTGTTAATAAACCACAAATCAAATCCCTTAAAAATTAAGAGGGAATTAGTGAAGGTAGGCATTATCCGTTTTTTCGAAACTGTTAATAAGTGCTCTTCCGTCAAACTTACGCTATTCGCTGATTTATCGGTAAGTTGTAGTGTTTTTCCCTTAATTTCGCAAATCCTCAAATGAGCTTGATTTATTGACAGAATGAAGAATATCCGCAACTTTTGCATCATTGCACACATTGACCATGGTAAAAGTACCCTGGCCGACCGGCTTTTAGAATCTACCCAAACCGTATCTGACCGTGAAAAAAAGGATCAGTTTTTAGATGATATGGACCTGGAGCGGGAGAGGGGGATTACGATTAAGAGTCATGCCATCCAAATGCTCTACAAGAATAATGAAGGGGAATTTACACTGAATCTAATTGATACTCCCGGGCATGTAGATTTTTCCTACGAAGTATCACGTGCCATTGCCGCTTGTGAAGGTGCATTACTGGTGGTGGATGCAGCCCAGGGCATCCAGGCTCAAACGATATCTAATCTTTATTTGGCACTTGAACATGACCTTGAAATAATTCCGGTACTTAATAAAATAGACTTGCCCAGTGCCAATCCGGAGGAAGTAAAAGATCAGATTATTGATCTTATTGGTTGTGAGGAAAACGATATTATCCCTGCCAGTGCTAAAACGGGTATGGGCGTACCGGAAATACTGGAAGCAGTAATTAAACGAATTCCATGCCCGAAGGGAGATCCTGATGCTCCCTTGCAAGCTCTCATATTTGACTCTGTTTTTAACCCATATCGCGGTATAGAAGCATTCTTTAAAGTGGTAAACGGAAAGATCAAAAGCGGGGAGTCTGTGAAATTTATGGCTACGGGGCATAAATACTTTGCTGATGAAATAGGAGTACTCCGGTATACACAGGAAGCCCGCAAAGAGATCAGTGCCGGTAATGTAGGCTATATAATCTCCGGAATTAAGCAGGCAAAGGAGGTGAAAGTTGGAGACACTATAACTTCTATGGAGAGACCTGCCAGTGAGCCTATTGCTGGTTTTGAGAACGTAAAACCTATGGTTTTTGCGGGAATTTACCCGGTAGATACTGAAGATTTTGAGGAATTAAGAGCGTCATTGGAGAAACTTCAACTAAATGATGCTTCTCTCACCTTTGAGCCGGAATCATCAGTAGCGCTGGGTTTTGGTTTCCGTTGTGGTTTCCTGGGTATGTTGCACATGGAGATTATTCAGGAAAGGTTGGAGCGGGAATTTGACATGACCGTGATCACTACAGTGCCCAACGTGTCGTATAATGCCTTTTTGAAAAAAGATCCGGAGAAATCATTCATCATAAATAACCCTACCGAGTTTCCGGATCCCAGTAAGCTGGACCGGATGGAAGAACCTTTTATTAAAGCTCAGATCATTACCAAGTCTGACTATGTAGGGGCTATTATGAACCTGTGCATCGAGAAAAGGGGGATATTGATTAATCAGGTTTACCTGACTTCAGAACGTGTTGAACTTTCGTTTGACTTGCCTCTTACTGAAATTGTATTTGATTTTTACGACCGTCTTAAAACCATCTCCAGGGGATATGCCTCACTGGATTATTACCCTACCGGGTATCGCCAAACAGAAATGGTGAAGGTGGATATTATGTTAAATGGAGATCCTGTAGATGCGTTATCTGCACTGGTGCATCGTGATAATGCCTATGACCTGGGGAAGAAAATGTGCGAAAAATTACGGGAGCTTATTCCTCGTCAGCAATTTATGATCGCTATACAAGCGGCCATAGGTGCCAAGATCATTGCTCGTGAAACCTTAAGTGCCTTGCGCAAGGATGTAACGGCCAAATGTTATGGAGGGGATATCTCCCGTAAACGTAAGCTGCTTGAAAAGCAGAAGGCCGGTAAAAAGCGTATGCGCCAAGTGGGTAACGTAGAAATCCCACAACAGGCATTTTTAGCCGTTCTTAAGCTTAATGATTAGGATTAGCTAAAACCAAGCGCTTTCCGCATTCTGTTTAATACTCCACTAGCTATGGGTTTAGCCTTGGCTGCACCTTGGGTTAACTGCTCTTCAATAAGATTTGTGTCTGCCATATAATGATCAAACTTAGCCCGTGGCCCGGCAAATTTTTCCAGCAGCAGGTTAAGGAGTTCCTTTTTGGCATGGCCATAACCATAGCCTCCGGCCCGGTAATTTTCACGCATTTCAGCTATGCTATTCTCATCTGCAATAAGTGAATATATCGCAAACACATTGCAGGTATCCGGATTTTTAGGCTCCTCCAATGGAGTACTATCTGTAGTAATTCCCATTACCTGCTTTTTCAATTGATTCTTGGGTGCAAAAAGGTCCAGGGTGTTACCATAGGACTTACTCATTTTTTGACCATCGGTACCCGGCACTGTCATTACGTGCTTTTGAATATACGCTTCGGGTACTACCAATAGCTCCTGGTTCATTTGATGATTGACGGCTCCAGCCATATCACGGCTCATCTCCAGGTGTTGTTGCTGGTCTTTCCCAACCGGTACCAGGTTGGCATCATATAATAATATATCAGCCGCCATCAAAACCGGGTAGTCAAACAAGCCGGCATTTACATCAGCCAGGCGATCACTCTTATCCTTAAAAGAGTGTGCATTGGCCAGCATGGGGTAGGGTGTAAAGCAGTTCAGATACCAGGTTAATTCTGTAACCTGGGGGATATCACTTTGCCGGTAAAACACATTTTTGCCGGTATCAAAACCAAAAGCCAACCAGGCTGCGGCCACCTCATAAACATTGTTTTTGCGTGTTTCACCATCTTTAATAGTGGTGAGAGAATGCATATCCGCAATAAAAAAGAATGATTCATTCTCATCTTTCTCGGAAAGTTCAATAGCCGGAAGGATAGCGCCCAGAACATTCCCGAGGTGTGGCTTGCCACTGCTTTGAATTCCTGTAAGTATACGTGCCATGCTTATAATTTATCAGCGTCAAAAGTAAGAAGCCTGAGCAAAATTTTACTTTTGTGCGGTGAAATGGATTTTGGTTCCTTTGGTTTTGGTGTGGAGGGTATGGTTTTACCTGGGTATTGCCATGGCAATTCTCATCCTGTACCCTTTCATTTTTGTCACTTCGCTAAAGGCGGAATGGTATCCTAAGTTCTTTGTGTTTGCAAGGGTTTGGGCTTGGATGGTTCTCTTATGGTCTGGCCTGTGGCCCAAGGTGTATTGGGATGAAAAACCGGATAAGAACAAGGTTTATATTATTTGTGCTAATCATACCAGCATGATAGATATTATGATGACTCTGGCACTTTTCTCCAACTGTTTCCTCTTTATTGGGAAAAAAGAATTGACCAAGTTTCCGCTTTTTGGCTATTTCTACCGTAAAACCAATCTTTTGGTAGACCGGAGCAGCTTGCGGAGCCGCAGGGATGTGTTTGACCGGGCCGGAGTGAAAGTTGATGAAGGAATTAGTGTGTGCATATACCCGGAGGGAGGCGTTCCTAAATATGAGGTGGATCTGGCACCTTTTAAAAATGGCGCGTTCAGGCTGGCAGTAGAGAAAAACGTATCAGTTATCCCGGTTGTTTACCTGGATAATAAACGCCATTTACCCTTTAACTTCTTTAAAGGCCACCCTGGTGTATGCAGAGCTGTAGTGCGTCCGTTTTTAAGCCCGAGAGATAATAATGATGATTCCGAAGTTGATCGGTTACGGGAGGAGTGTTACCAGGTTATTCATGATACGCTCATCGGGTCACAAAAACACAGTATGGTTTTAAACTCCTAAAGATTTACTTTTGCGGTATGAAGATCAATAAGAAAGAAGTAGAAAAGCTGGCTCATCTTTCACGCCTTGAATTCACGGAGGAAGAGAAGGAAAATATGGTAGCCGACATGGATAAGATATTGGGCTTTGTAGAAAAAATCAATGAACTGGATTTGGAAGGTGTGGAACCATTGGTATACATGACGGATGAAGAAAGCACTTTGCGGAAGGATGAGGTAGTTGAGCAAGCCACTAAGGAAGAGGCTTTGAAAAATGCACCAGATCGGGATACGGACTATTTCCGCGTGCCTAAGGTGGTGCAGCGAAAAGGAGAATAAACGTAAGCTTAGAGTAATAAAAAAACCGCGCCTTTGGGCGCGGTTTTTTTTTATTTATAGCGATTCCCGTTTTAAACCAGTCCCTGGTCCAGCATGGAATCAGCAACTTTTACAAAACCAGCTACGTTTGCGCCTTTTACGTAGTTTACAAAACCACCTTCTTCTTTGCCGTACTGCCGGCAAGCCTGGTGGATATCTGTCATAATACTATGTAATTTGCTGTCCACTTCTTCGCGGGTCCAGGATAAACGCAGGCTATTCTGAGACATTTCCAGGCCAGAGGTAGCTACCCCACCGGCATTGGAAGCCTTTCCAGGTGCGAAAAGGATTTTAGCAGCGTGGAACGCTTCAATAGCATCAGGAGTACATGGCATATTGGCTCCTTCAGCCACACACATTACACCATTGTCAAGTAGCATTTTTGCTTCTGCTCCGTCAATTTCATTCTGAGTAGCACAAGGCAAAGCAATATCACAAGATACATTCCAGGGCTCTTTACCTTCATGGTATTCACAACCAAACGTATCAGCATATTCCTTAATACGTCCGCGCTTAATGTTCTTTAGTTCTTTCAGGTACTCAAGTTTATCAGCATGAATACCTTCCTTGTCATAAATAAAGCCGGAAGAGTCAGAAGCGGTAATTACTTTAGCTCCCAGTTGTGTAGCTTTTTCAATAGCAAACTGAGCTACGTTTCCTGAACCGGAAATAGCTACAGTTTTGCCCGCTAAAGCATCATTTTTAGTAGCCAGCATTTCGGCAGCAAAATAAACCACACCATAACCGGTAGCTTCAGGGCGTATCAAAGAACCACCCCAATTACGGCCTTTACCCGTAAGCACACCGGTAAATTCATTCCGGAGCCTTTTGTACTGACCAAACATATAGCCAATCTCACGGCCACCTACACCTATATCACCGGCAGGTACATCCGTATCGGGTCCAATATGGCGTTGCAGTTCAGTCATAAATGACTGGCAGAACTTCATCACTTCATTATCTGATTTTCCCTTGGGGTCAAAATCAGCTCCTCCTTTACCGCCTCCCATGGGAAGGGTGGTTAGTGAGTTTTTGAAGATTTGTTCAAACCCAAGAAATTTAAGGATGGACAGGTTTACACTTGGGTGAAAGCGAAGCCCTCCTTTATAAGGCCCGATAGCTGAGTTAAACTCTACCCGGAAACCGCGGTTGATCTGTACTTTTCCTTCATCATCCAACCAGGGAACTCTGAACATGAGCACCCGTTCCGGCTCGGCAATACGCTCCAGGATACGGGCTTCCTTATACTTTGGGTTTGCCTCGATAAATGGAATTACCGTTTCGGCTACTTCCTCAACGGCCTGTATAAATTCGGACTCGTTAGGGTTTTTAGCTTTAACGCCCTCCATGAAAGCATCGATCTGCTTTTTAAATTTTTCAGACATAATTTTATCAATAAGGTATTTTGCAGGGCAAATGTAGTTTTTTTACCTATTAAAACTCTGAATTCCTCTTTCTTAAAGGCAGAGCCCTACCCCCTGTTGAAAGGCTGAAATCACAATGGAAAAAAGTTAGGGACCCAATAAGCGATAGATCAGAGCAAAGGCGCTAAATGGCTATTATATTGGTTAAGGAGGTAGGTGGTGTCATCAAGGTATCTGCCGCTTTTAAGGTCATTGTGTAGCTTACGGGCAAAGTTTTGAATTTCCTTTTTCATTTGTGGTTTTCGGTTGTCTTGTTTTAAAAGCAGAATACAGCCATGGATGAGAGTGTCCATAATATTTTTATCGGAGCGGCCACACAGTCTTATTTCATCCAGACAAAGTTCAAAAAGGTCATGAAGGCTTATGGGATTATAAAGTATTCGCAATTTGCCCTGTTCGTCTTTGAGGCCGTATGGCAGCGGTTGCTGAGCAAAAAGACTCAATAGATCAATAAGAAAATCAATGCATATATGGGCCGTGCCAATATCATTTATACCTGGGCTCAATGCCTTAGCAGCTACCTCGGTGAGCTGACGGTAACCATAAAACAGGTTGTTCTCAATATCTTCAATATTGTAAAAGAAAAAAGCCTCATGAAGTTTTTCTAAAATGTCTCCATCGGAATGCTGCAGGCGTGTGGTGCCAAACAGAGGGGTGCCTTTTAATACGTAATCACCAATCTGAGGGCTTACAGAAACTGTGATATCATACTTTTGGCACAGGTCAAGTAAACGTTTCTCATCTACCCCCTGATAATAACCAGAGTGTTTGGCCAGCTCATTACCAAGGTTCTCTTTACATTCTTCCGGTTCTTCCAGATACTCTACCTCAGAAAGATATTCAGAATGTCGTTCTTTCCAGCGCTCAAAGGTTCTCTTGTAGATAGAGCGACTGATCTGGGCCGGCTTAATACTACTGGAGATGTAATGAATAAACCGGATAAAAAGGAAGAGATCAATGATGGCACAGGTTAGGGCCATAAAAATACCAGTTACCGAAATGGAAGCATCTTCACCTGCATCGGTAAGGTTTAAGAGCAGGGGAAGGCAAAAGAGGAGCCCGCCTATATAAAAACCCAGGATGAATTGCGGACGCTTGTCTTTTAAAAGCCCGTCCAGCACTTTAGGAGAATAGTTGTTGGCTGCCTGACTAAGCACCACCATTACCATAGAAAAACTGAAAACGGTGAGTGTAAACATGCCGGTGATAAGCACACTTAGAAGAGTACGGGCGGCCTCTACATTAGATTCTTCGAAGATGGGTAATACTCCCTTAAGCCATTCGTCAGCAGGCTTTGTGCCTATTAAAATGATCACCATGCTCATACCTATAAATAAGGTGGAGATGATAAAAGGATAGAATGCAATTGAATTTATTGCCTGTAAATACCTGTTGCGCAGCCAGTCCAGCATAGTGAAGTAAACCCAGCGATCCTTAAAATGTTGCAGCACCATTTTTTGATAGCTCTTTGTGGGATAGTTTTACTTTTGCAACAAAGAAGAAATACACCATGAACATCCTCATTTTAGGAAGCGGAGGGCGGGAACATGCTCTCGCTTGGAAGGTAAGTCAAAGTCCATTGTGCAAGCACCTCTATGCAGCGCCCGGAAACGCTGGTACATCCGAAATTGCTGAGAATGTAGTGTTGAGTCTGAATAACTTTGATGAGATAGCCGCTTTATGCGTTGAAAAAGGCATAAGCATGGTTATAGTAGGGCCTGAAGATCCGCTGGTTAATGGAATATGTGATTATTTCAAAAACCGTGAAGACCTGAAGGATATAATTATGATAGGCCCTGACAAAGAAGGAGCCCGCCTGGAAGGAAGCAAGGATTTTTCTAAAGCATTTATGGCGGAAAATAATATTCCAACCGCCAGGTATCAATCCTTTATTGAATCGGAACAGTATCAGGCAGAAGCATTTTTGGAAAGCCTGAAAGCACCGTATGTACTTAAGGCCGATGGATTGGCGGCAGGAAAAGGAGTTTTAATTCTTAATGATCTGGATGAGGCCAAATCAGAGCTAAAGGCCATGTTTTCCGGAAAATTTGGTGAAGCCGGCCACAAGGTTGTTATAGAGGAATTTTTAGACGGTACAGAGTTTTCTGTGTTTATACTTACGGACGGTAAGAACTACCACTGGTTGCCGGTGGCTAAAGACTACAAAAGGATTGGAGACGGTGATACCGGTCTTAATACAGGCGGTATGGGAGCTGTTTCCCCGGTTTCATTTGTAAGTGCCGATTTGCGTGCTAAAGTGGAAAAGCGTATTGTGGAACCTACAATTACCGGTATTTCCGGGCGGGGCATGGATTATAAAGGCTTTGTGTTTATAGGTCTTATAAAAGTAGGTGATGATCCTTATGTAATTGAGTATAATGTGCGTATGGGCGACCCTGAAACAGAAGTAGTGATCCCCAGGATAAAGAATGACTTGGTAGAGATACTGGCAGCTGCGGGTAAAGGGCGGCTGAATGAAATACACATTGAGGAAGATGAACGTATGGCCACCACGGTAATGGTGGTTTCTGAGGGCTACCCTGGTTCTTATGCCAAAGGCAAGGGAATAAGCGGATTGGAGAATGTGCAGGAAAGTATAGTTTTCCATGCGGGAACCAAAACCGAGGGATCAGATATACTTACCAATGGGGGAAGAGTAATGGCTTTTACCTCGTACGGCTCAACTAAAACAGAAGCTTTACAAAAAAGCTATAACTCCATCAAACAAGTGTGTTTTGAAGGAATAACTTTTCGCAAAGATATTGGGTACGATCTCTAGCGTTCACCCGCTTTAGCGTGTCCGCGCATTTGTATCATCCAATAGATAAAAAGCACGGAGCCTATAGCTATAAACAAAAAGTTTGGAATATTTCCCAAGGCAGGTAAAAGGCCAAATGTCCACTCGAAAAAATCTCCTAAAGCGTAAACGAAATCCTTGAATTGCATTTTCAGTAATTTGCTGTCAAAATTAGATAAAAAGGCGTATGCTGGCAAGACTATTTAACAACTTAACCGTTCAGTCGCTCACGTCTTCATTATTGGTATCTTACCTTTTGGCGGGAATTGCCGTTTTTATGCGCACCTATGAGCCTGCTACTCTTGTTTTACCGGGCTGGTCGTTTACAGTTAGCCCTACAGTTTTTCAATGGGCTGCGATGATTTGTCTACCGCTTTATAGTGTATGGTTCAATAGTATTCTGATCCGCTTTGGATTTTTAAAAGGGCACCATCACCTTATTCCAATATTTACCATTCTTTTACTGCTCTTTGGGTGTCATGAAAATCAGCCCGCAGCTTTAGCGGCCATACCTTTGTTAATACTCATAATCAGACAGACGCTTCGGATGATAAATGCCGGAGCAGAGGTATTACAATTGGTTTTTAACATAGGGTTTTTAATAGGTGTGGTTTCCATTTTCTTTCCCCCAGGCCTTATATTGACCCTGGTATGTTGGGTGGCTGTTGTATTTTTCGGACACTTCAGTGTCCGTACTATCATTATACCCATAATGGGTATGGCGTCCTTCTATTTTCTGGTTTACTCAGCGTATTTCTTTTTTACCGACTTTCCTTTTCCCGCAGAACTTTGGAGCCTGCTGACACAGTTTTCATTGAATACCTGGAATGGGGAGCTGCATAAGACCTGGCCGTATTTATTCCTGCTTATAAGTGTACTTATCTCTTTAATAGAGTATGTAAAAGCATTGAATTATGCCAAAATACAAAAGCGACAGTTTTTAAATTTTAATGCGGCTTTTCTGGTATTGGGGATCATCGCATTTGCAGCTTTTCAAAGCCCTTGGGCAGGAGGGGTAATTATAGCGTTGCCCATATCTGTCTTCCTGTCTAACCTTGTGCAATATGTTTCCAGGTGGTGGCTGCGGGATCTGATTTATTTATCCTTGCTCCTTACCCTTTTGCTCATGGTTTTCTAAGTTGGCAATTTCTTCGGGAGAAAAGAAAAGTGCTTTTAACTCGGTAGCCTGATGTGGTTTCATTTTTCCTGAGAGTATAAGAGCGAGCTGCTTTCTTCGTAAAGCACCTTCAAAACGTTTTTTCTCCAATTCAGTTTCCGGAACCAGTTCAGGTACATTTATAGGATTGCCCAATTGATCAACCGCTACAAAAGTATATATAGCCTCATTAGCCTTCACTTTTTTTCCGGCTACGGATTGATCCTCAATATATACATCTACAAAAACCTCAATACTGGAAGTAAAGGCCCGGGAAACTTTAGCCTCAAGAGTTACAATACTACCTTGTGGCACAGAATGATTAAAAGAAACATTATTCACCGAGGCTGTTACCACGATCCTTTTGCAATGGCGGTGCGCAGCAATAGCTGAAGCGCGGTCCATCCAGCTGAGCAGACGACCCCCAAAAAGGTTTTTGAGGTTGTTGGTGTCGTTAGGTAAAACGATCTCCGTTACAATGGTAAGAGACTCTTTAGGTGTTTTAGATTTCATCCGGATGAATTTCCGGCAAAATTAAGTCAATTAGAATAAACCCAGGCTCCTGAATTTACCTGATTCTTAATAATAGAAAGTTCTTGAGAGGCCAGATGGTGTGAGGTGAAATTACCTACTGCCACACGATGAAAACGTTGATCACCCTGAGCGAGGTATGCGTCAAAGCCCTGAGATCTTAAATTGGTCACATAACTCTGAGCGTTATCTTTTTCTTTGAAAGAACCTACTACAATATGATAAGAACCTTGCACTGCTTCCGGTAATTCAACTTGCTCCGCTGGCTTTACACTCATATCCTCAATTGCCGTTTCGGAAGTTCCTTCTTCGGTAAGTGGAATGTGGCTTTCAGTTAATTCAGGGGCTTCAATAGTTTCATTCGCAGGTTCCGGAGTTTCTTCTGATGATGCCTGGTATGAAAATGGATTTAAGCCGGCTATATTCTGAAATGAAAGAGGAGAATTATTTAAATAAACACCAGCAGCAACTCCTAGTGCAAGGAAAGGGGCCAGCACAGCAGCCCACCTTAAGAATGGAAGTGCTCTTTTTTCACGCTCTTTTTGAGTGCGGGCAGGGATATGTATATCAATAGCCCGCTGAACGGATTTTTTAATCTCCAATTCACGCTGTACGGCAGGCGAACGAAAAATATTCAACCCAAATGAATTCTTATCGTAATTTACATCGATGGCCGGGTTAAACTGGATTTTTTCTTCCTTATCCATATAAAGGCGCCCAATACCAGTGAGATTTACTTTTTTTCCGGTTTTAAGAATGCGCTTCCACCCTCTAACGGAAATAGCAATACTGCTCAAAGCCTCATTATACGGACGATTTTCATAAACACTGATATACTTGGCCAACAAGCCATCGTTTTCCTTAATACGCGAGTTAAAAGAAACCCTGCGCGAAGGTGGACGCATCATGTGAGTAGCATTATTGATCTCAGCAGGATAATAACGGGTAAGAAAAGCTCCGAAACCCGGCACTACCACACATTCGTGATCAAAGAGCAGACGACTTATATATTTATCAATTGTGGACTCCATTTAACTTCCAAATATACAAAAAGAAGATAATAGCAATTAAAAGCGATATGAAATACCGGAGAAGAAAAGGAGCTGATGGTAATAGGTTTCTACATTATTACTCTGGTTTATTGGTGTTACCCCGTAATAAATCATAGGGTCAAACTGTAGTTTTAAGCGGGGTGTAATACGGTAAGCGAAACCAGGTCCGGTACTTAGTTGCAAAGAGATGTTGTTGGGTTTAAGTCCTTCATAATCACTGGTAGTGCCATCGGGGTATTCCAGATATACATTACTATTGGAAAGTATGCGCGTGTTAATTCCAGCTTGAAGTTTTAACTCAAAACGGTTGTTTAAAATATAATAAGCAGCCCCTATGGGAATTTCCAAAAATTGGTACTCCTGGCCAATGTTGGGCACCAGGTAATATTGATCAAGTTCTTCTGTAAGAGAAACCTGGTTATAAGCGTTTTGATCAAATTTCACATTTCCGAGAGAAGTGTAGCCATTCACATCACCGGATGATACATTATTTGGATCAGGGATTCCGGAACTGGTAGTAGCCGGTTGTTTGGTCAGCAAAATATTATTACTGTTCTGAACCCAGTTGTTTACCATTAGGCCAGCCTGCCATTCCCAGTTCCTGTCGTTCCGTATAAGCACCTTAACACCGGTGGCGTATGTGTTTTCCAGCCGCTCGTTATTAACGTTATTTTGAGTAGAAGTACTATTGTCTTTGAGGTTTACGTTCATAAACGGTACGGTAGGCCCGGCCACAACGGCTAGCTCAACATTGGAAAGATTAGTACCCTTTGTTTTTTCTTTATTAGTAAGGCCATCTATCTCTGCCAGCTCTGAAGCACTTAAAGGAGGTAAACTGTTTAGCGCAATTTTGTCTGAAGAGGTGTTGTCTTCAGAAGTAGGGTTTTGATCATTAGACAGGTCAGATTCTACAAGAGCACTTTCATTAATATAACTTTCCGTTGCTTCAGAATTACCGGCTAAGCTTTTTGAAACTCCTTCATCGTC
The DNA here is from genome assembly GCA_965212245.1 of Owenweeksia sp. GTDB lineage: Bacteria > Bacteroidota > Bacteroidia > Flavobacteriales > Schleiferiaceae > CAKZNE01. The sequence continues at coordinate 958,698 of OZ243107.1, read as the reverse complement.
TTTGCGGACTTCAGCCTTATTTTCAGAGGCAGCCCATAAACTTTTTGGTGAGGAATTTTTCCGATCGTCATTTTTATCCACATCCTTACCCGGGGTGGTATTTGCTTTGGAAGACGAATTATTACCGACCATTCCCCTGGTATCCAAAGCGTCTTGCTTTTGGTCATTCTTCAGCCTCTCAGAATTATAAATAACGTGGGGACTTTCTTCCTGAACCGGCTTGGTATCCGAAGACCTGTTTTCAGACTTTACAATATCCTTTTTGCGATTTTCAGGTATTTCAATTTCTGGCCGGCCGGTTTCCTTCAACTTGTGATTAGAAGTATCATTCCAGTCATCAAAAAAATAACCGCTGAAAAAAGCCAGCAATACCGCAGCCGCCACACTGCTATACCGCCAGTAAGCTATGCGTTTTCTTCTGTTCCTACGCTCCAGTTGATTTTTAAGATCGGGCCAACTGTCATAGGGTGTATCCGCTTCCAGATCGTTTAACTTCGTCCTGAAAAGCTCGTCTATCGGTTCTTTATTTCCCATTGCTTTTCATTCTGTAACTGTCCGGAAAAAGTTCCAGGACTTTTTTTTGTAATAAACTGCGGGCCCTGGAAAGATTGCTCTTGGAAGTGCCCTCGCTGATGTTCAACTGTTCTGCAATTTCCCGGTGGGAATATCCCTCAATGGCATAAAGGTTAAAAACCAGCCGGTATTGAGGGGATAGTTGCCGCACCAATTCTAACAGGTCACGCGCTGTGATTTCATCAATTATGTTGTCATAACTGAACTCTCCGTATTCCAATTGATCCAGTCCCGTTGGGTATAGTAGTTTTTTGCTACGGTACTTTTGCAAAATGAGGTTTACGAATAGCCTTCGCATCCAACCTTCAAACGATCCCTGAAAAGAAAATTTTCCTATCTTTTGAAAGAGGTGTATAAAACCATCCTGCAAATGATCCATAGCTTCGGTTTCATCCTTAGCATAATAAAGACACACCCCGTACATTTTGCGGTAAAAGGTTTTGTACAATTCGCCCTGGGCATCTGTTTTCCCTTTTTGGCAAGCCTTTATAAGTTCGTCAGGAACCAATTTGCAGTTAAGTAGTTTTAACAATGATGCACTAAAGGTAAATAAGGTTGCCCGCCATTTAAAAAAAGATTAGACGCAACCTTAAATTAAAATCCCACGTCTATTTGAAAACGTAAAGAATTATGAAAACAAGAATACTTTTTGCAGTCCTGGTTCTTATGGCCTTGGGAAATGTGCAGGCTCAAAACTTATATGAATCCTTGAAAGGAGTTAACGCAAGGTGGGCCTATGAAAAAGATCTGCCGAAAGACCTTTTTGAGTTACCAGCCGAAGAGAACCCCATCCAAACACATCTTTTCTGGGTACACCGGATATTAAGTGAGCGGCCCGTGGCCCATCTTACTCCTGTTCAAAGAAAAAACAGGCTTAATTCTCTTGAGAGTTTATTGGGGTATGCAGAAGCCGGAGTTTTCCCCAAAAACCTTTATCACCGCCAAAGACAGCCCGTTTTTATTGATCCCTATAATACATATTGTGCCGTGGGTCACCTTATTAAAACCAGTGGCCATGATCCTTTAGCCAGAAAGATCAGTAAGCAGATGAACTATTCTTATTTGCTGGATATGGAAATGAGTGAATTGGACCAATGGGTAGCAGGAAGTGGCTTTACCCCGGAAGAACTGGCCTGGATACAACCTGGCTACCCTTCCATCCAAAGCTTTCAGGCTATGAAAGAGGGAACCAATGGTCCGGTATACAGCATTCATCCTATGAATGGAGAGGTGTTGGTGGCCGGAGAATTTGATTCGGCCGGAGTGGCAACTGCGGGAAGCATGAGTAGCTGGATTTCCGGGGTGGCTGGCTATGGCTGGATTCCTTTTGGGGGTGCCGGTGTTGCTCAGGAGGTTTTTGATATGGTTGAGTGGAATGGAGATATAGTAGTGGGTGGTAATATCTGGCAGGCCGGTTCAGCCGGAGTTGCTTCAGGCGTAGCCATATGGGACGGTACTCAATGGCAGGGTCTGGGTAACTTTTATGTAGGAGCCCTTCCAACCTGGGTGTATGATGTTGAGGTGTATAATAATGAATTATATGCCGCTGGATTTTTTCGTAGTGAGGTAAACGCCAGTGTGTACTTTCAGAATTTTGCTAAATGGGATGGCACAGAATGGGTGGCCGTGGGTTCTCCTGATGCACCGGTAACAGCAATGACGGTTCATGATGGGAAGCTTATTTTAGGTGGTTCTTTCCAACAGATTGACGGAGTAAATTATGATCACATTGCTGCTTATAATGGTACAGCCTTTGAAAACCTGGGAAGTGGATTACCTACCGATGTGAAAGCACTGGAGAGTTACAATAATGACCTCTTTGTAGGTTGCCGGGCTTTAAGCGGTTCGCAGCAGGATACTTTCGCATTTGGATACTACGATGGCACTCAATGGACGCGATTAATTGGTGATTACTGGCAGTTTCCCGGAAGCACGGATTTACAGCATATGGCGGTTAATGCCTTGGAGGCAACACCTTATGGATTGTTTGCCGGAGGGAACTTTACCTACCCTACTTTTGGAACATATGGCCGGAACCTTTTTAGATATAATGCCGCTACAGGGGCAATAGAAGGTTTTGGAATACTGGATTCTACAGTACATAGCCTGGCTTATGCAGGAGGGGATCTCTATATAGGCGGAGATTTTAAAACTTCCTATGGTCCTGTCCCGGTAGCACTAAACCACATGACCTATGTGGATATTGCCGCAGCTTTTTCAACCGATGAACTTCTGGGCGCCAAGGCTTCAGTGTACCCCAACCCCGCCAGTACTTACGCGGAGCTGAGTTTTGAAAACCCGGTTCATGTTAAAGATATCCGGGTGACCTCTGTTATCGGGCAAACTTTACCCATATCTTTTAATGAAGAAGGTAATGGAAAATATTCGATTGATGTTTCTCAATTGTCCAGCGGTACCCACGTACTAAGTGTACATACTGATGAAGGGGTGCTGGAAAGAAAATTAATGGTTAGCCATTAATAAATAGGGGGATTTAGTAAGACAATCGTCATTCATCAGGAGTTTTGTAAATTTTCCCGGTGGATGACGATTTTTTATATCGCATAGGTATAACCCTTATTCCGGGAGTTGGCTCTGTATCAGCTAAGAGCCTTATTGCTCATTGTGGAAGTGCAGAGGCGGTGTTCAAAGAAAAAAAGAGCGCGTTACAGAAAGTTCCGGGCATAGGTATAAAATCAGCCAAAAGTATTGCAGAGCAATCCGTGCTTACCCGGGCCGAAAATGAGCTCGAGTTTATAGTTCGTGAAAAAGTTACCCCGCTTTATTATCTGAATAAAGATTATCCTAAAAGGTTAAAATTGTGCGAAGATGGCCCGGTAGTTCTCTATCAAAAAGGCGTAACACAATTGAATGATCAAAGGGCATTAGCCATGGTAGGCTCACGGAACGCTACCGAATATGGGAAATCATTTTGCCGGGATTTTGTAAAAAGCCTGCAACCCTTTAAGCCATTAATTGTAAGTGGTCTTGCCTATGGTATTGATATCAACAGCCACAAGGCCGCTCTTCAAAATGGCCTGCCAACGGTAGCTGCCTTAGGTCATGGGTTGGATATGGTATATCCCGCACTACATAAAAAAACCGCAGAAAAAATACTGGAAAAGGGTGGCAGCCTGTTAAGTGAATTCATCAGCGGGACGGCTCCTGACCGGGAAAATTTTCCCAAGCGTAACCGTATAATTGCCGGGATGTCTGATGCAACTATTATAGTTGAAGCGGCCCGGAAAGGCGGAGCCCTTATTACCGCAGAAATTGCCAATACGTACAACCGTGATGTGTTTGCCGTACCCGGGCGTCTGGGAGATACATTTTCCGAGGGATGCAATTACCTGATCAAAATTAATAAGGCGGCACTGATAAGTGGTGTGAAAGACCTTCAGTATATTCTGGGTTGGGAAGAAGCTACTGTTAAAATACCACCTCAAAATCAGCTGTTTGTAGAATTGGATGAACCGGAAAAAGAACTGCAACGTATCTTAATGGAAGCCCAGGGAAAAATGGAGTTGGATCATATCGGCTATCAGGCAAAATGGCCTATTGGAAAAGTTCTTACCGTATTAATGAGTATGGAACTTAAAGGTGCCGTCCAAAGTCATCCGGGAAAAATATACTCGCTGCGGTAGGCTGATTTTTCAGGGCTCTTTCAAACATTTAAAGGCCTGTGCTGTACTAATAATAACCTGCTTTCATGGATTATTCTTTTTCCATCATAATCCCCACTTTTAATGAAGAGCTCTTTATAGGGCCTTTACTGGATCGTTTGATCCATGACGTAAAGAACCATGAGGCGGAGATCATCGTTTCAGATGGTGGTAGTACAGACCTTACCTCTTTTGAAGTACAGAAAAGAGGTGTTCGCTTTGTGGAGGCGTTGCAAAAAGGCAGGGGCCGTCAACTAAACTTTGGAGCATCATTAGCCAAAAATCAAATACTTTACTTCTTACATGCGGACACGTTTCCTCCGGAAGGTTTTTTAGATGATCTGGCCCAAAAACTTGACGAAGGATACGGATCAGGTTGTTACCGCTTATCATTTGATAAGGATCATTGGTTTCTCAATATCAATGCATGGCTTACCCGGTTTGATGTAAATTATTTTCGTTTTGGCGATCAAAGCCTTTTTATCAGGCGTCATCTTTTCGAACAGCTTGGAGGTTACCGGAATGATTTTCTGATGTTGGAAGACCAGGAGATCATCTTCCGGATAAAAAAGATCACCACTTTTACTATAATTCCCAAGGCAACGGTAACTTCGGCCCGGAAATACATGGAGAACGGACCCATACGTTTGCAGTGGGTGTTCTTTAGGGTATGGCTTAATTACAAATTGGGTAAAAGTCAGGATGAACTTTTACGATTGTATAAGAAGAAAATAACCGATACTAAACTTGAGCCGGAAGATGCAACCATCATCAGACCACTTACTCCTGATCTTCATCAAAAACCCCGTTCCAGGAAAGGTAAAAACCCGTCTGGGGAAAGATTTGGGACATCCCAGAGCCGTTGAGATCTACAAAAAATTACTGACCCTTACCCGTAAGGCCGCCCTTGAGGTAGAAGCTGACCGGCAACTACATTATGGTGATTATATCAATCATGAGGACGAATGGTCTCCTGATGATTTTGAAAAAATTTTACAGGAAGGCCATGATCTGGGACAACGTATGTACAAAGCTTTTTCCGATGCCTTTGACCGGGGTTATAAACATGTGGTTATTATAGGTAGCGATTGTCCTGAAATAGACGCTAAAACCTTGCAGGATGCTTTCACCCGGCTTAACCAAAATGATGCAGTAATAGGCCCGGCTAATGATGGAGGGTATTATCTCTTGGGTCTGTCGCGCAAGGTGAATATCTTTGCTGATATTAAGTGGAGTACGGAAAGTGTTTTTGATGAAACCGTTTCGCAAATAAAGAAACACCACTTATCATACTACGTATTGCCTGAAAAAACAGATCTTGACACGATAGAAGATCTACAAAAATTCCCCAGTCTATGATCCAGAAACTTGAAGAAGCCACCGCCTTTTTAAAGCGTAGAGGATATGATAAGCCTGATGTGGGAGTGGTACTGGGTACCGGCCTGGGCAAACTCATAGATAAGATGGAGGTAAAAGAATCCATCAATTATAAAAACATACCGCATTTTCCCGTAGCTACAATGGAGTACCATTCCGGCAATCTGATATGTGGTGAGGTTAATGGTAAAAAAGTAGTGGCCATGCAGGGGCGTTTTCATTTTTATGAAGGCTATTCTATGCAGGAAATTACCTTTCCCATACGAGTGATGAAAATGCTGGGTGTTCAGAACCTTCTGCTCTCCAATGCTGCAGGAGGTGTAAATCTGGAATACAGAAAGGGCGATCTTGTTATTATTGAAGACCATATTAACCTTCAACCGATTAACCCTTTGACCGGGCCCAACCTGGAGGTATTAGGACCTCGCTTTCCTGACATGAGCCAGCCCTATAAAAAAGATCTGATTCAAAAGCTAAAGACCATTGCCGGAGAGCAGCTTATCCCTCTGCGCGAAGGTGTGTATGCCTCCGTAGCCGGACCTAATCTGGAAACCCGTGCGGAATACCGTTACCTGAAAATAATAGGGGCTGATATGGTAGGTATGAGTACTGTTCCTGAGGTGATCATTGCTAATCACATGAACCTTCCGTGCCTTGCGGTGTCTGTAATTACAGACGAATGTGATCCTGATAACCTGCAACCCGTCAATATCGAAGAGATTATTGCTGTAGCTGGCAAGGCTGACGATAAACTAAGCAGCCTTTTTGTAGAATTGATACACAGCCTTTAGGCCGGGGTTGCGGAATCACGATCTGAAACCGCAAACCATGAAAAGAGTAATACTTATTGTTATTATGAGCGTGCTGCTGGGTACAGGCGCTTTTTTGTTGGTAAAATACCAGGAAGCCGAAGAAGAGCCTTATGGTACTTTTTTACTTCCCCGTCTGGAGTGGAGCCGGTTTGTATTTAAGGAAATAAGTGCTGAAAAAACCACCATGGATTTTGCCATGATACTGGACAACCCAATGCCATTAGGCTTTAGGGTAGATAGTTTTTCCTACGAAGTGAGTATTTCTGATTACACCGTTTTTAAAGATACCTATCCCCGCTCTATTAATTTTGAAGGTAATGACAGTAGTTTTATCATGCTTCCGGTTACCATGTACAATGATACACTGACATACGTATTAGACAGCCTTGATATGGCCGGGGTAGATTCGGCAAACTACGGCATAAAAGGTCACTTTTATGTGAATATACCGGTGGTTGACGAAAGGAAGTTTGAATACGATCAAACATTCAGAGCTCCACTTTATAAAATACCCGCTACCGTTATAAAAGATTGGCGCATAGAGAAGTTGAGGTTTAAAGAAAGTCAATTGGTGTTTGATCTTGAAATACAAAATGAAAACGTATTTCCATACGAGTTTAAGCATATGGACTATAAAATTGACTTGGGTAATGAAATGGTGTTTGATGGCGCCATATACGATGAAATACGCATAGGGGCTAAAGATACCGCCATTATAAATATGCCGGTAAACATCGATAATTCCGAACTCTTCAGCGCTTTAATGGAATACCTGAGAAAAGGAGATGATATTTCGTATAACTTTTGGTCTCGCATTGAGTTGGTGGGTGAAAGTAATTCCATTCGCAATAGCCCTATGATCTTGAAGGCCACGGGAAACCTTTCTGAATTTAAAGATTTATAAAAATCGCCATGAAAACCACGTATGATATTATTGTAATAGGTGCCGGATCCGGAGGTTTAGGCGTGGGTATTGGTATGGCTCAGTTTGGCTTTAAGGTATTGATGATCGATAAGGATAAGGCTAATTTTGGCGGAGAATGTTTGAATTCCGGCTGTATTCCCAGTAAAGCTCTTATCCATATTACCGACATTCTGAAAAAGGCAAAGGATAGTGAGGCTTATGGTCTTACTGTGTCCGGAAAACCAGACATCCGGAAAATATTGGATTATGTACACAGCCGGCAAGAGATTATCAGGCAACACGAAAGTGCGGAGTACTTGCAGAAAGAAGAAGGTATTGATGTGCTTATAGGAGAAGCCTCTTTTTCCGGTAAACACTCCGTTCAGGTAAACGGAACCGAATATACCTGCAAAAAGATATTGGTGGCCACTGGCAGCAAACCCCGTAAGCTTGAAGCTAAAGGTTTGGAGAGCATGAAGGTATATACCAATGAAAACCTCTTTGATATCGATTTTATTCCCGAAAACTTCCTGCTTATAGGCGGAGGGCCAATTGGTTTGGAAATGAGCCAGTGTTTTGCACGAATGGGGTCACAGGTAACCGTGTTGGAGAAGAGTGACCGTATTATGAAGAAGGAGTTGCCGGAGGTTTCACACCTTGTGCAGGAACGGCTGGCTCTTGAAGGTATAACATTTAAGCTGGAGCATGAACTGGTGGAATTCCGTGCAGGAAAAACAGCAGTGTTAAAGAATAAGGCAGGAGAGGAAATTGAAATTCCCTGCGATGCTGTTTTAGTGGGTATAGGCCGGGAGATTAAATATGATGCCCTTAAGCTGGAAAAAGCCGGAGTGCAATTAGATGATAAAGGTTGGCCGGTGCTGGACGATTATCTGCGGGCCAAAGGCAATACAAGTATTGTATTTGCGGGTGATGCAGCGCATAACGTTTTATTTAGTCATGGGGCAGAGTTGCACACCACCCTTTTGCTGACCAACTTTTTCACACCCTGGCCCTTCAAGAAAAAATTGAATCTGGATAATTTTAGCTGGTGCACCTTTACCGATCCTGAGGTAGCCACTTTTGGATTGTCTGAAGACGAAATAAAAAAGCGGGGCATAAATTACGAGAAAGTAGACTTTAGTCTGGCCAGTGATGATCGTGCCATTGCTTCAGATTACCGTTACGGTAAACTGATCTTATTTCTGAAGAAAAACCGTTGGAAACCCCGAAATGGAAAAGTGCTGGGAGGTACTGTTGTAGCCCCGGCAGCCGGTGAGATGGTGCAGGAGCTCATTATGGCCAAACAACAGGGTTTGGGAGCCGGAGCCATGTTCAATAAAATTTATCCTTACCCCACGCAAACCCGGGCACATAAAGTAGCACTGGTTGAAAAGTTCAGCGGGGGTATCTCACCTGGTATTCAGAAAATATTACGCTTTTTGTACCATTAATTGAGACGGCTTTTAAGCGCCCTTACAGCCTGTTGATCTGCATAAGTCCAGGAAGCCAGGCTGCGCTTGTTTCGCTTTTCAAGGTAATTCCCGGTGCGCCACTCCAGTGATTCTTTAAATTCCTCTATGGTTTTAAAGTTGATCCAGGTAACCTTATTCTTCTGGTGTCCCTTGATCTGTTCTGCAATACGATCCAGGTTTTCATACACCAACGGGTACACCTGTGGGTCCAGATCCAGGTAGTAATCCACATCAATTTCATTGATATTGCCATGCGTCAGGTTATGCTCTAAAATGATACGGTTCCAGGGGAGTAAAGCGGAAATGCCTAAAATTCCCGCAACAAATAAGGTGTTTACACGCAGTACAAACGCACTGTTATACCTGTAGCGGATTTTCCACGCCAAAGACCCCAGTCCAAATAATACAATGCTTAAGAAAAGTAAAACACCTATGCGGCCGGGAGCCAGTCCGTGAAAACCGGTGTAATAAAGGGTACGCAATACCACAGAAAAGGCCAGGATAACATTCTGGAAGATCCAGAAATAGGTTAAAGCCTTTACACGGTAATTATCTTGATAGAAGTTCAGGTTTCCCCGGAAATAGAAGAGGATCAGACTCATGGAAACCAAAAGAGTAAAGATCAGCCAGCCTACACCTTCGTGTACAAAACCTTTAAGACTAAACTCTGCCGGCACGTAAAACTGGAACCAGACCCAGCGGATATCAATAATATTCACCACAAGGAATAATACATTCAATAATATCAACAATATAAAAGCGGTGAGATACTCATGTTTTAAACCCATGTTACGAAAGGTTTTGCGACTGCCTGTTTTACGCTGTAACGGATTATAAGCTTTTAACCGAATGCTTTGTATCCAGTTGGAGCGTAGTGCCCACCGTGTTATGATAATGCCTAATAGAATGAAAAAAGCATATTCTGCAGACCAATTTTTGAAGAGATGGCCAATGGATGAGAAAAACTGTTCGCCCCACGCATTAAATATGGAGTTGCCTGCGGAAAACAGCATGATATACATGATAAAAATAATCAGGGGAATAATGCTCAGGCGTAAGTACAAAGCACCTTTGCTTTTAGGTGTATGGACGGGCAGAGCCAAGCCGGGTATGACACCCTGGCGTGGGTTAAAAAGGTTTAAAATACCATTGGTAAAACCCTCCAGTACTGAGGCGTGTTTAAGCTGAAAACTTCCGCAAGTGGCCAGCGCAAGTAAAACAAATAATGTGTTGCTAAACAAAGTGTTTAGCCAAACCACTGCTGTGGCATTGGCCAGGGTTAAAGCCAGCAGGTAATAGTGAATGGGTTTGAGCTTCAAAGGTCGGTTTTTAAGGTAAGCCACGCTGAGCAATATAAATCCGAAAGTAACCAGATTAAGACCCATGGCCTCTTGCCAGAATAGAAGATGGTAGCTCCAAAGGAAGCCCGTAAAAGAAACAATAGAACGCATAGCAGGTACGTATAGGTTTGAAAAACAAAGCTTAAACGCAGAATGAATATTAATTATTCTGCATTTAAGCTAAGAGTCCTGCTTTTTTATGCAGTTGGTAATATTAACGGGCCAAATAACCTCCGTCTACCGGGTAATAAGAGCCACAAACAAAGGATGCTTTTTCACTCGCCAGCCAAAGCACCAGCTCTGCCACTTCACCAGGTTTACCCAGGCGACCAATGGCATGCAAGCCTTCCAGTTGCTTCAGCTGCTCATCTTCCAGGTTTTTATCCAGCAAGGGAGTCCTGATAAAACCAGGCCCTACCGCGTTTACACGTATACCTTCTGCAGAGTATTCAAGGGCGGCATTTTCGGTAAGACCTATCACACCATGTTTGGCGGCTGTATAGGCACAGCTTCCTTCAAAACCCACGCGGCCCAGGATAGACGCAATATTTACAATAGCACCTCCACCGGCCTTTAGCATGGCGGGTATCTGGTAGCGCATGCCATAAAATACCCCGGATAGATTTACACCTATTACTTTATCCCAGCTTTCCGGAGGGTATTCGCCCACGGGTGCTTGTTCACCGCTTATACCGGCATTATTTACAGCAATGTGTAAATCACCAAAAGCTTTTTGGGCTTCGGCAACTGCTTTTTCATTATCCTCCGCTTTACCAGAGTCTGCTTTAATAAAAATGGCCTCGTACGCTTGTTTTTTCAATTCAGCCGTAACACGGTTACCGTTTTTTTCGTCTACATCAGTTAAAACCAAACGCGCTCCATTGGCACCAAAAAGATGCGCTATACTTTCACCAATACCTGAACCGGCACCGGTTATAAGGGCTGTTTTGTTTTCTAAAAGTTTCATCTCAAAAGTTTTAAAAGTTTCTATATGGATCTAACCATTTGAGATAGGTAAGGTTGTGGAATGGCCCCTGAAAAGAAAAAGCGGCCGTATGTGCCGCTTTTAAATAATTTTAAAAAGGTATGTGAATCATGATTTAACCCTTTTTATGGAGCAACCGATCTGGCGGGTCTCTGCGGGATCAATCGCTTTACCGGATACCATGGCGTTAATAGCATCATTCAAATACATTTTATCCGCACTATCCTTGCGGTCTTCGTATTTGTTATTGATAGATCCACGATATACCAGCTTCATATCCTTATCAAACAGATAAACGTGAGGTGTGGTTTTAGCACCAAAGGCATCAGCCAGTTCATGGTTGTTATCTAACACATAAGGGGTGTTGTAACCAGCTTCCTTATAATGCTCTTTCATAGCTTCAAAAGAATCATCATTACTGCGCTTGGCCTCGTTACTGTTTACCAGCACCATACCAATATTTTTTTCTTTGGTGAGCTCACCCAAGCCAGGGTATGTGTCTTCCCAACCTATTACAAACGGACAGGTGTTACAGGAGAAAACCACCAATAGGCCATTGTCTTTTTTGAGATCTTTTAGTGCATAAGATTTGCCTGATACATCTTTCATTTTCACATTGTTCATCGGGGCTTTTTCTCCTATGTTCAACGTATTATCGCCTTTAAATGCAAAGGTTACCGCTGCTATAAGCGCCAGGCCTGCCAGGCCTGTTATTTTCTTTTTCATGATTTAAGAGTTTTAGTTTAAGCTGCACTAAGATATCAAATAATGGTTTGGATAAGGTGCGGAGTCATTACTATATACTGCTTAAGACCCAACTTAGCCCGATAAGTTTAATCACAAATTAAAATAGTACGGCCGCCAGAGCTTAGCACCTCAACAGCCTTGTTTTAAAGCTAACGAAAAACGGCAGCCGTGAGCTGCCGTTTGAGGGAAAAACAAATTGATCCTCCAGGATCAGGGCTTGAACTGTATTTTTACCACATCACCACCTTCCGGATCTTGCAACAGATAAAGGCCTTCAGCAGTTAAGGGAAGTTTGAGCAACCCGTTTTGTAAGCTTGGTGCAGCTATGATTTTGCCGGTGATGTCCCGGATAAGGATTTGCTGATCATCTTTTAATCCATCAATTTGAATCTGGCTGGCAGCAGGATTGGGATATACTGTAAAGGGTTTTACAGAGCTTTGTTCATTAATGCCGATGGTGGCATCACGAAGCTCTCCATAGGTGCTGTTGGGAATAGCATCTGAAGGACCGGAACTGCTGATGTCAAAACCCCCGCAAAAACCGATGAGGTTCAGATCATAGTTCCCACCAATATCAGCCAAGGCTATCCTGAACACCGAATAGTGGGGATCTACAGTATCCAACTCAAAATCAAGAGTGATGAGGTTACCGGTTGATCCTTCGCGCGCCTCTGTAAACACCCCCGGAAAGAAGCCGTTCTGGTAAGCCAAAAGCAGAATATCATAATTCATAGATGTGTTGGGAGAATTGTTCTTGATGTTGGTTTGGTTCACCGCTCTGCCGTCTGCTGTGTTCAGGTTGGTATCAATGGCCAGGGCAAAACCAAAGTCACTATTGCGAAGGTTGTTATGTGTGATCTTCACATAGAGAGAATCGTTGCCGGGAGAAATCCCATAGGAGAGCTCCGTTACATCAAGACCGAAGGAATAATCGTCACCCGTTATATCGGTACCAATGGAAAAATAGGATTGACCAAAGGTCAAAGTAGAAAGGGACAAAGCCCCAAAAAGTAATAGCTTTTTCATTAAAACAGGTTTTAGTTCATTCCATAGATGTAAAAAAGCCCGCATAGGTTGCGGGCTTCTCAATTCTTTCTGCAATGTTCCTCTTTAAGGGAGATATTTAATGTCTTTAAAATCGGGTTTACGCTTTTCCAAAAAAGCATTTCTTCCTTCTTTAGCCTCCTCCGTCATATAGGCCAGGCGTGTGGCTTCACCGGCAAATACCTGTTGGCCTACCATACCGTCATCAGTAAGATTGAAGGCAAATTTCAGCATCTTAATTGAGGTAGGTGATTTGGCCAGTATTTCTTGTGCCCATTGATAAGCAGTGTCTTCCAGCTCATTATGCGGTATTACTGCGTTTACCATTCCCATGTCATAAGCTTCCTGGGCTGAATAGTTGCGGCCTAAAAAGAAGATCTCACGGGCGCGTTTTTGCCCCACCATCTTGGCGAGATAAGCTGAACCATAACCACCGTCAAAGCTGGTTACATCGGCATCGGTTTGTTTGAAAATAGCGTGTTCCTTGCTGGCCAGGGTAAGGTCACAAACCACGTGCAGGCTGTGGCCGCCACCTACGGCCCAGCCGGGTACCACGGCAATAACCGCCTTGCTCATAAAGCGGATCAGGCGTTGTACTTCCAGGATATTAAGGCGTGGCATGCCTGCCTCATCCACGTAACCCTGGTGACCACGGGCGTTCTGATCGCCACCGCTGCAAAAAGAGTATACTCCGTCTTTGGTGGACGGTCCTTCAGCGGATAATAGCACCACACCAATGGAGGTGTCTTCACGCGCATCCAGCAAAGCTTCGTAAAGCTCAGCTACAGTTTTTGGGCGAAAAGCATTGCGCACGTTAGGGCGGTTAAAGGCTACACGGGCTACTGCTCCTGACTTTTTATAGGTAATATCTTCGTATTCCTTTACGGTTTTCCAGTTGGCACTCATTTCTTATATAATTCTTAAAGTGGAATATTCCCATGTTTTTTCCTGGGCAGTTTATCAGCTTTATTCTCCAGCATTTTAAAGGCACGGATCAGCTTTTCGCGGGTCTGGTCGGGGCGGATCACTTCATCTATATAGCCACGTGCTGCTGCGCGGTAAGGGTTGGCAAAGATGTGGGCGTACTCCTGCTCTTTTTCCTTAAGCTTAGCTTCATGGTCATCTGCTTCTTTGATCTCTTTCTTAAAGATGATCTCAGCCGCACCCTTAGCTCCCATCACCGCAATTTCGGCCGATGGCCAGGCGTAGTTCATATCCGCGCCAATGTGCTTGGAGTTCATTACGTCATAAGCGCCACCGTAGGCCTTACGTGTAATTACGGTAATACGGGGTACAGTAGCCTCACTAAAGGCATAGAGCAATTTGGCTCCGTTAGTAATAATAGCGTTCCACTCCTGGTCGGTACCGGGTAAGAAGCCGGGCACATCTTCAAATACCAGCAGTGGGATATTAAAACAGTCGCAAAAACGCACAAAACGAGCTCCTTTAGTAGAAGAGTCTATATCGAGTACTCCGGCCAGGTAGGCGGGTTGATTGGCTACAATACCGATGGAACGGCCACCGATGCGGGCAAAACCTACCACAATATTCCCGGCAAAATCTTTATGTACTTCATAAAAGCTATTCTCGTCAACGGTACCTTCAATTACCTCACGAATGTCATAAGGCTGGTTGGGATTATCGGGAATAATATCGTTCAGAGCGGTCCGGGTTTCATCGGCAGCCTTGTATTCCAGTTGTGGAGGTTCTTCCTCACAATTTTGCGGAACATAGCTCAATAAGCGCTTAACACCCTCAATACAAGCAATTTCGTTCTCATACGTAAAATGCGTAACGCCTGATTTTGTAGCGTGGGCAGTGGCTCCGCCCAGTTCTTCAGAGCTTACCTCTTCATGGGTAACCGTTTTTACCACGTTAGGTCCGGTCACAAACATATAAGAGGTTTTTTCCACCATCATTATAAAGTCGGTGAGGGCTGGAGAGTATACCGCACCTCCGGCACATGGTCCCATAATAGCTGAGAATTGCGGGATGACACCACTGGCTAAAGTGTTGCGGTAAAAAATATCGGCATAGCCACCCAGTGAAACCACACCCTCCTGTATACGCGCACCACCTGAATCATTAAGGCCAATTACCGGTGCTCCGTTCTTCATGGCCAGATCCATGATCTTACAAATTTTTTCTGCGTGGGCCTCAGCCAGTGATCCGCCAAGAACGGTAAAGTCTTGTGCAAAAACGTAGGTAAGTCTGCCATGTACGGTACCATAACCGGTAACTACACCATCTCCTAATATCTTTTGTTTATCCAACCCAAAATCGGTGCTGCGGTGTGTAACCAACATACCGATCTCCTCAAAGCTGCCTTCGTCCATCAGGAAGTGGATGCGCTCACGGGCGGTAAGCTTTCCTTTGCTATGTTGCGCTTCAACACGCTTTTCGCCCCCACCCAATTGGGCCTGGGCCATTTTGTCTTCGAGTTTTTTAATTTTTTCCTGCATCCGACTGGTTTAGAATTATCAATAATGGGTGCTTGTTATTTGAGGGCGCCAAGTTAGGACATTATGCTTTTTTCTCAGTCATCTTCGCTTTGTAATGCGATTTCCAACTCATCGGTCATCTCCAGATTGTGAAAAACGTTCTGCACATCGTCATCTTCTTCAAAGCGATCAATGGCTTCCAATATCTTTCTGGCCTCATCTAATTTAAGGGTAACGGTTGAATTGGGAATACGTTCCAGTTCAGAACTGCGGGTTTCAATACCCAGGTTTTCCAGTTTATTCTGAAAAGGGCCAAAATCTTCAAATGCCGTGGTGATCACCCATAGCTCCTCGGTTTTTTCCACCTCCTCAGCTCCGGCTTCTATAAGCTGTAATTCCAGTTCTTCGCGGTTGCGTTCACCCAGTTCCTTGCGGCTAAGGGTGAAAACTCCTTTATGATCAAAAATAAACTCCAGAGAACCATTCGTGCCCAGGCTTCCACCGGAACGGTTGAATACAGACCGCACATTGGCCACTGTGCGCTGGATGTTACCGGTTGAGGCTTCCACAAATACAGCTACACCATGCGGCAGGTAACCTTCATAACTTACGTTTTCATAATTTTCGGAGTCAGCTCCGGATGCTTTATGAATAGCACGTTTTATAGTATCTTTAGGAATATTGGCCCCTTTAGCATTCTGTATAGCCAGGCGTAATTTAGGGTTGGTGTCGGGATCAGTGTCATTACCCTCCTTAACCGCAATATGTATTTCTTTGAGAATGCGGGTAAAGACTTTGGCCCGCTTTTTATCCTGTGCACCTTTTCGGTGTTTGATATTCGCCCATTTACTGTGGCCTGCCATAGTTTTATTTTTTGGTAAATGGTAAAATAAGGATTTAAAAACGGATCTGAAAATGGGACAGAGGTTCAAGAAAAAACCGCCTGAAGAGGCGGTTTATAAGTCAAAAGCATTTAAAATTCAAGGATTTTAGTCTTTCCTTTCAGATCTTTCTCCTTGATGTCTGTGGCGGCCGCGTGTGCGTTCTTTCATTTTGCTTCGCTCTTCCTTATATATCTTGTACTGATCTTCAGTAAGGATCTCCTGCATATCAGCATCATGTTGTTCTCCGGCTGCCTGCATTTCTTCACGATTCTCTTTTTTGGTTTGAGCAAGACGAAGGTTACTCTGGTAAAGCTTTTCTTTCTGATCCGCGTTTAAACCCAATTTATCCACCATCTTTTCGGTCATCCTGGTGGCCATTTCTTCGGGGTTTCTGTCTTTGCCACGTTTTTCCTGGGCAAAGGCTCCACTACCAATAACTGCTACTAACAGAAGGCTCAACAAAAATTTCATGTTCATCTTTTTGTGTATTTATTTGGTACTATGACCAAGCCCTCTGCCAAAGGTTTAATTCTGACGGGTAAGCGTAATAAGAGCAGTAACTTCTACGGTGCCCAGGATGGGTACAGAATAAGGAATAACGGTTTGAAAAACCTGGAGGTCGGCCTCGTTCTTCATTACTTTAAAGGTGGTGGTTTCCTCACCAGATTTCAGGTAAATAGCAGAATTGTCTGAAGCTACCGTCCAGGTGCCACTGGCTTGCTGAGATACAGGTGCATCAAAAGATCCACCGGTAAGTGGGTTCGGAATGCTGGCGGTAAAGGAATAATCGTAAGACACCTGATTGGGGTCTTTAATAATATTGAACTCTCCGGATACATTGGTGCCATTGTCTTCTACCGGTATGGGTGCACCACCACCAAAATCAGGAATTTCGGTTTCGTAGTAGATGGCGGTTAAGTCCCAACTGCCAACCAACTTATCTTCGTAACTAAGAGGTGTATTGGTTTGTGTACTGCTGCTTTTATCCTTTTTACATGCGACCAGGCTAAGGCCCAGAAAGGCTATGATCCAGATTTTTTTCATGATTATGCTTCGTTCAGGTTATTGATGCTAAGATACATCTCTTAACGAAAATACTACGTCAGGAATTTCATCAGGGTTGGTTAGCAGGTGAAAAATTTTATCGGCTACCTTTTCCGGGCTGGCCAGCTCACCATTGTCTTTATAGTCTACAAAGCGTTGCTTATCCGGAAAATCCTGTTCCTGAACCCTCCGGATCTCACCCTGCATTTCCGTATCTACAATGCCGGGAGCAATGGCCATACATTTTACATCCGGATGATCAGCTTGTAGCACCTGGGTAAAGAGATTGATACCGGCTTTGGAAGCACAATAAGAACTCCAGCTGGATACGGGATAGGCGCCAGCCCCTGATGATATATTCACCACCATGCGTTCTTGTCCGGTTTGTTGGGTTTGGTCTATAAACATCTTGCTCAATACCGATGGGGCCAGCAGGTTGATGTCATAGGCACGTTTAAAGCTATCCGGATTTATCTTGGAGGCGGGCTTTACCTCGCCTAACCAGCCCGCATTATTTACCAATATGAGCTTTTCGGCTTCCCTGTTGCGGTTAAAATTTATTTTAAGGTAGCTGTTCATATCCGCCAGGTCATAATTGAGGTGGTGATAGTTTTCATGATTTATTATATGCCTGCGGCTGATGCCGGTTACCTTGTGCCCTTCCTTCAGGGCTTTAAGCGCCAGGGCTTTTCCTATTCCTGAGCTGCTGCCGGTAATAAAAAACTGGATCATAACTGTGAGGGGTCTTAAATTAAAAAAGCCTTCCCGATGAAGGAAGGCCTAAGATAATTAAAGTGCGTTAAGCGCCTGATCAAGATCGGCTTTGAGGTCGTCAATATCCTCAATACCCACGCTGAGGCGGATGAGGGAATCCACTACACCGGTTTTTTCACGTTCCTCTTTGGGGATGGAAGCGTGGGTCATGCTGGCGGGATGCCCGGCCAGTGATTCCACACCGCCCAGTGATTCCGCAAGGGTAAATACCCGGAGAGCCGAAACCACTTTTACGGTGTCTTCCAAAGTGCCGCTTTTTACGGTAAACGAGATCATACCACCAAAGTCTTTCATCTGCGCTTTGGCAATGGCGTGATTGGGGTGATCTTCAAAACCGGGCCAGTATACTTTATCCACTTTGGCGTGTCCTTTCAGGAAGTGGGCAATGGCGGTTCCGTTCTCGCAATGGCGCTGCATACGAACGTGCAGGGTTTTAATACCGCGTAATACCAGGAAAGAATCCATGGGGCCACAAACGGCACCGCTGGAGTTCTGGATGTAGTACAGTTTATCCGCCAGTTCTTTATCCTTAACGGCCAGTAAACCCAGCACCACATCAGAATGACCACCCAGGTATTTGGTGGCGGAGTGCATCACGATATCCGCACCCAAATCTAGCGGGCGCTGCAGGTAAGGCGTAGCAAAGGTGTTGTCTACCACCAAAATAGCGTTGTGTTTTTTGGCGATCGCGCTGATGCCCTTGATGTCGTTAATGTTCATCATGGGGTTCGTAGGTGTTTCCACCCATATCAGGCGCGTATTATCGTTTACCATTTCATGGATGGAATTGGCATCCTCCATAGCCATAAAGTGGAACTTAATACCCAGGGGTTCAAAAATGGTGCGGAACAAACGGTAGGTGCCACCATAAAGATCATTGGTGGAAACCACTTCGTCACCGGGCTTCAGCATTTTGATAATTGCATCAATGGCGGCCAGCCCGCTGCCAAAGGCCATTCCGTATTTACCACCTTCAATGGAGGCAATACTGTTTTCCAACGCGTGGCGGGTTGGGTTTCCTGAACGGGAATACTCATAGCCTTTATGCCCTCCGGGCTCGGACTGGGCATAAGTGGACGTTTGATAAATGGGAGGCATTACCGATCCGTAAGCGGCATCGGGCTCTTGTCCTCCGTGTATAGTAAGGGTATTGAATTTCAGGTCTTTTGAGTGCTCAGACATACATTTTGCTTTTTAAGAAGGCCAAAGTTATAAATAGTAGGATGGTGGCAAAGAAAACAAGTTGACAGAATGAGTTCAAATGATATTGAGCTAGCTTTGCGGCTTAAACGCAGCCCTTGGTACCTAAGGAGAAACTAACGGCCCACCTGGCCTTGTTGGCGGTGGCCCTTATTTACGGACTTAACTATTCCATTGCCAAAGATGTAATGCCGGCTTACATCACACCGCTAACTTTCATACTGGTACGCGCCATTGGCGCTACTTCATTATTCTGGCTCACCGCCAGGATCTTCCATTGGGAAAAAGTAAAGCGCAAAGACCTTGGGCGGATGGCCCTTTGCGGGGTGTTTGGCGTAGCTTGTAATCAAATGTTCTTTTTTGAAGGGCTCAATCTTACCACTCCCATCAGTGCCGCAGTTATTATGACCGCCAACCCCATACTGGTGCTGGTCATGTCGGCTATCCTACTTAAGGAATCATTGCGGCCCAGCCGGATAGTGGGTATTGTGCTGGGCATTGCCGGTGCACTTTTCCTGATCACCCGGGGCGGACAGGTTGCGGATATTATGGATTCGGATAAATCACTGGGCAACCTGCTGGTATTGCTCAATGCAGCCTCTTACGCGGCTTACCTGGTGCTGGTAAAACCACTGATGCGTAAATATGAGGCCATCACCGTTATCCGTTGGGTGTTCCTCTTTGGTTTGATCATGGTGCTACCCTTTGGGTGGCCTCATTTTGGAGATATCCAATGGGCGCAAATGCCGGTAAATATTATATGGAAAGTAGGTTTTGTGGTGATATGCACCACTTACATGGCCTATCTCTTGAATGTTTTTGCGCTTAAAACGGTGACTTCAACCACGGTAAGTTTTTATATTTACCTGCAACCTCTCTTTGCAGCACTCGCGGCCATTGCCCTGGGAAAAGACGAAATTACCTTGATACTTTGCCTTTCGGCCCTGCTTTTATTTGCAGGAGTATATCTGGTTTCGTTTTACAAGCGCTGACTTTTATACTTTTGCCAGCTTATGAGTTCAATTTATTCCATGACAGGCTTTGGTAAGGCCGTAGTGCAACTGCCCGCCAAAAAGATCACCCTTGAGGTGAAAAGTCTGAATAGCAAACAAACCGATATCAATATGCGGATGCCCACTCTTTTTCGCGAAAAAGAAGGGGAGATACGGCAGATGACTGCAGAGGCGCTGCAAAGGGGTAAGATCGATATCAACCTGTATTGTGAGATCACCGGGGTAGAGCAAGCCCCAAGTATTAACCGCGAACTGGTAACAGCATACATTGATCAGCTAAAGGATATATCCGATAAGGCCGGAGTTCAGGGCGACATTCTAAATGCCGTTATGAGTCTGCCGGATGTGTTGCAGCCCGCCAATGATACCATTACCGAGGAAGAATGGAAAGCGGTACAGGAAGTTACGCAAAAGGCCCTTACACAACTGATAGAATTCCGCAGTATTGAGGGCAGGAAACTGGAAGACGACCTGCGTGACCGCCTGACGAGTATTGAAACGAGGATGAGTGGTATGTCTGACCACGATAGTGAACGGACACAACGCATAAAGGATAAATTGCAGCGCAGCCTCACGGAGTTAAAAGAGAGCCCGGATGAGAACCGCTTTGAGCAGGAATTGATCTATTACCTTGAAAAGCTGGATATTACCGAAGAGCGTGTGCGCCTGAAAAGTCACCTGGATTACTTTACCGCCCTTTTGAATGAAGGAGGAGGCATCGGCAAAAAGCTGGGTTTTATAAGCCAGGAAATGGGCCGCGAAATAAACACTATGGGCTCTAAAGCCAACCATGCGGCTATGCAGAAACTGGTGGTGGAAATGAAAGACGAGCTGGAAAAAATTAAAGAACAGGTTTTAAATATTCTTTAAACTGATAATCAGTATTATAGTTTTATGACCAACTCCGGTAAAGTCATCATATTTTCAGCGCCCAGCGGATCGGGTAAAACCACCTTGGTAAAACATTTGCTTACCTGTAATCTCGATCTTGAATTCAGTATTTCAGCTACCAGCCGTGCCCCGAGAGGAGCAGAATTACACGGTAAGGATTATTATTTCCTGTCTGGTGAAGAGTTTCGCGAGCGCGTGCTTAAGGGAGATTTTATAGAATGGGAAGAGGTATATTCCGGTAGTATGTATGGCACCTTACGTTCTGAAGTAGAACGTATATGGTCAGAAGGCAAAACGGTTATTTTTGATATGGATGTGGTAGGCGGCCTTAACCTTAAAAGCCTGTATAAGGATAAAGCGCTTTCCGTGTTTGTTATGCCGCCCAGTATGGAGGAATTGGAAAGGCGTTTACGTGGCCGGAAAACCGATAGTGAGGATAAGATCCGTCAGCGTCTTGCTAAGGCCCGTAAAGAGATTGGACGGTCCGATCGCTTCGATCATGTGCTCCTCAATAATGATCTGAACACCGCTAAAAAAGAAGCGGAGAACCTCGTGCGCTTATTCTTGGGAAAATGAAAAAAACGGGACTTTATTTCGGAACTTTCAACCCCATACATATCGGGCACTGTGTAATAGCCCAGCACATGCTGGAGTATACAGATCTGGATGAGGTCTGGTTTGTGGTTACTCCCCATAATCCTCATAAAAAGAAAAACACCCTGCTGGATGACCGGCAACGGCTGCATATGGTACAGCTGGCTATTGATGATCATTATAAACTGCGGGTTAGCGATATGGAGTTTAACCTTCCGCAACCTTCTTTTACAGCCACAACCCTGGCCTACGCATCCGAAAAATGGCCCGACCGTGACTTTGCCCTGATCATGGGAGCTGATAACCTGGAAAGTTTTCCGAGGTGGCGCAATTACGAGTGGATACTGGAACATCATGCACTGTATGTGTACCCGCGTATTGAATCAAATGGAGGCGATTTAAAAGACCACCCTAAGGTTAGCATGACCGATGCCCCCATCATGCAGATCGCCTCTACCGATATCCGCAATGCTATCCGGGAAGGCAAAGATGTAAGTTTTATGTTGCCGCCTCCGGTATGGGATTACCTGGATGGCAGTAATTTTTACCGCTAGTAGAATACATAACCTATACCGAATAGAAAACCGAGACCGGTGAAAACACCCTGACCGGCTTCTTGCTTATGCAGAGGGCGGGTATACAAACGTGCCGTAGGTTCTAAACTCACCAGCCAGTGCCCTTTCTCACCTTTACTAAAAGTATATTCCGAGACCAGGTTGACCGCTATATAAGGCAGATAATCTGTGGCTCTCCGCAAAGGATAGGGGGGCAACTCAGCTGTAGATGTATCCGATTGAAAAGGTATACCCACTGCAGCGGTAGCAGACCACCCCATACGCAGATCTTCTTTAACCTCAAAGCGCTGGTCTATTCCTAAACCCAAATCCAGGTAACGTCCCTCCAGGTTTCCGTTAAATTTTTGTTCCCCGGTAAATGGAGTTTGGAACTGGTACGAAACAGAGCGGTGGCTGTATTCCATTTGCAGGTGCCAGGCCCATCGCGCTGATTCATTAAAAAAGCTTTGGAATTTAAAACGGGCACCAAAGCGCAGGCCTTGCTCAGGTGAAAAGGCGCTGTCCAGTTCAGCCGGGGAAAGATAGAAGTCGTCAGGGTTATAATGATAACCCAGGCTTAGGCTTATAGCGTTTTTCTGACCCCAAAGGGTGTAAGCTGTTAAAAGGAAAAGACCGGCTAAAAATGATTTAAGATTCAAATTGTTGAATTTTTATATTTTAAGGATTGTATTTTATATTAAGAAAATGTGGCTCAAAGGGTATCCTCTTTTTCGTGTTTTTCTGGCTTTTATAGCTGGCATATTGTGGGCCAATTTCTTTAGAGTACCATTTCCATTTTCCCTGTCCTTTCTTAGCGTTTGTGCATTGGCCCTTTTGGTACTTCTCTTATGGCGTGACTTGCGTAAACCTACTAAAAATAAGGTTTTCAGTATTTCAGTTTCCGGCTTTTTTATAGCCCTGGGCCTGGTGCTGAGTTATTGGCAAAGTGAGCAGCACATAGAGCGCCATTATCAGCTGCAGAGTGACGCTACACGTTTTCAGTTGAAGATTTTGGAGCAACCGGTTATAAAAGATCGTACAATTAAGGCGAAAGCAGAGGTTTTGGCTTCGTCTAATCAGGATAGTATTTTACCCTCGGCCGGTAAAGTACTATTGTATTTTGAAAAAGACAGCCTGGCCCAACAACTTCGTTTCGGAGACCAGGTGCTCTTCCAGGGCCGTTTGAATGAACTGAATGCACCTCAGAATCCCTTCGAATTTGATTATAAGAACTACCTGAACCTCCAGGCGGTTTATGCACAGGCTTATCTTTCATCTTCACAATGGAAACTGATAGGGCGGCAAAGCGGGTTTTCCCTTAAAGCCTGGAGTGCCGGGGTGCGCAGGTATTTGTTGGGCGTGATCAATGGCTGGCCCTTGTCTCAAAATGAGCAGGCCGTAACCAAGGCCCTGCTTTTGGGTTACCGCTATGATATCAGTGATAATCTCTTACAGGCCTATTCGGCAGCAGGTGCCACCCATGTTTTAGCCGTCAGTGGGTTGCACGTGGGTATTGTATATATGCTTACGTATTACTTGCTTTTCTTTTTACAAAAGCTGCCGCGTGGTCCTCTTATACGCACGCTGATCTTGCTGTTCCTGCTTTGGGCGTATGCATTGATTACGGGCCTTTCACCATCTGTGGTAAGAGCGGCAACCATGTTCAGTTTTGTAGCAGTAGGCACTGCTTTTAAAAGATCTACTTCTATATACAATACGCTGCTGGCTTCAGCTATGATCTTGCTGATTGTAAAACCCACTTACTTATTTGAAGTGGGCTTTCAGTTAAGCTATATGGCCGTATTGGGGATTGTTTGGCTACAGCCAAAGTTTGAAGCTTTGATAAGGCCCAGAGGCTGGGTTGTGAAGCAAATATGGACTATCACCACAGTTTCACTGGCAGCTCAGATAGCTACTTTTCCATTAGGCCTGTATTACTTTCACCAGTTTCCGGCTTTATTCCTGGTATCTAACCTGGTGGTTATTCCGCTGGTTACACTTTTGATGTACACCGGACTGGTGACTCTTGTCCTTTCTGCGTGCGGTTGGCTGGTAGTTCCCCTGGTTGCAGTATATAATGCTTTATTGAAGCTGATGAACCAAAGTGTGGAGTGGGTAGAGGGCTGGACGTTCTTTCTCATTGATCAAATCCATATTTCGCGGGTGGAATTAGTACTGGTGTATGTTTTTCTGGGCTATATGTTTACCTGGCTTTTCAAAGGCAAAGCGAGGCGGCTAAACCTTGCTTTGAGCGTGGCACTGGTATTAATCAGCTTGCAGCTGATGGAGAATTACCAGCTACAAAAAAGAACGGATCTTACGGTTTATGCCTTGCGTGAGCATTCGGCTCTGAGCTTCATAAAGGCCGGAAAAGCAGTGTTGGTAGCAGATTCCGCCTTACTGGCGGATGAGGATGCTATGACCTTTCACATTCGTCATCACCTGTGGGCATCAAATGTCTTAGATGTGCACTATCTGGATTGGGGAGCTGATCTTGAAACAGGATTCTTTAGAAAGAAGGGAAATTGGTTATATGGAAAAGACAAAACCCTCTGGTGTTATCGTTCAAATAATAAAGTAGTTCCACCTGCCGATTATTGGCTGGTAGATAAGAATAGCAGCGCCCCGGCTTCAGAAGTAAATAAACCCAAGGGTATAATCATACATCAGAAAATGGAGGCTGACCTCTCTGCAGAGTGGAAAGCCTGGGCACAGGATAATGACGTAAAAATGATAAACCTTGAGAATGGCTATTTCCAGGCCTCACTTCACTAAAGAACCGCCTTCATCCGCCCCTTCAGATTGTTGAGGGTTTCTACCAGGTGGCTATATTCTACCGGGCGTATCAATACCTCATCCAGTCCGTTGTATATGCCGCGCCCCTGGAGGTTTACACTGGACATGCCTATAATAGGTATGTTAAGTTGCAACTCTTCCCGCAGCAATTGCGTAAACCCCAATGCATTGGTATTACCCAAACGGGTATCCAAAAGGACCAGGTCATATTGCCGGGTTTTCAGTTTCTCAAGAGCCTTTGCCTTATCAGGCTCCAAAGTAATAAGTGCACCCTGGTCCTTAAGCATAAAGGTGAGTAGCATCTGGTGTACCTCATCGTCTTCAATGAGCAGCACCTTTTGATTTAAAAGCAGTTTAGTTTTCACAAATGAGCAAGTATAACACGCAAAAAGGTGATTTTAATTCACCTTAAGGTTACGTGAATGTTACAAATGGTTTAAAGCTTAAGTCTTGAGGAGAAAAGGGTTGTCGCTTAAACGGGTTGAGGATTTAAACGCGGTGCAATACTAATTATTTTTCCAGATATGCCCGAAGTTTTTCCAGGAATTGTGAAGGATCAATTTTATTTTGAAACACATCTCCGATGGTAAATGAGATATCTCCCGTTTCTTCGGAAACCACAATAGCCAGGGCATCCGTTTTTTCGGCCACGCCAATAGCGGCACGATGGCGTAATCCAAATCTGCGGGGAATGGTGGTTTTATCCGTAATCGGTAATATGCAGCCGGCAGCCACCACACGGTCACCGCTAATAACTACAGCCCCATCATGAAGGGGCGCATTCTTAAAAAAAATAGATTCCAGTAAGCGGGCCGATAAACGGCCATTGATAGTAGTGCCTGTTTCACTGTAAAATCCGAGCTGGCTTTGACGTTCAATTACAATAAGTGCTCCCGTTTTAGTACGTGACATGTTCACACAAGCCGTTTCAATATCGTCCAGTTTAAGTTCCTGTTCATCATTACGCAACCATTTCAATTGCTTCAGGAACTTCCTGCGCCTGGTAAAGTTGGTAGAGCCCAGCACCAGTAAAAAGCGCCTGATCTCTTGCTGGAATACAATAACCAGGGCTAGTACACCCACGCCTATAAACTTTCCCAGGATCTCGCTAAGCAGCTCCATCTGTAAAGCTTCCACCAGCTTCCAGATGAGATAAATAGCGGCTACCCCCAAAAAGATATTGATAGCCACCGTTCCTTTTATAAGTCGGTATAGCTGGTAAAGCAGAAAAGCTACCAAAACAATGTCTATGATGTCGAGAATGCTAAAGTCTATAAAAGACATCAATCTAAATTTTGCGTGAATGTAACGATTTTGACTGCTTCAACGGCCTCTTTAACATCATGAACCCGCAGTATAGAGGCTCCTTTCTGAAGGGCAATGGTATTTAAAACGGTGGTGCCGTTAAGGGCCTCGTTTGCAGAGATGTCTAAAATCCGGTTGATCATACTTTTCCGGCTTAACCCCACCAGTACCGGCCGGTCAAATACTTTAAGATCGTACAAATGGTTCATTAAGGTATAATTATGTACATCCGTTTTTCCGAAGCCAAAGCCGGGATCCAGGATAATATCATTCACACCCAGGTCCAGCAGGTTCCGTATTTTTTCTGAGAAATAATAGGCCACCTCACGAAAAACATCTTTATAACGCGGATCGTTCTGCATGTTTTCAGGAGTGCCCTGGAGGTGCATTAAAACATAGGGCACCTTTAATTCGGCTACCGTGAGGAACATCTGCTCATCCAGGCTGCCCCCGGAGATATCATTGATCATATGGGCGCCCATATCTACTGCTGCACGAGCCACTTCACTTTGGTATGTATCTACAGAAACCTTAGTGTCCGGAAATTCACGGGCCAGTATTTTCAGGGCGGGCTGTATACGTTTAATTTCTTCTTTTGGCTCTATTGCTTTAGCACCAGGACGGGTGGAGGCTGCGCCTACATCGATAATATCCGCTCCTTCCTCCAGCATTTTACGGATAGCCTGTCGTATATCGCCTTCCAGCATAGCGCGGCTTTGCGAAAAGAAAGAATCAGGTGTGGTATTTAAAATACCCATTACCCAGGGGCGTTCCATCAGGCAGAGTTTGCCGCCCAGGTTCAGACTGTGCTTCCATGTAAAAATGGTATCTTTCGCAGCCCTTTTTTCAGGGAATATTGGAGTGTCCATAAAGCTAATGTGCAATTGCAGCTAAATTATTAAATGAGCCATACTTCGCAGCAATATGATGAGGTAATTGACAAATGCCTCGGCCTTTTTGAAAAGAAAATGAAGGATTACGGGTCTGCCTGGCGAATACTTCGCCTGCCTTCGTTAACCGACCAGATCTTTATCAAAGCACAACGTATCCGAAGCATAGAGGAAAAAGGCACACAACTTGTGGAAGACGATCTGCAAGGTGAGTTTATCGGTATACTGAATTACTCCATCATAGCTTTGATAAACCTGGAGTCAGGTGTGGCTGAACAGCCGGACCTGGATACGGCCCAGGCCGTTCAGCATTTCAAATCGTACGCCCAGCGGGCCAAAGCACTGATGGAACGTAAAAACCATGATTATGGGGAAGCGTGGCGCGATATGCGTATCAGCAGTTTTACGGATCTCATTTTGCAGAAAATACTGCGCATTAAGCAAATAGAAGATAATAAGGGAGCTACGCTGGTTTCTGAGGGTATTGATGCCAATTATTACGATATGGTGAATTACTCGGCCTTTGCCCTTATCAAGATGAACGAAGCAGCGGTTTCACAGGAAAAATCAAACGCGTAACTTCGGGTTGATTTTACTGCCAACTAAAAAATTGAACCTATGAACTTCATTACCCAGGTTTGCCGCATTTTGGTAGGAGGCCTGTTTATTTTTTCCGGACTTATCAAACTTAATGACCCCATGGGTTTCAGTTTTAAGCTGGATGAATATTTTGCACCGGATGTGCTCAACCTCCCCTTTTTGCAACCTATAGCGCTCGCCTTGGCGGTTTTTATTGTTATACTGGAAGTACTTCTGGGAATAGCCCTTTTACTGGGATCATGGAAAAAGCTGACTGCCTGGTTGCTTTTACTGATGATCGTATTCTTCACCTTCCTTACGTTCTATTCCGCCTATTTCAATAAAGTAACGGATTGTGGTTGCTTTGGCGATGCCATACCCTTAACGCCTTGGGAATCTTTTGGTAAAGATGTGGTGCTTACGGTATTGATCGTTATCCTGTTTACCAATCTTAAGTATATCAAACCGGTGCTTTCAGCCGGTGTGCGTTCAGTAGTGCTTATCCTGGCACTTGTGGGCTGTAGTTATATGGGGTATTATGTGCTTAACCATTTGCCCCTTAAAGATTTCAGAGCTTATGCTGAGGGTAAGAGTATTGTGGAGGGTATGAAACCAGCCGAAGAGCTTGGCCTGGAGCCCACTAAATACGGCACCATATATTATCTGAAAAATAAGGACAGCGGAGAAGAGAAGAAGGTTACTTCTGACGAATACATAAAAGAGGAGTGGTGGAAGAAAAAAGAATGGGAAATACAAAGCGATAAAACCGAAACGGTAGTATTGCATCATGGCTATGAGCCACCCGTTCATGATTTTGTGGTTTTATATAATGATGAAGATGCCACACAGGAAGTTCTGAATGCCCCGGTGGTTTTTCTGGTAATTGCCTACAATATGGATAAAACGCATAAAGAAGGCTATGCACCCATCAATACATTTGCCCAATCGGCAGAGGAAGCAGGCTACCCCATCATCGGTTTAAGTGCATCTCTGGATTCGCAGGTTGAAGAAATGCGCCATGAGCTGCAAACACCTTTCCCCTTTGCTACCATGGATGAAACTACCCTGAAGACGATTATCCGCTCTAATCCCGGGCTGGTGATGCTCAAAAAAGGCGTGGTTACGGGTAAATGGCATTACAATGATATTCCCGATTTTGAGAAGGATATAAAACCGATGCTCTAGCGCCTTGCTGCGTTATCTTTTTAATAAAATAGCGTATAGTGTCCTTGTGATGCTGGGGGTGGTAACGGCTGTATTCTTTCTTTTTACAGTACTGCCCGGTGACCCCGCCC
The DNA here is from genome assembly GCA_965212245.1 of Owenweeksia sp. Lineage (GTDB taxonomy): Bacteria > Bacteroidota > Bacteroidia > Flavobacteriales > Schleiferiaceae > CAKZNE01. The sequence continues at coordinate 929,522 of OZ243107.1, read as the reverse complement.
GTATGATGCTGGATCAGCGGGAAGATTCTGAGCAACTGGCGGCCATTAAACATAAATACGGTTTTGATCAGCCGGTAAGCAAACAATACCTGTATTACCTGAATGACCTCAGTCCGCTTTCACTCCATTCCACCAACACTGAAAGTTATACCCGGCAAAGTTTAGAGTTTACCTCGCATATAAGCCTGCTGACCATTGGCGAAACACAGCTGATGCTGAAATGGCCATACCTCAGACAATCCTTCCGTAGCCAGGGCAAAACGGTGAGCTCTATTATTGGTGAAACGCTCCCCAACACTATTGTATTAGCCTTGGCCAGTATTGTAATTGCTATGCTTATCGGGGTTTTTCTGGGGGTTATAGCCGCTCTCTTAAAAGACACTTTTGCCGATCGTGCCATCACCGTTATCGGTACCCTGGGCATGTCCGTACCCTCTTTTTTCTCAGCTATTTTAATGGCCTGGATTTTTGGCTACTTACTGGCCGAATACACCGGCCTTAATATGACCGGCAGTCTTTACGAGGTAGATGATATGGGGGAAGGTGTACACCTGCGCCTGCGTAACCTCATTCTTCCCGCCATTACTTTGGGTATTCGCCCTCTGGGTGTTATTATCCAGCTTACCCGTGGAAGCCTGCTGGAAGAGATGGGGCAGGATTACATACGTACGGCACGTGCCAAGGGGCTTAAAGAAAGTACCATTGTGCGTAAACACGCCCTTAAAAATGCCCTGAACCCTGTGATCACCGCAGCTTCAGGCTGGTTTGCCTCAATGCTGGCCGGGGCGGTATTTGTAGAATATATCTTTGGCTGGAACGGTTTGGGCAAACAGATAGTGGAAGCGCTGAACCAACTTGATCTGCCCGTGGTAATGGGTGCCGTGCTGGTTATAGGCTTCACTTTTGTGCTTATCAACATATTGGTAGATGTTCTCTACGCCTGGCTCGATCCAAGGGTAAGGATTTAAAAAACTCACTTAAAGTTTGGCAGTTCCATAAACAACAATACCTTTGCAAGTGATTACTCACTTTTTAAATGACTGAGAAGCAGGAAAAAATATTGGAAGCCGCGTTAAAGCTCTTTGCTGAAAAGGGTTATACAGCTGTGTCTACCAACAAAGTGGCCAGGGCGGCAGGCGTTTCAGAAGGGCTTATCTTCCGGCATTTCACCAATAAGGAAGGTTTGCTGGAAGCCATCAAGCAGCAGGGAATGGAAAGGGCGCAATCCCTTTTAGGTAGCATGGTGATGCGTGAAGACCCTAAAGATATTCTGCGCGGAATACTGGACTTTCCCTTTAATATTGACAAAGAGGAATACCATTATTGGCGACTGATGTATGCTTTGAAGTGGCAGGCCGATGAATACGATCACAGTATGTCTCATCCCATGCGAAAGATTGCTGCGGATGCTTTTAAAAATTTGGGGTATTCCGACCCCGGAGCAGAAGCAGAGCTGATATTAATACTCATTGATGGCCTGGCTACGGCTGAACTGCTGCGTAAGCCGGAGAACATGAAGGCAGTTCGCCAGTCCTTATTTAAAAAGTATGATTTATAAAGCTTAAAAAATTTTATAGCAATCAAGAGTAAGTAATTAATCACTCAAAAAATTAAAATGAAAAATACAGCATTGATAACCGGAGCATCCGGTGGCATAGGAAAAGAACTCGCAAGTATCCACGCTTCTAAAGGTGGAGACCTTATAATTGTGGCCCGCAGTAAAGGAAAGTTGGAGGAACTGAAAAAAGATCTGGAATCAAAGTATTCAGTTCAAGTGATGGTGATTGAAAAAGACCTTTCTGAAGCAAAGACTCCCCGTGAAGTATACGATGAAGTGAAGGAAGCCGGTATTCAGGTGGATTACCTGATCAACAATGCCGGCTTTGGGGGCTTGGGTAAATTCCATGAACGCGATTGGCAGGAGGACCTCAACATGATCAACCTGAACATTGTGGCATTAACTGCTCTTACCCGCTTCTTTTTGCCGGATATGGTTTCGCGCAACCGGGGAAAGATTCTGAATGTATCGTCCACGGCCAGCCTGATGCCTGGCCCTCTGCAGGCCGTATATTACGCTACTAAAGCTTATGTAACGTCCTTCAGTAATGCCATAGCCGAAGAATTACACGATACCCCGATTACGGTTACCGCCCTGATGCCGGGCGCTACGGAAACCGGTTTTGGTTCAGTCTCAGGAATGGATAAGACTGAGATGTTTAAGAACACTGCCAGTGCGGCTAAAGTAGCTGAAGATGGCTACCAGGCCATGTTGGATGGTAAACTGGATGTGATATCAGGAGTGCCTTTCACTCAAAGGGTGATGTTGAAAATGCTGCCTCTCAGTCCGAAGAAAATGATTCTGGGCCAGATCCGGAAAATGCAGGAAATCAAATAATTGAAAATGGGACTGAAGGTAATAGTTACCGGAGCCACCGGTATGGTGGGCAAGGGTGTTCTGCTGGAATGTTTGGATCACAAAGAAGTATCCGAAGTATTGTCCATTGGCAGGAGGCCAGTGGATCTGAATCACCCCAAACTAAAGGAGCTTATACATCAGGATTTCTCGGAATTCGATTCAGTGGCAGACCAGCTGAAGGGCTTTGATGCCTGCTACGCATGTATGGGAGTAAGTTCAGTGGGCATGAAAGAAGCTGAATATAAGCGCAAGACCTATGGTTATACTCTGGCTTTGGCGGGTACTCTCTCTCGCCTCAATCCGCAAATGACCGTTACCTATGTCTCCGGCCAGGGAACTGATTCCAGCGAAAAAGGCCGTCAGATGTGGGCCCGTATAAAAGGTAAAACCGAAAACGATCTTTTGAAACTGGGTTTTCGTCAGGCCTTTATGTTCCGTCCGGGATTCATTGTTCCCAAACGGGGCGTGCGGCCCAGCAGTAAATTGTATAGTGTGCTGATCAATAGTTCAGGATGGCTTTTAAAACTCATCCGGAAAATGGCGCCCGGATCGGTAGTGGATACCGTTCAGGTAGGCAGGGCTATGATCCGGCTTACCAAATCAGGATACAAAAAGGACATAATTAATCCGGCAGATATTATTGAACTGTCTCCTGCCCGCAGTTAAACAGTTGGTGAGCGCCACCTTGCCCAACCGGCCTTTACATCTTTAAATAAAAATGAAATTGATACTTAAAGTGATTGTTATATCCATTGCAGGCCTGCTCGTGTTCGGGGGAGTCTATCTTTACTTTAACCCCCAGTTTGGCGGAAGAATAACTAAAGAACTTAAAGAGCGATATGCCGGTTCCGAACAGTGGGACGGGGAAAAATTTGTAAACCAGAGTGAAACCACTATGGACGTGAACCTTAAAACCCTCCCGGGGCTCATTAAAAAGCAGTTCACCAATCGTGAGGAGCGGGCTCCAAAGGAAGAGCTGGACATGGAGGGTTTTGACCGAGGGGCATGGAATGCCGACACGAATGATTTTCAATTCATTTGGTTTGGGCATTCCGTGGGGCTTATGAAAATGAATGGGAAGAACCTGCTGATTGACCCCATGTTTGGCGATGATACTTCACCGGTAGGACCGTTCCGGACTAAACGCTATACGGACAGTACTTTACAGATCATAGATCAACTCCCGGCAATTGATGCCATATGTATTACCCATGACCATTATGATCATCTGGACTATAGCAGTTTTCAAAAGCTACACGGCAAAGTAAGACATTATTACGTGCCATTAGGGGTGAAACGGCATTTACTGCGGTGGGGTGTGCCGGATGAGAAAATTACTGAAATGGATTGGTGGGACACGGTTCGCCTGGATGACATTGAAATGACCTTTGTGCCCTCCCGTCATTTTTCCGGACGAGGCCTGTTTGACCGGGCCAAAAGCCTTTGGGGAGGCTGGGCATTTATCAGTGATAAGCATAGAGTGTATTGGAGCGGTGATGGCGGTTACGATACCCATTTTAAGGAGATCGGTGAAAAGTTGGGCCCTTTTGACTGGGCCTTTGTGGAATGCGGACAGTATAATAAACTGTGGCATCACATCCACATGTATCCTGAGGAATCGGTACAAGCCTCTATTGACGTAAAAGCCAAAGTGAGCATTCCCATCCATTGGGGTGCCTTTACCCTGGCGCTGCACAATTGGAAAGACCCGGTGCAACGTTTTTCAGAAGAAGCTGCGCAAAGGGGAGTGTCCATTACCATGCCGGAACTGGGTGAGGTAGTACGCTTTAAATCTACGGATAGTGATGATTTCTGGTGGGAACGGTATGAGTAGGCGTAGTGTTCAAGGTAAAGAACTGAAGGTTAAAATTGGACGTATAAAACCTTGAACTTCTTCACAGGATGTTGAATTTTCAGGGTCTTCAAATAGAAATGAGCAAGAGTTTTCTTCAACACATTTGAAACAGACTACCGCCAGGGTAGAATTATTCCTGCGATCCAATATGAAGGCCATAGAAAGGTTTCTCAACGATGACGAACCGGCCTGTTTTTGGAGATAAAACCAACCACTGAATTTTAATTGCCCTTGCATTTTTACACATCTCCAAAACCGTTTTAACTTGCAGCTTTATTAAATAGATGTGTAGCCTGCAAGTGCCGGGCATTTCAAATAAAGCAAAGTATGAATTTAATTGTAGCCGGAAACTGGAAGATGAACATGACCCTGCCGGAGGGTCGGGAGTTTTTAAACGGATTAATGGATCACCTGAAGGGGAAGAGCATCCGGTGCCAGCTCATTTTAGGAGTACCCTTTATCCACCTGGCGGAAGCTGAGAATGTAAGTGAAGCCGGTATTAAACTGGCTGCACAAAATTGCAGTGAGCATTCGGATGGAGCCTATACCGGTGAAATAAGTGCGGCTATGATACAAAGTACCGGAACAAATTACGTGATACTTGGGCATAGTGAACGCAGGCAATACTATGGAGATTCTGATGCAGTGATCCACCAGAAAATACGGGAAGCCTTAAGTAAGGGCTTGCGTCCTGTTTTTTGTGTGGGCGAGCAATTGAGCGAGCGCCAGAGCGGTAACCAGGAGCAGGTAGTACATGTGCAACTGGAAAACGGGCTGGAAGGCATTCCGGCTTCCGATATGGAAAAGATTATCATTGCCTATGAACCCGTTTGGGCCATTGGCACCGGAGAAACAGCCAGCCCTGAACAAGCCGAAGAAATGCACGCCAGTATTCGCACCCGCATAGCTTCCCTGTACGGTAAAGAGCTGGCCGCAAACACCGCCATTCTTTACGGTGGCTCTGTAAAGCCGGATAATGCCAAAGAAATTTTTGGCAAACCCAACGTCAACGGGGGTCTTATTGGCGGAGCTTCCCTTAAGCTCAACTCCTACACTGAACTCATCCGTATAGCTGAAGAACTCGCATGAAAGAATACCTTGTAGTAGAATTTACCATCAGCCCGGCCGAATCAGGGCGAGACCTGTTGCTGGCCAGCCTGGGGATATTGCCCTATGATTCTTTTGAAGAAACACCCAGCGGGCTAAAAGCCTATATACTGGAGCAGGACTTTAAGCCGGATGATTTGAAAGAACTCCACATCTTCAACAGCGGTGAGTTTGCCATCAGTTATGAAACAGACCGCCTGGAAAATAAAAACTGGAACGAAGAATGGGAGACCTTTTACGAACCTATTGACATTGACGGGCAGGTGTATATCTATGCACCATTTCATCAAAAACCAGAGGGTTACCCCTATTTGATCGAGATCATGCCCAAGATGTCATTCGGTACCGGGCATCATCAAACCACTCGGTTGATGTCGCGGTTAATGCTTAGCATGAACCTGGAGGGTAAATCCGTGCTGGACATGGGCACCGGTACCGGTATACTCGCCATTTTAGCGTCTATGCGGGGTGCTGAAAAAGTGCTGGCTATTGATAATTTTGAGTGGGCGGTGGAAAATACCAGCGAGAATGCGGAGCGGAATAACTGTTCCAATATTAGCGCAAAACACGGAGATGCCGAATTGCTGAAAGGTCTGCACTTTGAAACCGTATTGGCCAATATTAACCGCAACGTATTGGTAGAAGACATGAAAATCTACATTGACACGTTACCCATGGGGGGAGAACTGGCTCTCAGTGGTTTTTTTAAAGATGATTTTCATGTGTTGGATGATGAGGCAACCGCATACGGTATGGAACTTGTCAATAAAGTACAGGAAGACCGGTGGTTAGCCTGTTTGTATAAAAAGAAAAACGAAAGCATATTTTGAAAACGCTTAGGATTTTAACGGTGCTGTGCCTGAGTATTTGGGCTTCAGCTGCATTTGGGCAACGCCTTAAAAAGTTTAATGCTGACCGTGAATCCTACCCCTCCCAGGTCCGGGAATTCCTTAAAGATTCAGATGCCGATAAAGATGAGGAACTGGAACCCCTTTTGTTGGATTTTACCACGGTGTGGACCAGTGGCGGTATTTCCGACAAGGAGGCTGATCAGGTTTATAAGATCAGTAATAACTTCCTTAAAAAAAGGATTAATGAATATGAGCAGTGGAACTGGTTTCTGCGCACACTGATCCACATTGAAAGCAATGAAGAAGAAAAACTCTTGCTGCCCTGGCTGGAGGATCTCGAACAGCTCTCTGACAAAGAAAAATCCAGCACTACATCAGATTATCTGCGCACCAGCTACCAGATGTTTTACAACCTGGTAATGTTTGATGACGGCCGTATTACCTGGCGCCTGGCCAGCGGTGGCTATACGTTTAGTTTTGACGGTGAGCCGGTATTTGATTTTGATGGTGTGGATATTTGGGGAAAATACAAGGGCGACAGCACCCGTATTGAAGGTACCGTGGCGCGCTTTTACCCACGCAAATATTTAGTAGAAGGCAACGGAGGGTATGTATACTTTGTACGGGCCGGTTTAAGTGAAGACTCGGCTTATGCGGAGCTTTCTGATTACCGGATCAACGTTACCAAAACCGATTTTCAGGCCGACAGTGTAAAACTCACCACCCTTATTTTCCTGAAAGAACCTACTATGGGCTTTTTCGAGGAAAAGCTCACCAGTGTAGGGGGACGTGGAGGAGGTACCTTTCCCCGTTTTACCTCTTACAATCAGAACATTGTGATCAAAGACATTGTGCCGGGGGCTGATTTTGAAGGTGGTTTTGCCGTGATTGGTTCTAAATTTTATGGCGGAGGCTCTGACTCTGTACCTGCGCGTTTCAGCTTCAATTATAAAGATCAGAAGATCATTTCTACCGAAGCTGATCGTTTTTTGCTGCGCACCGACAAAATTGAAAGTGAACAAGTAGCCCTTACCGTTAAGCTGGATGAAGACAGCATTTACCACCCCAAGGTAACCATGCGCTACCTGGCTGAAACCGGTCAGCTGAATATTGTGCGCAAAGACGAAGGTCTTGGACAAACCCCTTTTTCCGACTCCTATCATAATATGGATATGGCTTTTGAGGTGCTCACCTGGAATAATGGTGACCCGCAAATGAAATTGGGTAACCTGAACCTGGGTACCGAGACTCCGGTGATTTTTGAGTCTAAGAATTATTACCGCGGAAACCGATTTGACCAGTTGCGGGGCCTGAATGACCGCAGCCCGCTCTACCAGCTTCGTGATATGGTGAACGCCTACAATAAGGAAACGTTTACCAATGAAGAGGTGTCCCGCTTTATGCGCATGGATAGTCGTAACGCCCACATCTTCATGATGCAGATGTCCGTATTTGGTTTTGTGCAGTACGACCTGGATTCAAAAACAGGAACGGTACAGGACAAGGTGTTTAACTACATCGCCAATTACGAGAAAAAACGGGATTATGACGTAATTCAGTTTGTATCCAACCTCTCCCAGGGCAATAATGCCACCATCAGCCTTGAAGATTACGATATGGAGATCAATGGTATCAATACCATTGCCCTTAGTGATTCACAGAAAGTACGCCTCTTTCCCTATGACAATAAGATTGTGGTGCATAAGGGCCTCAACTTTGATTTTGACGGTAAGGTGGTAGCCGGGCGTTTCAGTTATTGGGGAGAACTCTTTGAATTCAATTACGATGACTTCCGTATCAATATGGAGAATGTAGACTCTATGCGCTTTAAGGTAGAGAGTTTTGAAACCAACCGTTTAGGGCAACGCTCACTGGTAGACGTAAAAACCGTATTGCAGGAGCTTACCGGAGAGCTGCTGATTGATGAGCCGCAGAATAAAAGTGGTCAGCAGACCTATGACCAGTATCCTATTTTCCGCAGTGCCAAGGACTCCTACATCTACTACGACAGAAAAGATATTTTTAGTGGAGTGTATAACCGCGAAGAATTTTTTGTGCGGCTGGAACCCTTTGAGATTGACAGCCTGGACAATATTACCACCCAGGGTCTGAAGTTTGAGGGCACCTTTACCAGTGCCGGTATTTTCCCCGATTTACAGCAAACCATTAAAGTACAACCCGATTACTCCCTTGGTTTTACTACCGAAACGCCTCCCAATGGCCTGGCGGCCTACGGGGGTAAAGGCACCTTTACCAGTAAGCTCAGCCTGAGTAATAAAGGCTTGCGTGGTGATGGACGTATTGATTACCTGAACTCGGTGGCCAATTCCGAAGAGTTTTTCTTCTTTCCGGACAGTACCAACGGTATAGCCGAAAACTATAATATAAGCGCCCAAATGACGGGTCCGGAAACTCCGCACGCCAGCGGGCAAGGCGTATTCCTGCATTGGGAGCCCAAGAACGATGTGCTCTATACTACCAGCAAGGAAACACCCTTTGCCATGTATGACGATATTAGTATGCGGGCCAGTGGTACCCTGGCGCACAGCCCAAATTCCTTAAAGGGAAGAGGTTTGCTGGAATTCCTGGAGGCCGAAACCCGTTCGCAGGATTACCTGTTCCGGAACCGCGAGTTTTCATCGGATAAGCTGGCCTTCAGGGTAAGGGCTAATCCAACTGCCGAATGGGGTTTTGGTATGGAGAACGCGCGGGGTAAAGTAAACTTTGACCAGGAAAAAGGAGACTTTTACCTGAACGATCCGGCTGATTACTTCAGCTTCCCCGCCAATAAATACATCTGCTATATGGACTATGCCCAATGGCAGATCCCGCAAAAAGCGGTTGACGTGAAAAAACAGGGAGCCGAAGCGTCTTCAGAAATGGTGTCTGTGCACCCGCGTCAGGATTCGCTGCGCTTCCAGGCCGGGTACACCAAGTTTTACCTGGAAAGCTCCTTGCTCAAATCCTTTAAGGTACCCAACATAAACGTGGCTGACGCCAGCATATTCCCCGATACCGGCTATGTGGAAATTGAGCAGAACGCGAAAATGCGTACGCTCACCAATGCCGCTATTACCGCTAACCGCACTACCGAATTCCATAAGTTTTACGGAGCCGTGGCCAATATTACCTCCCGCAAAAAATACACGGCTTCGGCTGATTATGAATACCTGGATCAGGATGGAACACCCTGGCCTATATACTTTGAGAATATAAAAGTAGATACAGCCGGAAATACGGTGGGTAAAGCCAACCTAAAACAAGAAGACGGTTTTTATATGAGTCCCTATTTTGCCTACTACGGGCGGGTAGGCTTGCAGGCCGACAGAAAGGCACTGGCCTTTGACGGCTACACCCACATTGAATCCAATTGCGAGGCTGTTACCACAGACTGGTTTAATTTTGAGTCTGTTGTAGACCCGGATAATATTATCATTGACTTGCCCTACGTAGATCCTGATGATAAGACCAAAAACCTGAATAACGGGGTATTTCTGGCTTCCGATACCATCAGTGGGTATGCCGCCTTCCTCAGCAAGCGTGTGTCAGCCGCAGATAAGGAAATGTTCTTTGCCAATGGCAAGCTCTATTATGAAGAATCACTTGGTGCTTACGTTATCGTAAACGCAGAAAAACTGGACGACCCAACCGCCCCTGGTAACTACCTGTCCTTTAATAATACAGCCTGCGAGATGCACGGTGAAGGCGCTATGAGCATTGGGGATGACCGCAGCCAGATGAACATCAACAGCTGGGGTAATATTGATTACAATCTGGAAACGGACGATATGGTGCTCGACATGGTGCTGGGTTTGGATTTCTTCTTTAGTGATGATGTGCTCAAAGAGATGGCTTCCATCATTAATAAGGTAACCCTGCTGGAAGGAACCGATCTCAACCGCAAGGCTTTCCAGGTGTCGGCTGATGAGCTGCTGAAGCCCAAGGATAAAAAGAAATTCTTTGATGCCATTGCCAATTACGGGGCCCCGGAAGAGTTTCCTGATGAATACGAGAATACGGTTTTACTTACCGATATAACCCTGGAATGGGTGCCGGAAGCCATATCCTTCCTGTCCAGTGGTGATATTGGGGTGGGCGCCCTGGGCAAATACCCGGTAAACAAAAAGATGAAGGGCCTCATGGAGATCCAGCGCAAGCGCAGGGGCGATGAAGTATACCTCTACCTGGAGGTAGACCGCAGCACCTATTTCTACTTTGAATACAAACGGAACCAATTGGTGTTTTACACCAGTGAAGAGCCGCTTATGGACCTGATCAAAGAACTGGATCTGAAAAAACGCAGGGAAGAGGTAAAAGGTAAGCCACCCTTTACCTATACCATCGGTACCCGGGGTAAGATGAACCGCTTTTTGAGCCGCTTCGAGAAATTTGAATAAGACCGCCTAAAGGCCCTGAACTTTTATACTTTTAAGGCAAAGTTCAGGGCCTTTATGCAAACCTTTCTTCAGCAATTTGCACACAAACTTATAGAGCAGGGTAATGCCCTGCCTCAAACGGCAGTGATCATGCCCAGCCGCAGGGCTGCGGTATTCCTTAAAAAGGAACTGAGCAAGCTGATAGATCGCCCTATGTTTGCGCCTCACATCACCACCATAGAGGATTTTTTACTGGAAAACCTGGAATGGCAGCAGGAGGAAAATGCCAACCTGATCTTTAAACTGTACCATAATTATCAAGAGCTGCCGCTGGAAAAGAAAGACAGCTTTTCCGACTTTGTAAAATGGGCGCCCACGCTGCTGGCCGATTTTAATGAGCTGGACCGCCACCTGGTACAAGCCAAAGACCTCTTTGGCTACCTGGCGGATGTAAAACGGATAGAGCAGTGGGACCTTACACCCGGTGAAACCGCGGATACCCCTATGGTGCGGGAGTACCTGCACTTTTGGGAAAACCTGCCTGCCCTCTACCACAACTTTACCACACAACTCAGGGAAGCAAAGCGGGTATATCAAGGGTTGGCCTATCGTGAGATGGCGTTGCGTATGGCCGACAAGATACCTGAAATTCAGCAGCGTTACAGCCAGCTTTACTTTGCTGGTTTCAGCGCCCTTAACCAGGCTGAGGAAAGCATCTTCCTGCAATTGTATGAAGCGGATCTGGCGGAATTCTACTGGGATATTGACCGTTACTACTATAAGGATGAAATGCACGAAGCCGGCAAGTTCCTGCGGCAAAGCAAGCTCCTGAAACGCATTAAAGAAGATGATCGCCTGCATTGGCTGGAAGACAACCTGGCTCAGCAACCCAAAAAGATTACCGTAAAGGCGGTATCCGGCAATACCCTGCAAATGATGACCGCCAACGCCAGCATTGTAGAATACCTGGATGGAAATCTGGAAGACATTGCCCTGGTAATGGCTGATGAGAGCCTGCTTCAAACCTTTCTGAACCACCTGGCGGAGCCCATTGAAAAGCTCAATGTAACCATGGGGCTGCCCATGAAGAATGCTTCCATTTCCGGTTTCTTCCGTATTATCTGGGAGATGCAGACGCATTATGAGAGCAAGGCGGTAAAAGACCGTAACGGGAACCCTGCTTTTTACCACCAGAAGTGGAACGATCTGCTGGCGCATCCGCTTTGGGCGCGTATTCACCCGGAACCTGAACATATTGAACGGTGGCGCACCCGGATCCGTGAACAGAATAAAGTGTTTATTGCTGCGGCTGAGCTGGAACAGTGGACGGAGGAGCAACTACCTGCTGAGGTAAAAGCCCTCTTTGCCGATTACCGCCAAAAACCCGAACAATTTTGCAATGCCGTAGCTCGCTTTTGCGAATGGCTAAAGGAGCGCCTGGAAGACCGGAGCTTTAACGTACACATACTCTTTTCCTTTTTCAAACTCTTCCGGCAGCTGGCCAATCTTTTTACGGCTCATGATGTAGCCACCGACCTGAAAACGGCTCACCACTTTTACCGCGAACTCCTCGCCACCGAAACCATTGACTTACGCGGGGAGCCGCTTAGCGGATTGCAGGTAATGGGAATGCTGGAAACCCGTACCCTTGATTTCCGAAACCTGGTGCTTACCAGTATTAATGAAGACATACTACCCAAAGGGCGCAGCCAGAACAGTTTTATTCCCTTTGATATCAAAACCAAATTTGGCCTGCCCACCTACCTGGATAAGGACGCCATTTTTGCCTATCACTTTTACCGCCTGCTGCAAAGGGCTGAGAATATTACTCTCATTTACAACAGTCAGAACAGTGGTTTGGGAGGAGGAGAGCCCAGCCGTTTTATAGCGCAGCTGGAATACGAACTGATCCGTATGAACCCCAACATTCAGTGGGAGCGCCAAACCATTTCAGGCCGGGTACGCCTGGAGCGCGAAAAGGAAAAGGTGGTGGAAAAGAGCGAGGCTGTTATGGAGCGGCTCAGGCAAATGGCGAGCAGGGGCATATCACCCACCGCACTCATTGATTACGTGAACAATCCCCTCCATTTTTATTATCGCAGAGTATTGGGTATTGACGATGCCGATGAGGTGGAAGAGGTGATCGGGTACAACACCCAGGGTTCTGTGCTGCACGAGATACTGGAAGATTATTATTCTGAGAATGAAGACCGTGCACAGGGGCCGGTACAAAAGCTGAACACTGAGCTACCCGCCTTCCAGCGTAAGGAAGCAGAATTGCGCAAAGAAGTGGTGAAACGCCTGCGGGAAATGGGTTTGCCCGAACTCAATAAAGGCAAGAATCTGCTGATCCGCGAAGCGCTTACCAGTATGCTGCGCAACTTTTTGAACAGCGAGAAAATGCAACTTAAAGCAGCTGAAGAACGGGGAGAACACGTAGAGATCATAGCCCTGGAAAAAGAACTGACGGCCCACCTCACGTTAAGCAGCGGACAAGTGGTAAAAATGCGTGGTATTGCGGACCGTATTGACCGCTGGAACCGGGAGGTCCGTGTAACGGATTACAAGAGCGGAGGCGTGGAAGCCCGCGACCTGAAGTTCTATACCATGGACGAGCTCAGGCAACCGGAAACGAAAAACAAGTCTTTACAATTGATGACTTATGCATATCTCTTCCTGAAGAACAATCCCGGAGTGGAGCACGTAGAGCCCTGTATTATCAGCCTGCGTAATGTAAAAGATGGCCCGTTACCCCTGTTCTTCAATAAAGAAAGTGGCGTGAGCCGAAGCCTGATGGAAGCGTTTGAAAGCTTCCTGCGGAGTTTACTGGAAGAAATTTTTAATCCGGAAATACCGTTTTCAGAAAAGATAGTACCTTTGAGTTCAGATGCTTAGACCCATTGCCATACTGACCGCCTGTTTTTTGCTCTCCCTTTCGGCCCTGGCCAACGGTAGCAAAACCCCTATTTCCATTCAGGGTACGGTAACCGATCAGAACTCCGGCAACGTTCTTCCGGGGGTGGTGATCAGCATTGAGCGCAACGGGCAGGTGATCCACTCCATTGAAACCGATGGACAGGGTAGTTTTAACCTCAGCTATGAAGCTCCCTACGTACGTTCCGATGAATTAAAGGTGAGCATTTTCAAGAAGGGCTATAAGGTACTGAAGATGAAAACCCTCCAATGCGAGAAGGATGAACTGCTCATCCAGCTGGAGAAAAAGCCTAAGTTTGTTCCGCTTATCCTGCCCGGTGCCGGTAAGCCCGTCTACGATATTTAGCCCATGATTACATACGATGCTATTGAAGCGGCCGCGTCCCGCATTGATCCATATATCCATCAAACACCCGTGCTTACCAGTGCTTACCTCAATAAATTGAGCGGTGCAGAACTCTTTTTTAAATGTGAGAACTTCCAGAAAACCGGCTCCTTTAAGGTGCGCGGAGCCACCAATTCGGTGTTGCAGCTTAGTGCAGATGAAAAGCAAAGAGGCGTAGCCACCCATTCCTCCGGCAACCACGGGCAGTCGCTGGCCTGGGCCGCCCGTGAGGCAGGCGTGCCCGCCTGGATTGTGATGCCCTCCAATGCCCCGCAGGTAAAAAAGAATGCCGTAAAAGCCTACGGTGCCACCGTAGTAGAATGCACGCCTACCCTGGAAGCGCGCGAAAGCACGCTCCGAAAAGTGCAGGATGAAACCGGGGCCGTTTTCATACCGCCCTATAATGCCATCCGCACCATTGAGGGGCAGGCTACCTGCGCCAAAGAACTGCACCAGCAGATCTCCGGGCTGGATTACCTTTTGGTACCGGTGGGCGGGGGAGGTATATTGGCCGGCAGTGCCTTGTCTTCTCAATACCTGTCTCCCAAAACAGTGGTGATGGGTTGTGAGCCTGAAAATGCAGACGATGCCTGCCGCAGCCTGAAGAAAGGCGAGATCGTACCCAGCGTAAACCCGGATACCATAGCCGATGGCCTGAAGACTTCCCTGGGCGATATTCCTTTTGAGTACATCCAAACACTGGTGGCTGACATCTTGTTGTGCAGCGAAAAAGACATTCAACAGGCGATGCAGCTCATCTGGGAACGCATGAAGATTGTGGTAGAGCCTTCCAGTGCCGTGGCGCTGGCTTGTCTGCTTCGCCACCGCGAGCATTTCCGCGGTCAGCGCATAGGTGTGATATTGACCGGGGGAAATGTAGATTTGGGTGGCTTACCTTTCTAAAAAACGTATTTTTGCGGCTTAGTAAAAGCCAAAAATCAGCATCTATGAAATTCGGAGTAGTCATTTTTCCCGGTAGTAACTGCGACCACGACATGATCTATGTATTGCGCAACATCATGAAACAGGAAGTGGTGGAGCTATGGCATAAGGATACCGACCTGCAGGGGGTTGATTTTGTCATGCTGCCCGGTGGCTTTTCCTATGGTGATTATCTGCGCTCCGGGGCCATTGCCCGCTTTTCACCCATTATGGAAAAGGTGATTGAATTTGCCCATAAAGGTGGGTATGTAATGGGCGTATGCAACGGCTTCCAGGTGCTTTGTGAAACCGGCTTGCTGCCCGGCACGCTGTTACACAACAACAGCCATACCTTCCTTTGCAAGAATGTCCACCTGAAGCCCGGCAGTACCAGCAATGCGCTTACCGCCAGCCTGGAAGACCGGGCTTATAAAATACCCATTGCCCACGGTGAAGGCCGCTATTTTGCGCCTGAAGACACCCTGAAAGAGCTGCAGGCCAATGAGCAGATCCTCTTTTACTATTCCGATGCGGAAGGCCACGTAAACGATGCCGCCAACCCCAACGGTTCCCTCCGCAATATTGCGGGAGTAACCAATAAGACCAAAAACGTATTTGGCATGATGCCGCACCCCGAGCGCGCAGCCGATGCCAACCTGGGCAATACCGATGGTAAGGCTCTCTTTGCGAGTTTGATCGGGAGTTTGGTTGAAGTTTAGGTAATATTAGTGAGATCAGGGCTGTTAACCTGTTAGTCATCTGTTCAAAAGCTCCAATCAGAACGATTCAAAACAGGTATATAATTTATTAGGTTTGTAAGTATACGCAGCCTGAAAAGGTCTTTTGATTACCATTGATTTTGATTTGATAGATGAGATATTCTGAATTTGCTGAAGACTTAGATTTCGATAGACTGGAAAAAAAATCGGATCAGGAGAAGAAAGAATTTGCATGGCTCACTCATTTCCTTCAAAGTTATCAAGAACAGAAAACGGAGTGGGATTCCCAGGAGGATCAACATACTTATGGAGATGCAGAGCGCATTGCCGGTAAGTATTTTAAACATGGCACCCAGAGCTTAATACCTTTTGAGTGGGATGTGCCATACCCTCCTGTTAAGAATCCTGAATTTACCTTTATTGACTTATTTGCTGGTATAGGCGGATTCAGAAT
Organism: Owenweeksia sp.; assembly: GCA_965212245.1. Lineage (GTDB taxonomy): Bacteria > Bacteroidota > Bacteroidia > Flavobacteriales > Schleiferiaceae > CAKZNE01. The sequence continues at coordinate 913,504 of OZ243107.1, read as the reverse complement.
AGCAATGCAGGAACTTAAGGGCAAATGCGTTTTCTCCAGTGAATGGGACAAGTTTGCTCAAAAAACATATGCTGCCAATTTTGGAGAGGTTCCTTTTGGCGATATACGACTCTTTACTGATAGTTCGGCTGTTAATGATGAAGAGTTAAATCGACTAATTCCAGATCATGATGTTTTGTGTGCAGGGTTTCCCTGTCAACCCTTTAGCCTGGCAGGAGTTTCAGCTCGAAATTCTCTAGGCAGAGCACATGGTTTTTTGGATGAAATCCAAGGGAATCTTTTTTTTGATATTGCCAGGATTGCATCTATTAAAAAACCGAAAGTTTTGTTTTTGGAGAATGTTAAAAACTTTCGGAATCATGATAAAGGGAAAACCTTCAAAGTGGTCAAATCTATAATTGAAGAATTAGGCTATTCTTTCTATTACAAAACTATTAACTCCAGCTCTTTAGTCCCGCAAAGGCGTGAAAGAATCTTCATGATTGGTGTCAGAAGCAAAAAAGTCAAATTTTTGTTTCCTGACTTAGATGGTTCTCCTATTCCTTTGAAATCAATTTTGGAAAAAGATGTTCCCGAAAGTTTTACTATTTCAGACAAACTTTGGGAAGGCCATCAAAACAGAACAAAACGTAATCTGGAAAGAGGAACAGGATTTACTGCCTTTACAGCCAATCTGAATAAGCCTGCTAATACTCTTGTTGCACGTTATGGTAAAGATGGAAAGGAATGTTTGATTCCACAGAAAAACAAGAATCCTCGTAAATTAACCCCTCGAGAATGCGCAAGACTTCAGGGTTTTCCTGAAAGTTATCTCATTCCTGTAAGCAATGCAGCTGCTTATCGACAGTTTGGAAATTCAGTCGCAGTACCCGTTATAAAATCAATTGGTCAAAGCATTGCTGAAATTTTTGACAAGAAAAAAACAGCTAATGAGGTTCAAATTATTTCATAATGATTTTTTTGCTGCTGTCTCAGGATCTTACTCTAAGGTTACAGAGCGTGAATACTATGATTCTCAGATCACACTTACTGATTATGAGTATGATTTGGTTACCAGTTATTTTGGGCTTGAAAATATTCATGTTGGTAACGTTAGGTCGAACCCTATGGCCGCTAGAAAAACTTTCTACCTGTATCCAGATTTGGAACAGGTTTACTTAAATCTGATTTTTCCAAAACCAAATAAAACTGAACTGAGACTATATATTTCTTCTATGGCTGGATTTAAGCCTCTTGCAAATAGAATCTGGTTTCTCTATGAGGCAAATAGGAAGTTAATTATTGGCTCCATGACAGAAGGAGAATGGCATGAGTTAGGGCAGGAAGATCACGATGATAATTCTTATCAAGCCGAGATTCTCAGTACACTTAGGAAAGGTGTCAATATTAACATTGATTCACGAGGGCAGATCAGAAAAGTAGAAAGAAGAGGTTCGCTTGCTTTTTATAGAGATCCGAGAATAGCGGCTATGCGATTAGATATGGCAAATTATACCTGTGAATTTAATGCAGATCACTCAACTTTCATTTCGGAAAGCACAGGCAATCCGTATGTTGAAGCACATCATTTTATACCTATGAGAGCTCAGCATTTATTTTCTCAAGAAGCACTTGATAATGTGATTAATATTATTGCACTATGTCCAAATTGCCACCGCAGGATTCATCACGCTGTGGTAGAGGAAAAAAAGCCACTTATTGAAGACCTATATTATAAGCGATCAGAACTTCATCATCATTCATTAGAGGAAATATTAGGATTTTATAATAGCATTAGGGCCGATTAAAATAGGCCAATAGTTTTTAATAAGCCTTTCAAGAGGTCAGATATATTATTACTCTTCAAATCACACTCCCAAACTACCACAACCTTCCACCCCATTTCCTTTAACTCCTCCTGGTGCCTTTCATCCCGGGCTTTGTTGGCATAGAGTTTTTCCTTCCACCACTCCCTTCTGGTCTTCGGCAGTTTAAAGTATTTACAACCTTCATGTGCATGCCAGAAACAGCCGTGCACAAAGATCACCGTTTTGTATTTGGGCAACACTATATCCGGCTTACCCGGCAGGGTTTGGCCTTTATATTTACCGTGGAGGTTGTATCGGTAACCTTGGGCATGCAGGTATTTACGAACCAGTAGTTCGGGCTTCGTATTCTTGCCTTTAATGCGGCTCATATTGTAAGAGCGTACTTCCGGTTCGTGAACGTCTGCCATACTTCAAAGGTAAGAGCCTGAAACCAAAAACCCCCGCCACGGGCGGGGGTTTTCTTTTTACTCCTCAGCATCCGGAGGAGCCGGTTGTGCATCCTTAAAAAACTTCAGGAGCTTTTGCATATCCCGCAGGCGGCTGCCCGGCCTGAAGAGGATCTTGCTGCTGCGAACGTTGCCGCTGCTCACCTCTTCAGCCGTTTCACTGCCATTGGAGCTCAGGCTCACCCGCAGGCGGCCCAGCTCACCAAGTTCCACGATCTGGCCGTTCTCCAGCATATCCGGAATCACATCCACCAGGGCGTATAATACCGCCCTTATATCCGCTCCGCTTACCGTGCTGATCTGCTCAATACGGTGCGTCAACACATCAATACCTACTACGCCACGGGTGCGTGCCTGGGCATAGTATTTTACCGGTCCTGAAGGATCGCCCGGGGGCGTCCTTCCTACTACATTAAAAGGGATCATGACTTCATCTTTTAAGTTAAACAATCCTTGAACACTAGTATAACGCCCTTTTTTTGAGCTTTTGTATGAAAAACAAGGGGTATAAAAGCTAAAAAAATCTTAAAAGTTGAAAATAAGCATGCTGTGCATCATTTTTAACACGATGCCCCCCTCTTGGTCCCAAAGGCGGGCAGGTGTGGCTTGTAAAGCGTTATTTACCAGTTTTTTAGAGAAAGGCTCAAAAACTCCATGGAGTTTTAGTCAACCGATCACGGAGTTTTTCCAAACGCTTCAGGGAGTTTTTGTAAAAACATCAGGGAGTTTGGGTTAACGGATGCCGGAGTTATAGCCAAGCTTTCCGCAGGCTGGATGTAAGCCTTCGTTTTCTTATCCAAAACGGATATTAATATCCGTTTTGTTTCATCATTGAGAAAATCAATTATATTTGGGTAGTATTCTTTCATTTCCATCACCAACTGGTCCTCCGTGTATATGTGTTTTGCACAGGAATACAAGTTTATGATCACGGGCTGAACAGCCGTTTTTGAGATCGTAAATCAGGATAAAAGAGAGGACTGGTTTTCCATCACAAACGCATAGAGAAAAAGCACCGAAAAGGGTGCTTACCCTATAGCCGTTCAGCCTTACTGTTTAATCTTAATTTGTAATACCCATGAAAACAAAAAAGCTTTTGGGTTTAAGTCTCATTCTGACGTTCGGTCTTGCGTCCTGCTCAAAAAATCAGAAATCAACCTATTCTACAAGCACCATTGGGCCCGGGCAAAAGTTTACGGTTAAGGCCTATCAGAATTGGGGCGAAAAGCCCAATGATTACCGCGCTTCCTTTTTTCTTGAAAAAGAAGAAAAACTAAAAGCCCTCTCAGAGGGGAAGTTTAAAGGCGCTTCAGGCGATGAAACTCTGGAGGATACCTTTATGGCATTGGAAGCTATACTGCACAACGTTTTTTCCGTAGAACTGAATATCGTTCCGGATTTCATTACGATGACCGAGAGTATTGAGCTGCCCGTTTATGAATCCAATGGTGACTATTGGGTACAGGAAGCCGATTATTTTGCGGCTTATGGTGACCTGCATAATGCCATTAGTGCATATTACCAGGATCATACCAATGAAGTATGTTATATCACCGATTTACTGGTGACCAGTATAAGACCAGACGAAGGCTATGCCACCATTGCACTGGAATTGTATTCGGTGCCCGCTGCGCCAACTACACTGCCTATACCTTATTTAACACCTAACGAACCCTATTATGCAGCTCAAAAGCTCGGAGCCTGTAACTCCTCAAATCATGCGGGGCTTTTGGATGCGGCAGGCTTTATAGAGTTTTATGCGAATAATACGGCCGACTGGAAACTGCGTTGCACCAATGGAGCGTACTATAATCATGTAAGTGCGTTTTTCGGCTATATGCCTACGGACTCCAGTTTATATTGGCACAGCCGTACCAATGACTGTATTGGGGCAGTAGAAAATGATGAATGGCTGCATTGGTATAATATGATTGATTTAGCTATAGCCGAATGTTTCGATTATTTTAAATCAACCGGCTCATTATCTGCTAATCACGAGTTCTTTGGAATGTCTTACCACGGTATTAAACAGCCTACTCAGGTGATAAAGGATGTTAACTTTACATTTGTACATAAAGGTACTTATGAATACGGAATAATTACCTGTTATTAATGTTTGTTATGAATGTAAATATCCTTCTTTCAGTTTTAAAAGATAAGTGTGTACACACTTATCTTTTATTTCTTTTTTCTGTGTTTCTGTTTGGGCAAAACAAAGATGTTTCCTTCTCCAACGGCTTTCTGGGAGATTTTGTAGGATATCACGTATTTGAAGCTTCTGATTCTCTGGTTGGTGTGTTTTACGTGGAGAAATCAAATGAGTGGAAAAAAGTGGTCAGGTTGTTCCATAAAGACGATTTGCAAATGGTACAAGCCTTTTCGGGTTCACTGGGTGCAATTTCAAATACAGGGGTAATTAATCAATATTCAAAAGGTGATACGGTATTCTTTTTCTCCAATAAATATGAATCGGATACGAATCACATTGAGATCTCAAAGTACTTCAATGGAAGCTTAGATACGCATTATATTCATTTCTCTTTTGCAGGTGTGTTTTGTAGGGGTTTTAAGAATGTGAATAACGAATTGTTTTTTTTTGCCAAACGCACTTCCCTCAGTGATACATCCAGTGGGTGGATAGACTCCGTTCATATCCAGGTAAGGGATGTAAGCGGTAAACTGAAACGCCATCGCTGGTTTATCAGCCACCGGCAGGGCAGTGAGGCAGGTGCGTTGAACTATTCCACCGTATTGAGCCCCAAGCTGCATCCCGTAAACGGAAATTTGATTTTTATAGAGTTTATTGCCTGCAATTACACTGAAATATCACCCCAGTCATTAGATATTGTACACGTGAACCGGGAGACTTCTACCCGGACTACTATTGCCCCCTTGCTGATCAGTGATTTTGAAGTCAGCGTAGAGGGCATAGAGTGTGGCGGGCAAGGGGTTTTCCTGCAAAGAGACTCCTTTGGTACGAACTATGATCTTCAGTTTTATTATGCCACCAAAAGCTGGGGTCCTGATACGGCCAGGCCCTATATGTTTGGCCCTACAAAAATCAGTAACCGAGGCTATGCCTTTGGCATTGAGAAATCTTCCGGCACACGGCTGTTAGCGGGATCCATGCCTTTTGACCGGTATGCGTTTAATGCCACAGAGCCCAGGGAAATACTGATCTACCGCTTTAACGATCACGGGCAGGACAGTATTCTGCTGTATGGCGCCAAAAATCACGTACCCATACAGCTTTACCCCGATAGCAATGGCGATCTTTTTATCCTGTCCACCTATACCGAAGCCTGGACCACCGACAGTACTTATTATATGCTGACCAAAATTCCCGGCTTTGCCATATCCCTCATTGAAAACCATACCACCGAAGCCAAAATACAGCTATACCCCAATCCTGCGCATAACTATCTGCGTATTGATCAGCTGAAGGAAGAAGCCCTGCAACTGGCATTTTACACCCAGGCCGGCCAGCTGGTAAAAGAAGTGGATGTAGGGAGCAAAGAAATAGATATATCAAGCCTTAAAGCCGGCTTATACGTAGTAGTACTTACCAATGCACAAGGCCAGCGCTCTCAATTGCTGTTGCAGGTGGAGTAGTGGAAACCATAAAGTAAAAAAAGCCAGTCCGTCTGATTGATCCTGCGCAGCAGGATCGTATCGAAGACGGTGGCAAGTCCTTTAAGCGTACCACTCCCTTTCGTGCCTACCCTTCGATACACTACTTCCCGGAACCGCGAAGAAGCACTTAGGGCGACATGTGGAAAGCTAAATGTTAAGCGTCAGGCAGAGTGGCACGCCTTAGCGTGGCGTATTGAAGCCTGTGCGGGCCTGGCTGATGGCTTTTCTTGTAATTTGTTTGACCGGTCCTGAAATGAAACGGATAGTTTATGCCGAGTACGTTCCCTTTCCTCAAACAGGGCTTTACCATGCTTTAATTAAGTCTCATATTTCCTTTTTGAATAATTAAAACCCTATAAGAAGATGAAGAAAATAGCAATGGTAATGGCTGTGCTCATAGCAGGGCTGGCCTGTAGTAAAGAAAAAGGAGGTGATCATGATGGTCATCAACATGACCATGGTCGCGCTGCGAGTAGTCAGCACCCCCATGAAGTAGACGGAGTAAATGACCCCCTGGTGGTTAACCCGGCCCCTTTAACCCTGGCTGAAGATCAATATATGGACCGGTGTATGAAATTGCTGGCCTATGGAATGATTGACCTTGTGAATGACCCAGTGTACAGGCCCCTGATTGAAGCAGAGGTTTCCCGCCAGTTTGATGGAGATGACAATTCACTTTTCCGTGATCTAAACTCAGCATTTTCTGTAAATGGCCATAAGCTGGATGTATTAATGGAAAATTCAGTGGGCAGTCATGCTCCGGCTGACGTGGTGGCCGATAAATCCATGATAGGCGGTATACTGGATAAAATAAGTGTGGGCAGCGATGTGCTTTACCCCCAAGTGTATATACCCTTTTTTGATAAAAATAAAAATCAGCCGGAGGTTACTCATATTGCCTATTTTCAGGCTAAGGATAGTATTCCGGGTGATACTATAACCGATATCAAAATTATAAGCACCTCACCCGTGGACATACAGGAAGGATTTTTGGTAGAAAGCGAGGCCGATCAAAAGCTCAGCATTATTATTTCCATCAATGAGTCCGTTGATTTGAGTGGTGAAGTTCGTCCGGTTAAACATTACGATGGATCAAGAGGCAATCGGGATGATTGCGGAGAGTACAAATGGATAGAGTTTTACGACTATATGAAAATAAAGGGCCTGGATCATGAAAGCTGGGCCAGCGGTAAACTGGAGATTGACGCTTTATTTTTTCAGGCGGATGGTTGTGATGTAACCTGGCATTACGATAAATCCCTTAAAAAGTTAGACCGCTTTACAGCCTCGCTAAGTAACCCTTGGGATATCCACGTTGAGTGGAGCAATAACTGGACCTCCTGCGAACAGCAAATGGCAGCGGTATATGAAAGAGATGGCTGGCCGGCTAAATGGAGAGACTGGAATAAGCCTTCCACCTACTGCTCCTCTGTTGCCGTGCAGTCATACCGTTCTGCAGACCCCTTATATATTGAACAGGAATACTTTTTTACTACTTATATAAACCACGCCAGTATACCATGGGAAGGTACATATACCATCAAGTCCAACAATGATGCGGAAATAAAAGTACGCGGAAGATGGCAGTAGAATGAATAAAATGGAAAAAAGGGGCTTAAAGCCCCTTTTTTAATGACCTTTTGCAAAGGGCCTTCGGGTATTTAAATGGTGCCGGAAACCCTTGCAAACAGCTGTGTCACGGCTTTTATACAAATTTTTTAAAGCGGTTGAAAACAGCGCTATAGCAGCTGCAGTAATTTCATCCCAAAACAAGTCAGTTGGCTGTTTTGAGGCCTTACAATCCGTTGCGGCCGCAAACCGCTCTCCAGGCCTCTGAAACCCGCTTGTTTTTATTATAACGTAAAGGTTTAGTTAACTTTCCTGTAATCAAGTGGATGGATTTGTTATTTTTGAAAAGCAATCATCTACGTCCTTTTATTATGTTGCGCTGTGTATTGTTGTTTCTTCTATTAGGCCTTTCCTCAGGTTTGCGCGGGCAAACCCTGTTGGAACGCATGGAGATGCAACGCATGAATAACAACTATGCCTACATATATGACATAGCTGTAGATGATACCGGCAATGTGTACGCAGCAGGAAGCTTTCAGGCTTCCCCTGATCTCAATGCCGCTGATCCCTCAGGAAACCCCTTCTTAATTCACAGTACCGGAGCTACAGATGGTTACCTTGTAAAGTATGATCCTTCCGGCCGGGTACGTTGGGCGGTAACTATTGGCAGTACAGCCGGAAAAACCGAAAAGATGTATCACGTAAGTGTAAACAAGCGTGGTGTATACCTGGAAGCCTATACCGAACAATCACAGGTGTTTGGCCCGGATGTGGTAACGGCCCCGGGGCAGAGTCCTACCGTAATTATTTCCCAGCTCAATTTTTCCGGTCAGTATATATGGTCCAAAGGCTTTACCACCCATTACCAATGGCATGAGTTTAATGATCTGTTGGTAGATACCAGCGGTAATGTATTGGTGCGTATGCTGTTCAGGGACAGTGTGGATGCAGACCCCGACCCTAATGTAGAGCGTTATGTGTACAGGCCGGGGGGTAACAACTGGATTGTAATAAAGCTGGATGCCGATGGTAAGTACCTTTGGGATTTCCCCTATCCCGGCAATGCCAAGATCTGCGATATGGCTATGGACAAGGCCGGGAATATTTATATTCTCGGTGATTTTTCAGGCACTTTTGATGCCGACCCCGGTACTGGAAACTATCCGCTTACCGATCTGGCGGCAGGCACCAGTGGCTTTATTGCACAGTATCACCCCAGTGGCGACCTGCTGGATGCCCGTGTAATAGGTAATCAAAATACCACCCAGGTTCAAACCAGTGCCCTGCAGGTGGATGATCAGCAAAATCTGTATTACACCGCCCGCTTTACAGGAACGCTGGATGCCGATCCGGGATCGGGTGTACATTCACTCTCCTCTACCACCACGGATCGCTCCCTGTTGTGTAAGATGAATACCCAATTGCAGTTTAGATGGGCGTACACCATGGGCGATATACGGGTAAAGGATATTGATATCGACCCTTCCGGAAAACCCTACCTGTTTGGTAAGTTTAAAGACTCAGCCGACTTTTTACCCGGTAGCGGCAAGCGTATGTCGTATACAGATAACTGGAGCATTTTTGTGATGAAGCTGCATGAGTCCGGCAGCTCACGCGGGCATTTCTATTTTAAACCGGTGGGGCATATGAACCCCCGGGCCTTTTATATAGACACCCGTGAGAATATTTACATCAGCGGCTATGCAGACCAATGGTTTGACGCCAGCCCCGGAGACCGGCAAACCATTGTTAACCGCAACTCATTTGTACTGAAATACGATACATGCTTTACACCCGTAAGTCCGGTGCTTAATTACGATGTGTCTCAGGGTCCCCGCATCTGCCAGGGCGATTCGGTAACCATATCGGTAACCAATGCGCATGAGTTGCGGTCCGGAGAATACTGGCATATACACGCTTTAAATTCCGGGTATACCGATAGTAATACCACCGGTATTTTTAAGGTGGCACCAGATGGCTTCCGTTTGTTTGAGGTATATGGACGTGGCAGCTGTGCAGGTGATGGAGAAAAAGCCTTTGCCAATGTATGGGTGGATTCCAGCTTCATACAGCTCTCGCGTGATACGGTATGCGAAGGCAGCAGCTACCAGTTTATTGATGGTACGGAATGGACCTTGAACAGAGACACGGTATTTTTCCGGCAATATACCTCTGTATTGGGTTGCGACAGTACCTACCGCACGGAACTGAAGGTAATACCTGAAAAACCCAGTATACGTTTTAAGGCCGGACAACTGGAAGCCCGTACCGAAGGGCTAAATTACCAGTGGATAGACTGTGGCAACGGGGGTATAGCTGTGCCGGGAGCTACCAGCCGTAACTACCAGCCGGTGGTTGACGGACGATATGCTGTGGTGGTGTACGGAGGCTCATGTGGAGATACTTCTGCCTGTTATAACTGGTCTATTGGGATAGAAGAAGCCTATGAAACCGGTATTAGCCTGTACCCCAATCCTGCCGGTAATTATGTAAGCCTGCAAAGCAACTTTGGCGCTCCGGTAAAAGTAGAATTCTACAATGTCAAAGGGCAACAGGCAGGCATCTATACGGATGTGGAAAAAGATCAGCAGCTGCCGGTGCACCATCTCAGCCCGGGCCTATACCTCTTGCGCATCAGCCGTAAGGGTAAATTGCTGAGCCAGCACCAGCTGGTGGTAAGTCCTTAGCTCTTACCTTCCTCTTCAGGCTATTCAGACCTTTTCCGGGATTAGCTACTTTAAAGGGAATCTTACTTTACTGTTAGTAAACCCGTTTGACGTTCTGTAATTTTTACTTTTGAGGCTAAGCAAACCAAAGTTCTGACGTATGACCTCAAGACCATCTCCTTCCTTATGGCGCTTTATAGCCGTTCTTCTTTTGGGGCTATTACTGTTTATTATCCCCGATATATTTTTCGGAATAGGTATAAATGGTGGTAAACAGGGTTTGAACCTGTTCTACATGGGGGCTTTCCAGTTGCTGGCTATTCTAAGCCTGCTGTACTTTGACTTGCGAAGCCGTGGTAAAACCTTTGCCGATATCGGATGGCCCGCACGGCCGCTGTGGCGGGATGTACTGCTCGGGTTGTTGGCTGGTTTGGTATGGATGGCTATTCAATACGTTTTGATACCTGCCACCGGAGGGGCAGACCGGCCGGATATTCAGGGGATGCTCAGTATGTACGATGGCAGTATACCGGGCCTGTTTTCTTTCCTGGCTCTGGGTGTTTTAGGCGGAGGTATAGCCGAAGAGTTGTTTTTCAGAGCCTATTTTATAGGCGAGGGAAAAACTATAGCTGATAAACCAGCCAAAGGACTGCGCATAGCGGCCTTTTTTTCCATCCTTGTTTTTGCGCTCACCCATATGCCGGTAAGCCTTTTGGACTGGGTGGATATTATGATCCCCACCGTGGCGTATACTCTTCTCTTTCTATACACCGGTCGGGTTACCGCTTCTATAGTGGCCCATAGTGTGTACAATGCGCTGGCTATACTTTTTGTCTATTACACCTATTATTTATGAAGGCATGAGTTCCGGTGCTTTGGGTTTAAAGAAAACCGGTCCTGATTGACAGGAAGGTCAGGGCTTGTCTGTGGTATTTTTGGCTGTCCAGTAGCTGATCTTCCAGGCACCGGATTTGCCGTTTACCCGAGTATAATATACCGCTGCCTCATAGTGTTGCGCGCTATATAAAGGCGCCTGGTTAAACTCTGCCCCGGTAAGCGTGCATTCCGTATCACGCTCGGGATTGCAATACTCTTTTTCCGCCCTGAGGATGTAGTGGCCCTGGGTATATTGAGAGGTAAAACCCAGTTCCTCCCCGTTTATCACAAAGCGATTCAATACCGTAGTACTGTCGGCCGGGAGTTCCAGGTAAAAACTCAGCTGCCTGGCACCACTGTACCCGGCAATACTCTTCTGGTACTCGGCTGTGGTGGTTTCTTGAAAAGGGGTGCTTCGGAAAGAGCCGCAAGCTGTTAAGAGGCTTAAAAAAATGAATACACGCATAGTGCCAAAATAATCAAAAACTGCTCCGCTTCATTTTACTTGTTCCCCGTATGAAAAGCTTTATTTTCGCTGCAAAAGCTAAAATATGAGTTTCAACATCCAGACTATACTTTCAGAATTAGGCGTGCAAAATGTCAACCCGGGTACTTCTACCGGGCAACAACACTTTGGCAAAGGCGAGGTGATTGAGTCTTTTTCTCCGGTAGATGGTAAGCTTATCGGTAAAGTAACCACCACTACCAAAGAAGAATACGAACAAGTAGTGGCCAAAAGCCAGGAAGCTTTTAAAAGCTGGCGGATGATGCCGGCCCCGCAACGCGGGGAAATTGTACGCCAGTTTGGTGATAAGCTGCGCGCTAAGAAAGACGCACTGGGAAAACTGGTGTCGTATGAAATGGGTAAATCCCTTCAGGAAGGCTGGGGCGAAGTACAGGAAATGATTGATATCTGTGATTTTGCCGTAGGCCTGAGCCGTCAGCTGTATGGTCTTACCATGCATTCTGAACGCCCTATGCACCGTATGTATGAACAGTGGCATCCTATGGGCGTAGTGGGCATTATTTCGGCCTTTAACTTTCCGGTGGCCGTATGGAGCTGGAACACCGCTATTGCCTGGGTGTGTGGTGATGTATGCATCTGGAAGCCCTCTGAAAAAACACCGATGTGCGGTATAGCCTGTCAGAATATATTTGCCGAAACCCTTAAGGAAAACAACCTGCCCGAAGGCCTTTGCTGCCTGGTGAACGGAGGTCGTGAAGTAGGGGAGTGGATGAGTAACGACAAGCGCCTTCCCCTTATTTCCGCTACCGGCTCAACCCGTATGGGACAAAAAGTAGGCGAAGCCGTAGCCCGCAGGCTGGGTAAATCCCTGTTGGAGCTGGGCGGTAACAATGCCATTATTATTACTGAGAACGCAGATCTGGACTCTACCCTGGTAGGGGCCGTGTTTGGAGCTGTGGGTACGGCCGGACAGCGTTGCACCAGTACCCGCAGACTGATCATACACGACAGTATGTATGAGGAGGTAAAGGAAAAACTGAAAAAAGCCTACGGACAGTTGCGTATTGGTGATCCTCTGGATACCAATAATCATGTAGGTCCACTGATTGACACCCTGGCGGTGGATATGTATGAGAATGCCCTGGAGAAGATCGGTAAAGAAGGGGGTACCATGGTAGTGGACGGTGGCCGACTGGAAGGAGCTTCCTATGAAAGCGGTTGCTATGTAAAGCCTTGTATTGCCGAGGTGCAGAATGACTATGAAATTGTATGTACGGAGACTTTTGCACCCATTTTATACCTGATCCGCTACAGTGAGCTGGATGAAGCCATTGAAATGCAGAATGCCGTACCGCAGGGTTTGTCATCGGCTATTATGACCACCAATATGCGTGAAGCTGAACGTTTCCTTTCCGCAGCCGGTAGCGATTGCGGTATTGCCAACGTAAACATTGGTACTTCAGGAGCTGAAATTGGCGGAGCTTTTGGTGGTGAAAAAGAAACCGGTGGTGGACGCGAAAGTGGTTCCGATGCCTGGAAAGCCTATATGCGCAGACAGACCAATACCATTAACTATTCCACAGAACTTCCGTTGGCGCAGGGCATTAAGTTTGACCTATAGCCTTAAAACAGGAAGCTAACGCCCGTATTGATAATGTGGTGGCTCAGGAAGGTGTTGTTGCCCAGGGACTGATACCAGTGTATGTAGCCCGCGTGTAGCTTTAACTGATCATTGGAACCCTTGATGGGGATCGAATATACCAGGTCTCCCATCAGGCGGTTCTGGTCAAAGGTTCCCTGGTCGCGGTTCCCGGCAATATTAAGGTGTAGCTCCTCACCAAAACGCGCAGTTAAATTAGTGGTGAGTGGCAGGTTGTAGCGCAGCAGGAAACGCTCGCGAATGGCATAGGTTGCAAAGGCTTCATCAAAACGGTTTTCAGCCTCCGGTGAATTGAAAGCCCGGTATTCTGACTTTACAGCAAATTCAAAAGACCCTTTATCGAGTGGTAATTTGTAGTGTACCGTAAAATAAGGCCGCCATTCGTATTGCCTGGTGCCTACCGGCAATTCCTGCAAGGCCGGCTGATAGATGGTAAACACCCAAAGTCCGGCATCCACCGCAAAGCCCTTGTTCAGCTTTTTGCTAAGCTTAATGTCCGGTATAACCAGTTGCTGCTGGCGTTGGGGGCTTATAAAATCCCTGCGTTCTGCCTTTAGGCTTAGCGCGTAGCCGTTGTTAAATTGCTTTTGAACGGTAGCTCCATACCATATCAAAGGTTGATGGATCACCGTTTTCTCCTGTGCCCGGGCTATACTACCACACAGTAAAATCAGACTAAATAAGAATACCTTCGTTTTCACCACGTGGCAAAATAAGGTTATTTACTTTTGTTCTCAAATCATACGCTCACTAAACCGAAAAGGAAAAAAATTAAGATTTGAGTTCTTCCCACAAACACGAGTCCCGGATACACGGCAGCAAGTACAACCTGGTAAACCGCTTTCAGGAATACCTGGGTGAATTTGTATACGGAGGTATTGACGGTAGTGTAACCACCTTTGCCGTAGTAGCCGGTGCAGCCGGTGCGCAGCTGGATAGTGCGGTGGTCATTATTCTGGGTTTTGCCAACCTGCTGGCCGATGGCTTTGCCATGAGCGTGGGCAGTTACCTTTCCACCAAAAGTGAAAAAGAAAATTACAATAAGCACAAGGACATTGAATACTGGGAAGTAGATAACCTGCCGGAAAAGGAACGGGAAGAGATCCGCGAGATCTACGAGGCTAAAGGGTTTAAAGGTGAATTACTGGAACAGGTGGTGCATGTAATTACCGAAGACCGCCACCGCTGGGTGGATGTAATGATGAAGGAAGAACTGGAGATGACGGAAGAAACCAAATCACCCGTAGCTATGGGGGCCGTAACCTTTATGAGCTTTCTGCTTTTTGGCTTTATTCCGCTGCTGGTATACGTTATTGATTATTCCTCTGGTTTGGATGCTGATCTCTTTTTGTGGTCATCTGTAATGACAGCCGTGGTGTTTGGTCTTATTGGCTACCTTAAAGCGGTGGTAAACCAAACCAAAGTACTCCGCAGTATCCTTGAAACCTTGTTTTTAGGAAGTGCAGCGGCCGTATTGGCCTATGTAGTAGGTAATGTGCTGGAAAAATTCTTTGTATAATGTATAATTGCCGCCTTCTGATCATCGTGCTGTTTTTCGGGATACCCGGAGCCGTATGGGCTCAGGAAGAAGCCGATTCCCTTAAGCGCATACAATTCCATTTAGGAGCCGGGTATTATATCGCCAATGATGAAACAGCCGTATACTATTCCGGAGCGGACAATAACCGCTTTTTACAGGTGTTGAATATCCGCGAATACCGGCAGCAGATACAGGAGGCCTTAGGTGGTTATACCTTTTCACTGCGCCAGGCACCTTCCGATTTTGTATATAAGAACCAGGTAAGCTTTTTACTGGGTGGCGAGTATGCCATGAGCCGGCACTGGAAAATAATACTGATGTTACACCAGGTAAGGCTGGAAGCGGGGGGAACCTTTAACCTTACGGTAGACCGTCCCAACCCGGATCAGAACGGACAGGATTATATCGAGCAGGGTAGTATCAGCGGAAAAGAAAGGCGTTCACACTTCCAGGTGGGTTTGCTGAGGCGTTTTGATCTCGGCTCGGATTTCTTTTTTGATCTTTCGGCAGGCTTTAACCTCAATACGGTAGAAGTAAGCGAAAATAAGATATACATAGCCGGTTTGGATTTTAATATGCCTGCTGCCACATCCGGCAGCCTGAACCAGCCACAGCAAACAGCTACGGTAAATACGGGCTCAGGCTATTTCATAGCCCCTGATCTTTGTTATGAGAATGCCTCAGGTTTCGGACTTTTTGTGCGCCTTACCTTTATACAGTCTAAGGTGTCTTTAAACGATCAAACCAGGGCTTTCACCAATGCCTGGGTACCGGCCTTCGGCTTTTCCAAGTCGTTTTAAACCATTCCCTGCGTAAGGGAGTTTCTTTAGACATGCGTCAAAAACTTCAAATACTGAATATCACAGGCTGGATAGGTGTGGTAGTGGTTAATGCCCTGGCTAATGCTTTGCCTATAAATGGATATACCACCGGAGAATTATCCGATATGTACCCTAACCTCTTTACACCGGTGGGTTTCACTTTTTCTATTTGGGGTGTAATATACCTGGGCCTGCTGGCCTTTGTGATCTATACCAGCCGGGACGCTTTTAACAAGTCTGTCCAAGCCGTGGCTTCGGTAGACCTGATCGGATTGTGGTTTTTTCTTTCCTGTGTGGCCAATGCCGGCTGGATACTGGCCTGGCACTACCAGCTGGTGGGCGTAAGTGTATGCATTATGTTTTTCCTGCTGTTGAGCCTTATACAGATTTACCGGAACCTGGGAATAGGACTACGGAAAGTAAGCCCGGCAGAGAAATATGCCGTACATGCCCCGTTCAGTATTTACCTGGGATGGATTACGGTGGCTACCGTAGCCAACATAACGGCCTTGCTCGTACATTGGAACTGGGGTGGCTGGGGCCTGCCATTTAACTTTTGGGCAGCTGCGGTGATCATGCTGGCTACTATGGTAGGTCTGTACTTTTTGCACCAGTCCAATGATGTTATGTATGCCCTGGTACTGGTGTGGGCGTTTGTTGGGATTATCTATAAACGTTACATAATTGACCCCAATCCCTACCCCCTGATTCTTACCACCGCCATAGCCAGCAGCCTTCTGCTTGTATACCGTTATTTTAAAAATCGTGGAAAACAGCAAAATCCGGCTTACTTTTAAGGCTTGGTGTGTTCAGGCCAAAGGGCCATTGAACTCTCCGGAATTTATTTAGTTAACCATTTATGCGCATTTTACTTACCGGAGCAAACGGTTACATCGGCTTACGTCTTCTGCCCGCCTTGGTGGAAGCAGGCCATGATGTAGTGTGTTGTGTACGGGATCGTAACCGGCTGGATATAAAGCCCGCATATAAAGATAAAGTAGAAATTTTTGAGGTAGACTTTTTAAAGGATATCAATTATAAAGAAGCTCCTCAAAAAGTAGATGTGGCTTTTTACCTCATTCACTCCATGTCTTCATCTGGCGATTTTGAAAGCATGGAAGAGCAGGCGGCCCGCAGTTTTGTCAACTTTGCGGATTACCTGAAAGCCCGCCAGATCATTTACCTCAGCGGTATTATCAATGAGCATAAACTCTCCAAACATTTGCGCTCACGCCTTAATGTGGAAGAGGTGTTAAAAACCGCCAAAGCACATTATACGGTACTACGGGCCGGAATTATTGTAGGCTCAGGCAGTGCGTCTTTTGAAATTATCCGCGACCTGGTGGAAAAGCTTCCCGTAATGATAGCTCCCAAATGGCTGAATACCCTGTGTCAACCCATCGCCATCCGCAACGTCATCCTTTACCTTACCGGAGTGATGGGAAAAGAAGATTGCTATGGAAAGGTATTTGACATAGGTGGAAAAGAAGTGCTTACCTACCGGCAGATGTTAAAGCAGTTTGCCGAAGTAAGAGGCCTTAAACGGCATATCCTTACCGTACCCGTTATGACACCACGCCTGTCCAGCTACTGGCTTTTTTTTGTTACCTCCACCAGTTATAAACTGGCGGTAAACCTGGTAAACAGTATGAAGATTGATGTGGTAGCTCAGAATGACACTATCAAAACCAAAGTGGATATTCAGCTTTTCACCTATAAGGAAGCGGTGGAAATGGCTTTTGATAAAATTGAACAAAACCTGGTGGTCAGCAGCTGGAAGGATGCCATGAACAGCAGCCGGCCAAAAATATCACAACATATAGAGGTGCCTCAAAAAGGAGTGTTTAAGGATGAGCGCAGCAAGTGGATACGCAATGATGTGGACCAGGTAACCGATAATATTTTTGCCATTGGCGGACATCGGGGATGGTATTATGCCAATTTTCTCTGGCACATACGCGGGATCATGGATAAAATGATGGGTGGCATTGGCTTACGCAGGGGGCGCACCCATGATACCAGGCTTTACAATGGTGATGCCCTGGACTTTTGGCGGGTTTTAGTGGCAGATCGTGATGAAAAGCGTTTGCTGTTGTATGCTGAAATGAAATTACCCGGGGAAGCATGGCTGGAGTTTAGCATTGAAGAAAAAGAGGATGGGCAGGCCTGTCTGAAGCAAAGCGCTACCTTTCGCCCCCATGGTATTTTGGGCCGCTTGTATTGGTATGGCGTGCTGCCTTTTCACTTCTTCGTGTTCCGGGGTATGTTGAACCGTCTGGAAGCTTATGGTCATAAGGATGAACTGGTGCAAGCCTGAAAGTGGTATAGGCTCCTTATCTTAGCCAGGCCATGATCCGCCTGCAAAACATTTACAAATCATTTGATCAAACAGCGGTGCTCAAAGGAGTAAACCTGCACATTGAAGCAGGAGAAACTATGGTGTTACTGGGTCTTAGCGGCAGCGGTAAAACCACCACTTTGAAGCTTATCAATGGCCTGGAAAAGCCGGATGAGGGCCGTATACTCTTTAATGAAAACCCGCTGGAAGAACAGGACCTTCTCACACTCAGGCGTCAAATGGGCTATGTTATACAGGAAGGAGGACTATTCCCGCATTATACCGTATTTGAGAACGTAGCCGTGGTGCCACGCCTGCTTGGGTGGGATCCTAAAGATATTGAAGAGCGATATCAGCTTCTGCTGCAAAAACTGGCTTTACCTCCAAATGATTTTCGTGATCAATACCCCGAACAGCTAAGTGGAGGACAACAGCAAAGAATTGGTTTAGCCAGAGCTCTGGCGGCTGATCCGCCTGTATTGTTGATGGATGAGCCCTTTGGAGCTTTGGACCCCATAACCCGCACTGCCATCAGGCAGCAGTTTTTAGAGCTGGATGAATTACGTGAAAAAACGGTGGTGCTGGTGACGCACGATGTGCAGGAGGCTTTTGAAATGGGGCATCGCATTGCCTTTATGGATAAGGGTGTGATTGTACAGTGTGGTACACCCGATGAATTATTGAACACACCGGCTAATGATTTTGTGCACTCTTTTTTCAGGAATGACGGTTGGGTGCTACAACTTAAAAGTGCCGGCCTGTATCAGTTGGCAGAGAAACGTATGCGTGAGGGAAAACTCACCGTGGAGGACTTTAAAGACTTTTTAAATACGCCCGCCCATGAGTGAGCTGTGGGCGTTTTATAGCGAAAACTCTGTGAAGCTGGCCGACCAGGTGGTCCGGCATTTGAATCTCACCCTTCTATCCGTTTTGCTGGCCTGCACACTCAGCATTCCCCTGGGGATATTAATTGCCCGTAAAGCGAAGCTGTCTGGCCCCGTGCTCAATATTACCGGTATTTTACAAACTATCCCCAGTATTGCCTTGCTGGGTTTCCTGATCCCGGTTTTAGGAATTGGCATAAAACCAGCTGTTTTTGCACTCTTCCTGTATTCGCTCCTTCCCATAGTACGAAATGTATACACCGGCATCAGGGGTATAGACGCTAAGATAACCGAAGCCGCCCGGGCCATGGGTATGAGTGAGAAGCAAGTGCTCTTTAAAGTGGAACTGCCCCTGGCCCTGCCTACCATTTTTGCAGGCATACGCACAGCCACCGTTATTAACGTTGGAGTGGCTACCCTGGCTGCCTATATAGCAGCCGGAGGCCTGGGTGAATTTATTTTTGGAGGGATAGCACTTAATAATTCCACTATGATCCTGGCAGGAGCTTTACCCGCAGCTTTACTGGCTATTATCCTTGATTTTTTATTGGGAAAGCTGCAACATATCCGGATCAGGAAAAATAACAAAAGTGGCCTGGCGGTTTTAGCTATTGTAAGCTTGTTGCTTACGCTAAGTGCCTTTACGGGAAAGCCCAATACCCTGTTGCGGGCAGGTTTTGCCCCGGAATTTACCGGGCGGAGGGATGGTTTGCCAGCGGTACGGAAAACCTATGACCTGCATATATCCCACCTTATACTGGGGCCCGCCCTTATGTATAAAGCTATTCATGAAAATTACGTGGATGTAATAAGCGGTTACAGTACCGATGGGCGTATACAAGCCTATGACTTACGAGTGTTGGAAGATGATAAAAAATGCTTTCCTCCTTATGAGGCAGCCTGGCTCATGCGTGGCGATCTGTTTAAAGAGTTCCCGGAGTTAAAAGGGGTGCTGGAAAAACTTTCCGGTTCTATCAATGATTCTCTGATGACCCATTTGAATTACCGGGTAGATCACCAAAAGGAAAGTGTGCAGGCCGTGGCCCGCGATTTTCTGGAGAAACAGGGGATGTACCGTCCTGCCGGCACATCATCTCAAACTATAATTATGGGGTCCAAGATCTTTACCGAACAATATCTGCTTACCGAGATCTACAAACAATTAATAGAAGGACATACGAACCTGGCGGTAGAGACTAAAAAAGGCTTGGGAGGTACTAAAATTTGCCTGGATGCCCTGAAAGCTGGTGAAATTGACCTTTACCCGGAGTACAGCGGGACCGCTTTACAGCTTATTTTGAGTTATAAGGGTCCGGCTCTGCACAGCCGTCAGGAAGTGTATGAATGGGTTAGCCGGAACGTACAGTCCAGGCTAAACCTTTTGCTTAGTGCCCCAATTGGATTTAATAATACTTATGCCTTAATGATGCGTGAAAAACAGGCTGACGCACTGGGTATACGAACGGTTTCGGAATTAAAGACCTATTTGGAGAGTGGGGAAGAATCCCCGGTTAAATAGTTTAGCAGAGAAATGGAATGAAGGAATTATTAGCACTACTGGAATATAACTTTTGGGCCAATGATCAGTTTATACTGCGCCTCAAGGAGCAATACCCTTTGCCCGATGCTATAGGCCGGCAGGTATCACATCTATTGTCTGCCCATCGCATATGGCTGCACCGTATAAACGGAAGAGGCACCTTGCCGTCCGTATGGGGTGAGGTGGAAGTGAATACCTGGGAGGGTGTGAATATTGAACTGTATAATGAAACCGCAGATCTTGTAAAGTCCAACCCGCTGGATCAAATCATCAGTTATAAAAATTCCAAAGGACATACGTTTGAAACTTCACTTCAGGATATTCTTTTTCACGTACTGCATCATAGTACACATCACCGTGCTCAGGTAGCTCTTTTAATGCGGCAAAACCAAATACTTCCACCTGTAAGTGATTACATTTTTTACTTAAGAAGATAGATTTACCTTTGCTTATTCTCTTAACCCTGAACACTTTATCTAAATGAAAAAAATTCTACTTTTTATGGGTCTTATGGCAGGTGTGGTTTCTTCTGCCCGGGCCTCAACTGTATATGTAGATCAGGATGCAAACGGAACTGCCAATGGCAATAGCTGGAGTAATGCCTATACTTCTCTTGCCATAGCCCTGAACCAGGCTCAGCCCGGTGATGAGATTTGGGTGGCGGAAGGCACATACCTTCCCGGTTCATCCGGTCGTTACAGCACTTTTGCCTTAAAGGGTTCTATGAAACTATACGGTGGGTTTAATGGAACTGAAACCAGCCTTGGTGAGCGTAATCCTACGGCAAACCCTACTATTCTGGAAGGCGATCTTATGGGGAACGACAGTGGTACTCTTTCGTATACAAATAATACCAGGTCTGATAACGTATATAGTGTGGTTACTATTGATAATGTGGATAACACCCTGGTAGACGGTTTCATTATTCAGGGCGGAAACGCCAATAGTAGTATTAAAGGTGGGGAACGGTACGGAGCAGGGGTATACATTACTGGTATCAATGCCGGGGATGGTGAGATCAACGCCACGGTAAGAAATTGTACCATACGCTATTGTACAGCCGTATATTCATGTGCTGTAGCCGCCCGTCAGTATGCTTCTTCCAGCGGTGATGCTATTAATGTTATCTATGAAAACCTGGTCGTACATGATAATCAGGCTGAAGGCGGGGTTTTTGGCGAGGCCATTAATACCTACACCAATAATGTATATTGTATAGTAGCCAATTGCCTTATTTATAATAACACATCTGTAGCGGGGTACCTGGCTGTTATGGCTGCTCAGGTTACGGGGTCGGTAGAAAGCTACTGGGTGAATAATACAATCGTGAACAATTTTATGCCTTCCGGCACTCCGGCTATTGGCCTGGGTAAGTATAATTCAGGAGCCACTGCTAAAGCTTATTTCTACAATAACCTTTTCCATAATAATGGCGGAGGTCACGAGTTTGATCAACACTCCGGACTGGCATATCTCCCGGATGTGTTTGCTTTTCACAACAATATGGTTGAAAACCCTAATTACTCGGCCGCAACTAATTATTCCGGTAACCTGCAAGCTGTACCTGACTTTGTGGATGAGTCAAATAAAAACTTCCGTTTGCAGCCCTGCTCCCCTGGGATTAATGATGGGGATACCGTATTTGTTCAGGGGAGTCAGGTAGATATCAGCTTTGATTTTTCAGGTATGATGGATGCTGATGGTAGCGTACGGTATTTTGCCGGCCAGGTAGATATGGGCGCTTTTGAGCAAAGCTTTGATACATCCGTTACTAAATCGGGAACTCTTCTGGAAGCTACGCTTAAAGGAAGTAATGTAACATATCAGTGGTTTGATTGTAACACGGGATTGGCTTTAGCGGGAGAAACAGACGATAGTCTGATCGTGACCGTAAACGGTAGTTATTATGTTGAAATTACGGTAGACGCCTGTCTTACGGCCAGCTCCGGCTGTAAGGATGTAAACAACGTTGGTCTTGCGGATTACGCTTCTTCAGTAGCTATACAAATCTATCCTAAGCCGGTAACCAATCGTCTTTATATTGACTCTTCGCAGCACATAGAGGAAATTACCATTATGGATATGCAGGGGAAGGTACTTTTGAAATCAAACCATTACGCTGATTGTATTGACGTGTCTTCCTTTAAGCCCGGAATATACTTTATTGCAATAAAAAGCGGAGCTGAAACGATCGTAGACCGGTTCAGCCGCTTGAAATAGTTGCTTTTTATTCTATTATAAATTTTCCGTTAAGGCGAATATCCTTACCCTCAATAGTAAGTACATAAAGTCCGGCAGGCAGATCAGAAACATCAATACCTTCTGAAATGCTACTGGACTTTTCCAGTTTTTGTTCAATCAGCATCTGACCCACATTGTTAAAGATCACCAACGAGCCTTCCACGGCTGTGCTGGTTTCCAGTTCCAGGCGCAATAGATCCTTTACCGGGTTAGGGAATACGGAGAAGGAAATAACATTCTCAAATTCTTCCTGCCCGATGTTAAACTGTATGGGGTCTGAAAAAGTACTGCAACCGTTGGTATCTGTAATTCGTACGCGATACATGCCACTGCTGCCGGGAGTAAAGTTGCGGAAGCGGGCATTGAATAAAGCCGTACTTCCCAGGAACCACTGGTACGTAAAACCGGCTTGATCGCACTGTAACGAGCTGCCAATAATTGAAACCGTAGGCGCAGCGGGACTCGCATATACGTCAATAGTGGTAGTACTGGTTACTGTATCACAACTACCTAAAGTGAAAGAGTAAGATATCTGGTAGGAGCCCGGGCCTACCGAATCCGGGTAGAAAAACCCGGAATAAACACCTGCTCCTGAGTATACCCCTCCGGATGGAGAAGCGCTGGTAAGTCTTACCTGACTTTCGCCTTCACAAAAAGAAGATTGCCCGTTAAAGCTTATGGAAACGGGCGCATCTACCCGTATGGTGCGGAAAGCACTGTTTACACAGCCGTTGGCATCCGTATAATCGTAAAAAACGGTATGAAAGCCGGCTCCTGCTAAAGAGGGATCAAATTGAGAGCCCTGAACTCCCACCCCGGTAAATGTACCTCCGGAAGGGCTGGCATTCAGGGTAATGGGTGCGCCATTTACACAGAGATCAGGCGTGGCATTGATCTGTACAGTGGGCCTGGCAAATACATTTACCGAAACCGTATCTGATACTGCGTTTTGGGGAAAGGAGCATTCTAATGATGAGCGGACTCTGGCATACACAAAATCACCATCCTGCAACCCAGTGTAACTGTAGGCAGAGGTTGAGCCATTATGTATCAGGGAGCCGTTACGATACCATTCGTAAACCGGACTGGTTCCGGTATTGGTAACAGCTAAACTCAGTTGTAATGTATCGTTATAACACAGGGTGGACGAGTTATTGGTAGTTAAAGCAATGAGTACCGAGTCAGCCGGATCAACCGTAATAAACGAAGTTTTGGTAATGGAGTCGCTACCTAAACTATTGGAAACCTTAAGCTTTACCTCATAGGTGCCTGCTGCAGCGTATGAAACGGAAGGGTTGCGACTGTTTGAAACAGCCGGGTTTCCTCCGGTAAACGTCCACTCATACGTGGCCGGAGACCCATAGGATTGATCCGTTAAAGTGATATTGCGTAAGGCACAGGTAGTACCGGGCCCGCTGAAAGCCGCAGTGGGCGCCTGAGAAGAGTTCCCGGTGATATTTATATTATCCAGGTACACATTATTTCCTCCGGCCTGGCCTACTTCAAATTTAATGCGGATACCTTCCATGCCATCGTAAGCAGAAAGATCCAGCGTTTTACAGTCGCCAAAACCAGGATTCCCACACCAATCGGAAGGCGCTCCCGGAATAAAGTCTGAGTTTCGTGGAGTTGAGGTTACAAAATTAGAAGTACCATCCTCATAATATTCTTTAAGCAACACCCAGTTAGACTGGCATTGCGTGGCTATATATACTCGCAGTGTATCATCTGTATTACCTCCGCGACCGCGGTAAGCATAATCAAAATCCATACTGACAGCGCTGTGGCCTACAAAGCTTATACCCGGAGATATCAGTTCATAAGGTCCGTTACCGGTATTGAAATAAAGATTGGAGCGTGCGGCAAATCCCCCGGGATTATTACCGGTTACTGTGGTTCGTTCCCAGCCTTTTTGATCTGTTGACGGAGCGCTCCAATGGTCAAAGCTATTGGCGGCTTCAAAGTCTTCTGTAAAAGGAAGTGGAAACCCTCCTGAGGCCACAGCTGAAATATAGTGGCGTGTATGTGTGCCCAGGCTATTGCTGGCGGTTAATTCAATATCATATATTCCCGGCTGATTAAAGATAAGCTGAGGGTTTGGAGAAGAGGCACTGGTGCCGTTCACATAAGTGAAAGTACCCGGGATAATATTCCAGCTTCTGGAGGTGGGATGGTAATGAGAAAGATCAGTAAGAGTTACGGTATCACCAGAACACACCAGGCTGGGGAAACCAGCTTCAGCAAGGGGTGCCACCAGATCAGAATACAGGGGAGATTGCCATAAGCCACGGCCATAAGTGGCCATTTTCAATTGGCGGTCTGTATAGTTGATCTCAATTTCAGTAACTATAACATTAGGCAGATTGTTATTATAAGGCAACCATTCGCTACTGTTTTTATCCCGGTAAAACACACCCAGGTCCGTACCGGCATATACGCCTACTGCACCATTGTTTTCAATCGCTACGCAGTTGGCGGGTATGTTGGGCAGGTTGGCAGAAATGTTGGTCCAGCTGGCGCCACCATCTTTAGATTCATATACTTTCTGACCTGCGGTATATCCGCTGCGGGTAATAAAAACGTGCATCGGATCATCATACGCTACGGAGATATAACTGATCTCGCGGCTGCCCGGTACAGACAGGCTTGTAAAAGAAGAGCCATGATTATCACTGCGCCACAAGCGGCTGCCTTCCGAAACATATAATACATTGGTATGCGTTGGTGAAAGCGCCATCTGATCCAGGTTAGAACCGCCCGTCATTCCGGAAGGGCTCACGGCTGAAAAAGAAATTCCGCCATTGTCTGAACGGTATACTCGTGAAAAGCCTGCGTATAATGTGTCAGGGTGTAAGGGATCTATAAGAAAAGGAGTGATCCAGTTACCGGAGCCTGAAGCAGAAAGGTTGAAGTTGGCATTAAAGTTATTTCCGCGGTTGGTGGATTTCCGGAAGTTACCATAGTATACGGAAGAGTACATGATATTGCCATCTCTTGGGTCAATGGCACATTCCATACCGTCACCACCACGAACCCCGTCCCAGGTATTATTATCGTACAGATCGGTACCGTTATCCTGCGCACCTACAATAATAAGGTCAGGATCAGTAACCGAGGCGCCCAATTTATAGTATTGGGTAATATTCATCCCTACGTTCAGTTCGTCCCAGCTGAATTGATTATCATTTTTACGATAGATCCCTCCATCGCAACCCGCATATACAGAGGCTCCGTCCGGAGTAAAACTCAGGTGATGAATATCTGCATGAATGAAAGCCGCACCGTTTCCCTGCCAGTGGCCGATAATGTTCCATACGTTTCCTCCATTGGAAGAGCGCCAGACATTTACACCACCAACCACTACATCATTTTTATTGGTGGGGTTAACCGCTAAAGCCAGGTCATACCAGGCCTGTCCACCATTGTCACTACCCGTAGAACTCCACCCTAAAAGGTTTGGAGCCGTAGAACGTACGTTCCAGTTGTTACCGGAATCTGTAGAGCGGTATAAACCCAGATAACCATTATTGCTGGCTCCGTATAGTGCATATACATAATCAGGATCATGGGGCGTAACGGCCAGCTCTATTCTGCGAATACCGGAGGTGGGTAACCCAGCATTCTGGATCTGGGCCCAATTGAGTCCGTTATCTGTACTGCGATAGACACGGCTGCTGGAAGTGGCAAAAAGAACGTTGGGGTTTCCGGGTTTTTGAACCAGGGCATTGAATACACCATTCTGGCGATTGCTCCAGGTGGCTCCCCCATCGGTAGAACGTTGAATACCCGCGCTGGTAGTAGCAATAAGGGTATTGGTTTGTGTGGGGTGAATAATAACATTGGAGATACGGATCTGCTGGGTTACGCTATAACTAAGACCCGTGGCGTTCCAGTTAACTCCTCCATCGGTGGATTTTAAAATACCATAACTGTAAGTGTCTGACCCATCCCGATCACCGGTAGCCAGGTACATTACATTGGGGTTGGAAGGATCAATATCAATATCAGTTACACCCAGGTTAGGAAGCAGGTCGGTGTTGGTGCTCCAGTTAAGGCCTCCATCTACACTCTTCCAAAGCCCACCGGCTGGTGTGCCCACCCATATTACCTGATTGTTGGCAGGGTCAAGAGTTACTTTATTAATACGACCCACACCATTCAGAGCGTTTCCGTCAAAAGGTCCTAACGGACTCCATGACCCTGCATTCACACTGCTGTTTTGCTTAGCCTTAAGAGTCGCATACTCCGTTGCTAAAATAGAAGGGTCAGGTCTTACACCTTCAGGGTAAACACGGGGTTCCATGAATGCTTCCCAGCGTTTGAACTGTTTCCAGCCTTTTCCTTTTTCTATTTCACGATCTTTCCAGTATTCCTCAAAACTGCTTTGTACCGAGTAGAAATTTACATTGGGATCTTCCATCATCTCCACCCAATCGGCATTTTGGGCCATAGCCCATCCTATACTGATCACAGCTATCGCTATCGATAAAAAGTACTTCATAATCAATCGGTTATTCTTCAAGTTTACGGCCCGGAGGCGTTTTGCCAACGGAAGCTTCATTCTAGGGGACGCTAAATATACGTAAATGAAGGTATTAGGGATTGTCTTATAAATGACTCAAATGGACCGATAGATCATTCTGAAAACTCAAGCAGCTTTCTGCGGTATACCGAGAACATCTTTGATTTGGATACAAAACCAATGTAACGGCCCTGGTCTACTACCGGTAAGTTCCATGCTCCGGTAGACTGGAATTTCTGGATCACAGAGTTCATGGTTTCGTTTTTTTCAATGATAGCCGGGGGAGGGCTCATGAGTTCATTTACGTAAGTGGTATTGTAAAGTGATTGGTCAAACATAATATTCCGGAAGTCATCCAGGGTCAATACCCCTGTAAGTTTCCCATCGGTGTCAATTACCGGAAAAAGGTTACGCTTACTGGTGCTCACCACTTTTACCAGTTCACCAAGTGTCATTTCCGGGTTTACTTTTTTAAAGTCCTTTTCCAAAACTTTATCAATAGTAAGGAGGGTGAGGATTACCTGATCCTTATTATGGGTAAGAATATCTCCCTTACGTGCGAGTTGCAGCGTATAAACCGAGTGGGGCATCAGGTTGCGTGTGACCAAAAAGGAAATGGCAGAAACCAGCATAAGCGGTATAAAAAGTTCATAGCCTCCGGTAATTTCTGCGATCATAAATATCGCGGTTAACGGGGCGTGCAGAACTCCGGCCATAAGTCCGGCCATACCTACCAAAGCATAGTTGCTTGAAGATAGCGTTACCCAACCCAGTTCATTAATAAAACGGGCAAATACAAAACCGGTTGAAGCCCCGATAAAAAGCGAAGGGGCAAACACACCGCCCACACCACCGGCCCCTAAGGTAAAGGTGGTGGCAAAACCCTTGAACAATACCAGGCCCACCAAAAGAGCCAGCGCCAGGTACTCTGAAGTAAGGTACTCATGGAGGAAGCTCCTTTCCACCACTTTGTCCAGGTCACCGTTCAGCAGGTGATTAATAGTTTCGTAGCCTTCTCCATATAAGGGAGGTATTAGAAAAATAAGCAGGCCTAAAAGACCTCCGCCTACTAAAACCTTCATGCCGGGATTTTTAAAGCGACTGAAAAAATTGTCGACATAAAAATAGAGGCGGTTAAAATAAACCGATATAAAAGCGGTCATAACCCCGAGCAGTACATAAAAGGGTATCTCGCTTACCTCAAACGGAGCAATGTATTTATAGTGAAAAAGGTAGTCTCCGCCCTGAATAAAAATAGAGGTTACGGCTCCGGAAGCGGAAGCCAATAAAAGAGGGATGAGCGAACCAAAGGTAAGATCAAGGCTAAAAATTTCAATGGTAAAAATGATGGCGGCAATGGGTGCGTTAAAGATGGATGAAATGGCACCGGCTGATGCACAAGAGATCAAAAGGATCCGTGATTTATAATTAATATGCATTAAGCGCCCCAGATTAGAGCCTATAGCGGCACCTGTTCCTACCGAAGGGCCTTCCAATCCTACTGAGCCTCCAAACCCAACCGTAAAAATACTGGTAATCATGTGGCTGAACATTTGAGAGGCCGGCATAATACCGCTCTTCCTGGAAATGGCAAAAAGAGTACTGGGCACTCCTTCTCCCACCTTTTTCCCTTTGAGCAATTTGCGGATAAGTACAGTAATGACAATCCCTATAATGGGAAAGGCAAAGTAGAAAGGGTTGTAATAATCCGTGAGATAGTCTGAAGTAACCAGCTCTTGTATAAAGTGCGTGGAGTTTTTTAGAAAGGCCGCCACCAGCCCGGTGAGAAACCCCACTACTACACTCAATATCAGAACGAATTGCCGTTGCGAAAGATGCCTGGCCCTCCATTTAAGGAAGCGACCGAGAAGGGTATTTTGCCCGGCAGCCATGATGCTACTCGCTTATGGTTATGCGAAGCTCTTTGAGCTGTTCCTCTCCAATAGCAGCAGGTGTATCTATCATAAGGTCCCGCCCAGCGTTATTCTTGGGGAAGGCCATAAAGTCGCGAATACTTTCTTTACCACCTAATAAGGCCACAAGACGGTCAAAACCAAAGGCAATACCTCCATGAGGAGGTGCTCCGTATTCAAAGGCATCCATCAGAAAGCCAAATTGTTTTTTGGCTTCTTCATCACTAAAGCCCAGTATGGCAAACATTTTCTTTTGGATCTCACGGTCGTGTATACGTATAGACCCTCCACCTATTTCATTACCGTTCATAACCAGGTCATAGGCATTAGCACGAATGCTTCCCGGATCGGTATCCAGCAAATGCATATCCTTGGGATAGGGTGAGGTAAAGGGGTGGTGCATGGCGTACCAGCGCTGTGTATCCTCGTCCCATTCTAAAAGAGGAAAATCCAGTACCCATAGGGGAGCAAATTCTTCCGGATTTCGCAGATTCAGTTCTTCTGCCAGATGCAGGCGAAGGTCGTTTAATGCTTTTCGGGTTTTGTGAGTTGGCCCGGCCATAATAAGCATAAGGTCACCAGGCTTGGCCTTCATAGCATCGGCCCAGGCTTTAAGGTCTTCCGCAGTGTAAAATTTATCTACCGAAGATTTAAGAGTACCGTCTTCATTATACTTACACCATACCAATCCGCTACCTCCTACCTGCGGACGTTTTACAAAATCGATCAGCGCATCTATTTGCTTGCGAGAATAGGAAGCACAGCCTTCAGCATTGATGCCTATTACCAATTCGGCCTTATCAAAAACATTAAAACCTTTGTTCTGGGTAAGCTTATTCAATTCATTAAATGTCATCCCAAAGCGGATGTCCGGCTTGTCACTGCCATATTTAGCCATGGCCTCATCGTAAGTAATGCGGGGAATAGAGTCAATAGCCACTCCCTTAACTTCTTTTAGTATATGAGTGAGGTACCCTTCAAATATGTTGAGAATGTCCTCGCGCTCCACAAAAGACATTTCACAGTCTATTTGTGTAAATTCCGGCTGGCGGTCAGCCCGAAGGTCCTCATCACGGAAACACTTCACAATCTGGAAATATTTATCAAAGCCGGAAACCATAAGCAGTTGCTTAAAGGTTTGGGGCGACTGGGGCAAGGCGTAGAACTGACCTTCATGCATACGTGAAGGTACCACAAAATCACGCGCCCCCTCCGGAGTGGATTTGATAAGGAAAGGAGTTTCAATATCAATGAAGCCTACTGAGCTAAGGTAATTACGGGTTTCCATATTTACGCGGTGGCGTAAGAGTATGTTTTCCTTTACCGGGTTTCTGCGTAAATCCAGGTAGCGGTATTTCATGCGTAACTCTTCACCGCCATCGGTTTCATCTTCAATAGTAAAAGGAGGTGTTTTAGAGGCATTGAGTACCGTCAGAGATTTGCTTTTGATCTCAATTTCACCGGTAGGCATATTGGCATTCTTACTGCTGCGTTCAATAACCTCACCCTCAACCTGTATCACAAATTCACGTCCGGTTTTGCGGGCCTGCTCCAGAAGGTTGGCGTCCCATTCTTCATTAAACGCCAGCTGTGTTATGCCATAACGATCGCGAAGATCAATAAAGGTCATGCCACCCAGATTGCGTACACGTTGTACCCAGCCTGCCAGTTTAACATTTTGTCCTTCGTGTTGTAGATTCAGTTCACCACAGGTATGTGTACGATGCATTTTTAGCCAACATTTGATGAGCTGGCGAAATTACAAAGTATTAGGAGCATACCTATCTTTACAGCTCTAAAAGTGTACACATTTGAGTATAGAGATTTATAGTGATGAATATTTTATGCGCCAGGCCTTCATGGAAGCACAAAAGGCTTTTGAAGAAGATGAAATTCCGATTGGGGCGGTTATAGTAAGTAAGAACAGAATTATTGGACGGGGTCATAACCTCACTGAACGGCTAATTGATGTAACAGCTCATGCAGAAATGCAGGCCATTACTGCGGCCAGTTCATACCTGGGTTCAAAATATTTAAAAGACTGCACTTTGTTTGTAACACTGGAGCCCTGCCCCATGTGTGCCGGAGCACTTTTTTGGAGCCAGATAGGACGAGTGGTGTTTGCGGCTCCTGACCCCAAACGTGGTTTTGTGGAACACGGGGGGTATCTACACCCTAAAACAATTTTGGAGCAAGGTTTGCTAACAGATGAATGTGCGGAATTAATCCGTTCGTTCTTTGCCCGAAAGAGATCGTAAACTCAATAAAACGATCTCAAAAAAGCTATACTCTAAAAATCAGGGGATTACTTGATTTTTAGTGAGAATTTTTTTACTTTCGCGAAGTCGTTATTTACTATTATGATTACTAATACAAACATTCGTAAGTACCTCTGGCTGGTGATCGTTACACTGGTTTTGGTGGTTTTGGCCGATCTGGCCTTTTTGTTTATCCTCAACCATATTGGAGATCTTTTCAATGGTTACTCCATTTTGGTTGCACCTGCGCTAATAGGCTTGGCCTACGCTTATGTAGGTTTACCCATTTTTAGCTTTAACGCAGAATCTGATGTATTGCATATCAAAAGTCACATGGTGATGAACCGTGTGTTAGGTAAGGATTTGTATGTTTTGCGTAAAAATGTGGTAGCCCTTGAGCTTGATCACAGTGGAATCCGTAAAAAATTGGTGGTACATTACATCAAAGCGGGGAAAGAATGCACAGAAAGATTTAGTGTAAGCTTATTGAGCAAAAAGAAATTTGAGCGTCTTTCCAAAATTGTGAAAGACATTGATTCTGAAGTAAAAAATATTTCCAATGCTCCCCTTTTTATCTAAGAAGGGTGGGTTTATGAATCTATAAAAAGGAGGCAAAAGCCTCCTTTTTTGTTTTCAATGAATATATAGTTCCCGGCAATCTGCCAGATTAAAGGAGAATCCTAATTTTGTAAAAAATTCAGTTATGTATCCAGAAGATTTAATAGCTCCCATGCGTGAGGATCTTACTACGGTAGGAATAAAAGAAACACGTACCTCAGAGGAGGTTAAGAATGAAATAAATAAAGATGGTACCACTTTAGTGGTCATTAATTCAGTTTGTGGTTGTGCCGCTGCTAATGCCAGGCCGGCTGTGAAAATGGCTACGCAACACGCTAAAAAGCCTGACCGCATGATTACAGCTTTTGCAGGTAATGATGTAGAAGCGGTTAAAACGGCCCGTGATATGATGGCGCCTTTCCCTCCATCCTCACCTTCCATTGCTCTGTTCAAGAACGGGCAGTTGGTGCATATGATCGAAAGGCATCATATTGAAGGTCGTGCAGCCGAGGCCATTGCCGATAACCTGGTAGGTGCTTTTGACGAATTCTGCTAACCTTTTAAGGTAAATTATAGAAAAAAAGCCCCGTGTGTAACACACGGGGCTTTTAATTTTGATTATTGCCTGTTACTGCATAATCACCTTATTGAATAATGATAAGTTAAGGTCGGGTAAAAAAGTCGTTTAACACAAAATTACCGCCTTAGTGTAACATGTACAATTAGTGGCAATATACTAAATAATTTATATGGATAGCTAGGTAGTTAAAACAAAGGAGTCCTTCCGTACTTCTTCGTAAAGGCGCAGGCTGTTGGGGTTTGGTCCACTGAGGATTTGCTGAAAAACGAAGAATTAAATAAGCCTGATATGATGGTGGTCCAGACCCCTTTAGTGGATATGAACTTGTCCCTCACAGCGTTTTTTAAAGCCACTTATTCTTCAGAAAGCAAAGCTCTGAATATAAGACGTGCGGTAGCCGGATTAGTAGCTAAAGGAATGTTATGCACATCACAAATGCGCATTAGCATCAGGATATCCGGTTCATGAGGATGCTTATCCAATGGATCACGAAAAAAGAAAACAGCATTTATCCGGCCTTCGGCCACCCGTGTAGCAATTTGGGCATCACCTCCCAAAGGGCCGGAGAGTACTTTAATTACCTTGAGGCCTGCCTTTTCCACGTGAGAGCCAGTGGTACCGGTAGCAATTAATTCTACATCATCCCGGTGGAAAAGATCCAGGTGGTCACGCAGAAAACCTACCATCTCCGCTTTTTTACCATCATGGGCAATGAGGGCTATAACCATCAGATACTTTTACTTTTTACAATTGATTTGCCTTCTTGCAGGATGTAATCGCGATGATAGCGTATCAGCCCGTCTAAAGGCTTTTGTACAATGTTCCCCATTTTCAAATCAAAATAAAGGATCGCATCGCTTAATACGTCTTTAAAATGATACCCTACTGACCCCACAAAATGGATGGGAACTTCACGGGCCTTCTCAAAACAGAGTACGTGGTATTCAATAAAATCGCGAAAGCTGCTGAATACCGCTTCCCAACAAAAAGGCTTTTCAATGTGATTATTGGCAAAAGGGGCAAAACCGGCCAGGTATACATTGGCATGCTCATTTTGATATACCTTCTGTACCACGTGGTCTTTATCCATATTGTACTTCTCCTCAAATTTTTCACGAAGATTTTTGGGCATAGTACGGTAGAAATAAGAAGTAATCAGTTTTTTGCCGATATGGCTGGCGGAACCTTCATCGCCCAGTATAAACCCCAGGCCCGAATCACGGGTATGTATATCCTTTCCATCAAAAAAAACGCTGTTGGAACCTGTGCCCAATATACAACTGATAGCCGGCTGGCCGGTGTAGGTGGCAAAGGCGCAGGCCATCAGATCATGATCAACAGCTATATCAGCTTTGGGAAATACCTGAGCAAGGCCCTTGCGCACCACTTTACACAATTGGGCAGAAGAGCAGCCCGAACCATAAAAGTATACCTGGGTTATTTCATGGCCGTATTTTTTAACGGCATCTACTTTTGCCATTTCGCGGCCAATGGATTCTGAAGTATGAAAGTATGGGTTAAACCCCATGGTGTTCACTCTGCAAACTTCGCTGCCATCAGGCTTTAATATAACTGCATCGGTCTTGGTAGACCCGCTTTCTGCCAAATAAATCATAGGTTGTTCTCACTAATTAAAAGAGAAGGTAAACGGCAAATATAGGTTAAGTGTACTTTTTACATCTTAGACATCCGAACGGTAAGGTCTGCCAGGCGCGAAGAATACCCCATTTCATTATCATACCAGCCTACAACTTTAGCCATATTTCCGTTAGCAGCTGTAAGGTCACTATCAAATATGCATGAAGAGTGGTTGCCCGTTATATCGGCTGAAACAATAGGCTCATCCGTATATTCCATAATACCTTTAAGTGCATTGGCGCTGGCTTCTTTCATTACTTTATTAATCTCCTGAGCGCTTACCTCTTTCTCCAGCTCAACCGTAAGGTCGGTTACAGAACCGGTAGGGGTAGGTACACGCATGGCAAAACCATCCAGGCGACCTTTCATTTCCGGTAAAACGAGACCAACTGCTTTAGCTGCCCCGGTAGTGGTGGGTATAATACTTAGAGCTGCTGCACGGGCCCTGCGCAGGTCATCATGTGGAGCGTCCTGCAAGCGCTGGTCAGCCGTATACGCATGGGTGGTGGTCATATAGCCTTTTACAATACCGTACTTTTCGTGAAGCACCTTAACCATGGGTGCCAGACAATTGGTGGTACAAGAGGCATTACTTACCATATCATCCTCCGCACTAAGTTCATGGTCGTTTACCCCAAGTACAATAGTTTTAACATCACCCTTGGCGGGTGCGCTAAGAATAACTTTTTTAGCACCGGCAGACAGGTGTTTACTCATTCCTTCACGGTCACGAAAAATACCAGTACACTCCAGTACCATCTCCACACCCATATCTTTCCAAGGTAGTTGAGCCGGATCTCTTTGTGAAAGAATACGGATCTCCTTACCATTTATTACCAGGGTTGAGTCTCGAACCTCCACACGGTGCGGAAATTTACCGTGTACTGAATCATATTTTAATAAGTGAGCAAGAATGGCGGGATCAGTAAGATCATTGATCGCTACAACTTCTACTTCATTTCTCTCAATCAACTGGCGAAAGGTGATCCTTCCTATACGGCCGAAGCCATTAATAGCTATGCGCATATTATAAAATGTTTTAGATGGATAATATTTTACTGATTCGAAGCAGTTCGGGGTTTATAACTGCTTTATTGTTTATGGCTTTTTGAAGAAAAGTATATGAAATGTCATTATTTTCAACACCCACCATTATATCTGATTTACCGTTTAGCAGACCTTCCACAGCTGCAACACCCAGCTGGCTGGCCAATACCCGGTCATGGCAACTGGGAGAGCCGCCTCTTTGCAGATGGCCAAGTATGGTTACTTTGGATTCCATTTCCGGAAATTTTTTACGGATCTGTTCTGCGATCCAAAAGGTATCACCCAGCTTATTACCTTCTGCCACCACTACCAATTTGTTGGTTTTTTGGTTTTCCACGCCTTTTTCAAGTTCACTTACCAGGTCATCAAAAGGAGCGCTTTCCTCCGGAAGTATTACATCCAGGGCTCCGGAAGCCAGGGCTGAGCGAAGCGCAATAAAGCCGGAATCGCGACCCATTACTTCTATAAAAAAAAGGCGGTTATGTGATTCTGCCGTATCACGAAGTTTATCAATACACTCAATAACCACGTTGGTAGCTGAGTCAAAACCGATGGTATAATCCGTGCCAAAAAGGTCATTATCTATAGTGCCGGGTACGCCAATTACCGGAATGTTGAACTCCTCCCAAAAAATGTGTCCTCCGGTAAAAGTGCCATTCCCGCCAATCAATACCAGAGCGTCAATCTGGTGTTTTTTAAGATTGTCAAACGCCTTTTTACGGCCTTCCTCAGTTCGGAAAGCTTTACTCCTTGATGATTTGAGGATAGTGCCTCCGCGGTTCAGTATATTTTTTACGGAACGAGCGTTAAGTTCCTGTATATTGTCGTTGATTAAACCTTCGTAGCCTTCATAAATACCAAACACCTTTCTTTCGTAAAAGGAAGCGGCACGTACTACGGCTCTTATAGCTGCGTTCATGCCGGGGGAATCGCCTCCCGAGGTAAGAACGCCAATGGTTTTAATGGGTTTTGTCATAGGTGGAATAAAAATAGTACAACAAACTTAGTGTAAAAAATACACCTTTAAAAAAATTTCTATATTTAACTCCTGAAAACGGAGGCTTTTGGAGATCAATAAGCGTGTTAAATTAAAACAATTGATTTATAAGTAATTATGAAAAATCTTAATCCCAATGTTTCCGTGGATTGTGTGGTTTTTGGTTTTGACAATGAAAAACTGAACGTTCTTCTGATTGAGAAGAAGCTGGAAAAAGGAAAAAGTCAGCAGGCCTTGCCCGGTGACCTTATCCTTGATGATGAGAGCCTTGATGATGCGGCTTCAAGGGTGTTAAAGGAACTTACCCAGCTGGAAGGTATTTTCCTTCAGCAATTTAAAACCTTTGGCAACCCCAATCGGGTAAAAGATATAAAGGATTTAGAGTGGCTTCAGTCCTATCGTGAAAATCCGCAGGCCCGTGTAATTACCGTGGCTTATTTTGCACTGGTTAAAATGGGCGATTTTGAACCTGCCGCATCCAGTTTTGCCGAAAAGGTTTTTTGGTGCGACATGAAAGAAATACCTAGCCTGGCTTTTGATCATGATGAGATCCTGAGTACGGCACTTGGTAAACTGAAGGAAGATTTTGAAAATAAAAAGACCGGTTTTGAATTGTTACCGGAAAAATTTACCCTGAGCCAAATACAGAAACTGTATGAGATCATTTTGGGTAAAAAACTGGATAAGCGGAATTTCCGAAAGAAAATACTGAAGGAAAACCTGGTTACTCCAACTGATGAAAAACAAAAAGGTGTACTGCATAAGCCCGCGCGTTTATACGAGGTGAATGCAGAAGAGCTGAATTAATATCAGTGCCTTTATTATACATAATTAACGTTAAGTCTGAGAGGTTGAAAGAGAACCCCGTTTAGGCCTTTGGCCTTGCGGGGTTTTTGTTTTATCTCCAACGGAATAGCCTAACTTTGCCCCAATGAAACCTTTCTGGAGAATACTGCGATATGCCCGGCCGTACCGGATGAATATCGTGTTCAACATTATTTTCAACTTACTTTCCATCGTTTTTTCACTGGCCTCCATTGGTCTGGTGATACCCGTACTGGGCATTATTTTCAATAATGCCGAAGGGCCGGTAAACCAGCCGGAGTTTGATGGTAACATCATGGATTACGCCCGTGATTATCTCAATTACGAGATAGGTTCACGGTTTCAGGAAGTAGGACAGGCGGATGCACTTATGTATGTATGCATTTGGGTAGTGTCAGCCTTTCTCTTTAAAAACCTTTTTAATTACCTCGCCCTTTTCAGTATTACACCCTTACGCAATGGAGTAACGCGTGATCTCCGGGCCGACTTACACCATAAAATACTGGCCCTGCCCATTTCATTTTTTACCGAGCAACGCAAAGGCGATATTATCTCTCGTATGACTTCGGACCTCAAAGAGATTGAATGGTCTATTTTAATGACCATTGAAATGTTTTTCCGTGAGCCGATCATGATTGTTGCTTCGCTGGCTATTTTGATCTGGATGAGTCCGGGACTTACGGTTTTTGTGTTTATTCTGTTACCCGTGGTATCGCTTATTGTTACTTCAATTGGAAAAAGCCTGAAGCGTTCCTCTGCCAGGGCGCAGGAAAAAATGGGAGAGTTGATGTCTCAAACCGAAGAGAATGTGACCGGGCTTAAGGTGATCAAAGCCTTTAATGCCGAACATTTAAAGGAAAATCTCTTTCAACGTACTATTGATCAGTACTTCCGTATTATGAACAGTGTCATGCGAAAGAATGATCTGGCTTCTCCGCTCAGTGAATTTTTAGGAGCGGTGGTTATGGCGGTGATCATTTGGTACGGAGGTACACTGGTGTTAAATGAAGATGGTTTTACGGCTGAACAGTTTATAGCTTACGTACTATTCTTTTACCAGGTTATTCCACCGGCTAAGGCACTCTCCAAAGCATCTTATCATATACAGCGAGGTAATGCAGCCAGTGAACGGGTTATTGAAGTGCTGGATGCAGACAACCCTATTAAAGATAAACCCGGGGCGCTTTCTGTACATAGTTTTGACCATTCCATTAAACTGGATAAAGTAAGCTTTGCTTACGGTGAGAAAAATGTATTAAGGGAGGTAGAGCTGGAAATTCCGAAAGGAAAGATGATAGCACTGGTAGGGCAGAGTGGTAGCGGTAAAACCACCCTTACCAACCTCGTGCCCCGCTTTTATGATATAAGCGGGGGTTCTATTACCCTGGATGGTGCTGAAATTCGGGACTTGAAGATCAAAGACCTGCGTGCGCTAATGGGTATTGTTACGCAAGAGTCTTTGTTGTTCAATGAAAGTATATTTTACAATATTGCGTTGGGCAAGCCTGAAGCAAGCATGGAAGAAGTGATCAGGGCGGCCAGAATTGCCAATGCCCATGAGTTTATTGAGAAGCTGGACAATGGCTACAAAACTAATATTGGCGATGGTGGAAGTAAACTGAGTGGTGGTCAGAAACAACGTATAAGTATAGCCCGGGCAGTTTTGAAAAATCCTCCGGTGCTTATTCTTGATGAGGCCACCTCAGCCCTGGATACCGAATCTGAAAAACTGGTGCAGGAAGCCCTGTATAAACTGATGGAAAACCGCACTTCTTTGGTTATTGCCCACCGCCTAAGTACCATTCAGCATGCGAATGAGATCATTGTAATGGATGAGGGAAGGATAGCTGAACGTGGATCACATCAGGAATTGATGGCCAAAGACGGGATGTACCGCAGGCTGGTAGAAATGCAAAAATTTGATTAAACATTATGGATAAAATTGAGCACATCGGTATTGCTGTAGAAAGCCTTGAAAAGTCCAACGATCTTTTCACCAAACTTTTTGGGGAGCCTCCTTACAAAGAGGAAGGTGTGCCCAGCGAAGGAGTAAGGACTTCTTTTTTTAAGAGCGGACCTAACAAAATTGAGTTGCTGGAAGCCACCAGTGCGGATAGTCCTATTGCCAAATTTATTGCTAAAAAAGGCGAAGGCGTGCATCACATAGCCTTTGCAGTAAGTGATATTAAAGCTGAAATGAAACGCCTTGAAGCTGAGGGTTTCAGGCTTTTGAATACCGAACCCAAAAAAGGAGCTGATAATAAATGGGTAGCTTTTTTACACCCAAAAACTACGAATGGTGTTTTGATAGAACTTTGTCAAGATCGAGGATAGAATCTTCCTGCGGGTCAAAATGCCATACTTTTATATCCAGCTTTTTGGCTGCATCAGTGTTTTTCTTTCCATCGTCAATGTAAAACGTTTCTTCCGCCACTAATTCATTTTCTTCCAGTACTCGTTTAAAGATCTTAGAGCTGGGTTTGCGTTGGCCTGCTTCGTAACTATAGTATACCTTTTCAAACTGTTTCAGGAACATTTTGTAATCAAAAGGCCCGGCTACGGATTTAATCTCTTCAATGTGCAAATCATTGGTGTTGCTCAGTAAAAAGAGGCGGTAATCACCCTTCCACTTTTTTAGCTGATCAATAACCTCTCCTGGCAAGCGGGTGTAAAGCATGGCGTTCCAGGCTTTGGCCAGGTCTCCCGGGAATATTTTCTTCCGAAAAAAATGGGGCTGTAATTGTTTCAGGAATTCGGGCGTTTCAATTTTACCTGTTTCATACTTTTTAAAGAGCTCTTTCTGATCTCTTAAAGAGTCCATGGCTCCCAATTCGCGAAAACTTTCCCAGGTCTTAGATTCATCGATAGGAATAAGTACCGCACCAAAATCGAAAATGATGTTTTTGATCATGGCTCAAAAGTAAAAAAACCAGCCATGTTGGAAGTAGTATGTGTGGGGTTTACGCTTTAAAGAATTCTGCCGCTTTCAAAAAATGACCGTAGGCTTTCTCGGCCCCCCTTAAAACCGGGTCAACCCAGTCTTCTTCAGGAGTGGTTTTTTCGGTAAAAATTTTTCGGAATGAGCTCCACATAGCACCTGTTTCGCTTCCGTAAGCTCCGTAAAAGCGCAATGGAAAGTTCCTGTTTTTCCGCTCTGCTAATTGTTTGTAGATCATGGCTCCACCCAGGGAAGAGCCTTCCAATACGTATAAAGCACCCCAGCATTCCTCATCAGTTAGTAATGCATGGCCTGGAATAGGAAATTCCTGAGTGTCTGTATTCAAACTCTCAAGATCTTTTTCCAGTAAGTGACGCTTACCCAGCCTTTTCGAAACTTGAAGGGCTGTGTGGTTTTTGATGGGATCACAACTTTCCAGGGTTGGTTCTAAAGAGGAATGGGCCCACCACAAGCGTTTGAGCAGCAGATGGTAATTGCTCATCGAAAAATCAGCGTGCATCAAAGCTTCGGAATTCATGGCGGCTTCAACCTGGTTATGGAGGGGACGTGTATGTTCCCGAAGCTTGTTCAGTAGGACGTGATTAGTGGAGTAAGAGATATCTATACGGGTTTAATACGGTTCTTTTCTTCAGCAATTTCTTTAGCCATGCGCTCATGCGCTTCTGATTTTCGCATGCCCTTCAAATTGTCTGCTAGCTGGCGGTTCTTTTCCTCAAGCTCCGAAATGCGTTCCAGCAAACGCGAATTTAGCTTAATATGTGTAGCCGATTCTGAATTGTGCTCTTTACCCTGAAATACGGTAATAATATTTTGAATAAGCTGCATGCGCAGCTCTTTAGCAAATTGTATTTCACCTGGTTCCCATCGCAGGGACTGATCCTGAATAATTTCAGTCCATTTATCAAAAGAATGGCGCGGTGCCAGAGAAGTAATATCATCGGGACCTTTACCCTTAGGCTTTCCGGCCCAGCTTACCTTTTGGACTTGTGATTTACGGAAGAAAATAAGGTACTCATCCATTTTCCGTGAAAGTTGAATGCTCAGCATACCGGCTGGGTCCAAAGATTCATGCTCTGAAGGTTCATAATCTTTTAAGATGTTTATAGTGTGGTGTATGCTACCGCCTTTTTTATCAGATAACTGGCCTAAAAGTTCTTTTACCCATGCTGCACGGAGGGATGGATGGCTGGTGGTGAGCTTACCCTCAAACTGCAGCGCAAAATAATCTGCCTTAAAAGCGGCCAGAATACGCGCGGTATTCATATCCATGGCATGATGCATATCATTGGTGGCCATTAAGGTATGAACTACAGTCTGAGTAGTTTTAAGGGAATCGCGGAAACCTTTGAACTGTTCATCAAACAATTTGGACTCAATACGGTGCGAAAGCATGCGGCCTATAAACAGGCAGGCCCTGCGCTGGTATAAATTAAGATGGACCGGGGTATCTGTATGATGGCATAATATCATACCCCACAACTTATCTTTAATTACCACTGAAATAGAAAAAGAAGCCCGAACTCCCATGTTTTTTAGGTATTGAATATGGATAGGGCTCACGTTTCTTAAAAAGGAATGACTTAAATCCAAAGGCTTTCCATCCTGTTTACGGATTGGCGGGTAAATGGAGCTAGGTACATCATCCACATCATAAATGCCGCGTACCCGGTTTTTAAGGTATAGTTTTCGGGCCTGGGGAGGAATGTCCGTATTTGGAAATTTTAACCCCATATAAGAGTCTAGTTCCGGGTCCTTATTCTCAGCTATTACTTCACCATGATTCTCTTCATCAAAACGATATACCATAAGGCGGTTAAAACCGGTAATCTCCCGCACCTTAATTATGAACTTTTCAGCAATCTCCTCCACCGAGTCAAGCTCATTAATACCTCCTACTGTGTTTTCCACGAGGTCGGAATAATGAAGAAAGGAATGGTCACGCTGCCTGGAGTCATCTTTTTCAATATCCAATACCCAATACCCATCGGATTGATGTGAGGTAAGTAAATAAGATGTCTGGCGGAGCTCAAAATTCAAAGAATGTATTTCAACCGTATCCGTTTTAGCCAGGTTATTGATATACTCCAAAAAAGAGAATGGGAAATAATACTCTATGGAAGTGCCTATAATTTTCTTTACCGGTGCTTCCAGTAGCTCAGAAACATTCTCACTGGCTTGTACTATTTCAAGGCTTTTTTTATCCAGAACCAACACATAACCGATCGACTGGATCTGTCCGATGATATGGATAGGCTCCTGATCGCAGTTATCAAGATCAGGATTAGAATATGAAACCGGCTTACTGGACATTTGTCTAAAATTTCAAAGGTAAAATTAGAAAAAGAA
Organism: Owenweeksia sp.; assembly: GCA_965212245.1. Lineage (GTDB taxonomy): Bacteria > Bacteroidota > Bacteroidia > Flavobacteriales > Schleiferiaceae > CAKZNE01. The sequence goes on along the minus strand of OZ243107.1, from coordinate 871,373 downwards.
TTACAGAATCTAATAATTATATACTTATTTAAAATTGATGAGCTGTCAGGCGCTGCTGATAAGTAAAAGGGGGGTATAGGCAAGCCTGATTTTAAGGTATAAATAAGACAAAACACAGCCTGTTCCGGTCAAAGGATTACTTTTTTCAAGTGATTTAAAGTTAGTTGAGAATGTATAGAATCAAAAAAGGGGATACCATTTTTTTGATTGACCTCTAATTTTCGCCTACTACTGATCTGTTTTTCTATGCTGCAAACTTCGGCTGGTGAGTTGCAGATAAAGGCACCCAGGAAGATTAATACTTTAAATGAAAAACCCCACCGCATGGTGGGGTTTTTTACTTGGTGGGCCCTCGCGGGCTCGAACCGCGGACCAAATGATTATGAGTCATCTACTCTAACCAACTGAGCTAAGGGCCCGATTTGGGCTGCGAATTTAATTCATTTAACCGATACGGCACAATTTTAAGCATCACTAAATCCAAAGCAACCCGTTAAATAATGCCCGTCTAAAAAATACAGATTATTAGTTCGCTTTAATTAAATTGGCCTTTCTGCTTAAGGTTGAGGATAAGGCAACGTTTAAATTCCATGGAACTCAGGGAGGGATGAGATCAATAAAGGAAAAGTTATGGTACTCTGTAGTGTTTAGCTTTTGCTGCACTATAGGATCCTTTGCGCAATCGATACCCGGATCGCCTGCGTTCATTCACTACTCTATAGAACATGGTTTGCCAAGTGCAGAAGTGTACGATATCCTCCAGGATAAAAAAGGATACATCTGGGTGGCTACCGATAAGGGAGTATCACGGTTTGACGGGACTACTTTTAAAACTTTTACTACCCGTGACGGCCTTACGGATAATACTGTTCTCAGGATAATTGAGGATGATAAGGGTAGGGTTTGGTTTATGACTTACAACCGAAGATTGTGTTTCATTTATAAGGGTAAAATTTATTCGTATAAACACAACGACATCTTGCGGGAAGCGTGCAGCAAGTTTTATGTAGGCCATATTATTACCCGTTTTTTTATTGATGCAAAGGATAATGTAACGCTGGTAATGACTAGCGGAACAGTCATTACACTTAGCCATACAGGAGATGTAAAGTTACACGGAGTGGAGAGTGAGGAGTTTACATCACTTATCTATTGGAATGACTTTGAAAAAAGCCGTATTGAAAAGCTTTTGCCCAATGTAGATGAAAGTGAAATAATGAATCCCGGAGCAACCTACAGCCTGACCCGGGGCAGGCTTCGTTTTTTTTCTGATAAGGACGAGTGGCTCATATGCTCGCCATTTGGAGTAACTGGTTTAAGCCCTGATTCTGATACCATACAAAACATTCTTGGCGACCAGTTTGTAACCGGCTTTTGTGCTGACTCAGAAGGAGGGAAATGGTTTTGCACTTTGGGAGATGGTTTATATTATTTGCCTAATCCGCTCATAACAACCTATGCGATGTTCACGAAAAGAAGAAGTAACTATAATGCTTCTTTCTTTTTTCAAGACTCTACCTTAATGACTTTCTTCTCCCGTGACAAGATCTTTTCGTATAAACCAAAGAAAGGCACCTTTGAAAGTTATGAGAAGAAGATAGATTACTTCAGAATTCCCCAAGCTTTGAGGAAGAACGGGCTAAAGTTTGAATGGACTTTGGAGGTGGATATTATTCCTGATGAGGAAAAGGGATTACTCAACAACCGGGAAACAGTGGGTCTTTATGCTTTTCAGGAAATATTTGACAGTATAGTTTTGATATCACTTAGTTCATCCGTTATGCTTAAGGGTAAGCTGGGGGATGGATATATCAACAATTACGAATCACTTAAATATTATCCTAAGATTTTTAAGATCCATACCACTACAGACAGTGTGGTGCTGTTGGGTAGCATTTGGGGTCTATATCGCTTTGATGTGAAAACAAATGCTCTTTCCCCTGTTAATCATAATAACGAGCTTTTTCAATCAAGGATTCAGGATATTGTAGAAACCAGTAATGGACTTATAGTTTTGGCTACCCGGGGCAGAGGTGTATTAATATGGGATCGTAAAACAGATGCTATTATACCTGTTAATACGAAGAATGGTCTTTTGAGTAACTCTATAAACCATATGTTATATGAAGCCTCGGACAGTACCCTATGGGTGGCGACCAGTACCGGGGTAAATTATATTCGGAAAAATAAGCATGGTTCCTACAGTGTGAGCAGCATATTAGACCGAACAGATGGTTTAAATTCTTTGGATATACGCCAGATAGCTTTATATGATGATTATTTGTTTGCCGGAACAAGTACTGCTATAATCCGCGTACCTAGAAAGGATACCAGTAAGTATGATGATCGGCCTGTTTTTTTTCTGAAGGATGTAACCGTAAGCGGCACACCTTTTAAAGACCAAAAACAATTAAAATTAACTCATGATCAAAACGATGTGAGAATTGCCTATCAGGGTATTTCCTTTAACTCCAGGGGTAAACTCAGGTATTTTTATCAAATGGAAGGGGTGGATGATGTATGGCATGAAACTAAAGAAACAACTATTAATTACGGTTCCATGTCTCCGGGTAATTATAATTTCAAGGTTAAGGCTGTAAACGCTCATGGAGTAGAGAGTGTGTCCGAAAACATCTGTATAGAAATTGCCCCCCCTTTTTGGAAAACCTGGTGGTTCCGGATGTTTTTTGTCATCAGTGGGGCCATAGGGCTTTTTCTGGTAGTGCGCAGCATTATCAACCGCTACAAGTACCAGGCTAATATGGAACGAAGATTGAATGAGCTTCGATCCTTATCCTTACGCGTCCGTATGAATCCGCATTTTATTTTTAACTCTTTAAATTCCGTACAGAATTATATCCTCAAAAATCAAAAAGAAGAAGCCAATGATTTTCTGGTGGTCTTTTCAAAGCTTATCCGTCTGGTTCTTCAAAATTCGGACGCACTGGAAACCCCGCTTAAGAAGGAGCTGGAAATGATAAGCTTATACATTAAGCTGGAAAAAAAACGATTGCGAAAAAACTTTGTTTATACCGAGAAAATTGATCCCGGTATTGATATAAACCACTGCCTGATACCCTCATTATTAATCCAGCCTTTTATTGAGAATGCCATTTGGCACAGCAATATCCATTTACGGGAGGATGGGGAAATAAGCCTTACAATAGAGCTGATAGATGAGCAACTGCGGGTAGAGATCAGGGATAACGGGATAGGAAGGAAATCTTCAGAGAAAAGCAGGCCCAAAAATCATTCATCATTTGCTACCTCTATCACTAAAAAAAGGATCAGTTTACTGGCTGAAGGAGATGTAAGCTCAGCTATAAAGATTAGTGATGCTTACCCCGGTAATGAATACGTAGGCACCAGCGTTTTATTTGTAATTCCATATAAGATCACACCATGACGGATATTAATGCAGTATTGATTGATGACGAAGAAGCAGCTTTAGAAAATCTGGAACATATACTTACAGAGTATTGCCCTGAAGTGAATATTCTTTCAAAAGCTACTTCAATACCAGCCGGAATACGATGTATTAAACAGCATAAGCCCAACCTCGTTTTTTTAGACATCTCCATGCCTCCTGAGGGTTTGGGTTTTGATATTTTAGAAGCATTCCCAAATCGTGATTTTAACGTGATCTTTATCACAGCTCATGAAGACCACAGCTTGCAAGCCATTAAAAAACATGCATTTGATTATATTCTAAAGCCGCTGGATTACCAAGAGGTTGTACAAAGTATAGAGCATGTTAAATTATGGATGAAGCGAGCCAGCCGGATGCCAGAAGAAAAATCAGAAACCATAAAATTGAGTACTCTTGAGGGGGTTCATATACTTAAACCTGAGCAGGTATCCTATTGCAAAGCTAATGGAAGCTATACCATAGTAGCCCTTGAGGGGGGAGGGTCAATTATGGTGTCAAAAACACTTAAGAGCCTTGAAGATCACTTGCCTGAAAAAGGTTTTTTAAGGGTACACCGATCTTATATAGTGAATATTGAAAAGGTAAAGAAATTTCTGAAAAAGGATGGAGGCTATTTGGAAGTTACAGATGGAGCGCTTATACCTATTTCAGAAAATTACCGCGAGGAGATAGTTTCTATATTATCCTGATGGAATGGTGAACTCAAAAGGATAATTCACAAAGTAGAGCAGGTGATTCATCTGTTTTGTAAGAATAGTGATACAAATTAATATATATTTGTTTTAATAATTTAGAATCCCGGAAAAATAAAAATTAAAGTAACCTGCTAATTTTTAATCTTTTTCCAATCGGAAAAAGTAATGGATCTAAATAGGCAAGGTCAGTTGGTTCACAGCCCTTTTGAAAACTCGGACAGAATTGTTCTGTAACTCTGACCCTTCCCTAACCTAAAGAAAAAAGCCACTCACTGAAGTGGCTTTTTTAGTTGTTATGGATATGCAGTTAAGAGCTTACTAATACATTGAAGTTGGCATTACCAATTTAAAAAACACCTGGATATCGGGAAATAAATTGGGGGTTCTCCCGGAATAATTCTGAGATTCAAATCTTGAAAATTTAAAAATGATTCTACTTTACCCACGCAGCGAACAGTAATATTGAGCTTTAAGAGTTAGCCGTTTATTCACACCCCATATCGGAAGAGTATGTATTAAGCACACTTTTGTAAAGGATGGTAGCTCAATATCCGAAGGTATAAATTGTAAAACGAAAGCGGCCCCAAATGGGGCCGCTTTTGATTTTAAGGCAAATTAAGCTTATTCGAAAATAACCTTTTTGTATTGCTCGCCTTCTGCAGACTGAATCCGTATAAAGTACATACCGGTGGCAATCCCCTTACCCTGAGGATTCCATTGGAAGGTATGGTTTCCGGCTTTCACTTGCTCATTGGTAAGTTGAGCAATGTGCTTACCGAAGGCATCAAACACATCTATGGAGATGTTCTGATCCAATGGCAGGCTCATGGTGATGAAAAGTTCACCGCTAAACGGATTTGGATAGATACTTAGCATCATGTTCTCGATACTGAATGAATCCGCATCATCCGCAAAGGCTGACTTACGACAGCTTATGTCTACTTCTTTACAGATCTTTTTCTGGCATATGGCTTCTCCATCCGTATAAGTAATGGTAAGGCAGATAGTGTAAGTGCCACTGGCTGCATACTGATGGTATACATTAGCACCATAAGCACTGTTGCCATCACCAAATTCCCAGAAATAAGAAATAATACTACAGTCAGCAGAAATATAGGTGTCATCTCTAAGATCCACCGCACATGGCCGCACCTCAATTTTCATTGAAGGATCTATCTCACAGTGACAATCACCTGAACAGTTTACATCAAAATCCTTACATATGGTTTTGGTACATATGTTATTACCATCTGTGTAGGTAATAGTAAGGCATACATTGTAAGTTCCGCTTCCTGTAAATATGTGAGAAGGGTTCTGTAAGGTGGAAGTATTGGAAGCACCTGAGGCAGGGTCGCCAAAATTCCAATCCCATGACAGGATATTGCAATTGCTTGAAATATAGGTCTTGTCAAAGAAATCTACACTACATCCTTTAATATCAAGATCAAACGATGGGTCAATTTCACAATGGCAATCCGCATCACACTCTTTTACGGTTACTTCAAAGCAAATGGTCTTCTTACACTCTTCATAGCCACTATTACCAACTATTGTAAGGCATACGGTATAAGTACCCGGGGCACTGTAGGTATGAGTTGGGTTTTGCAGGCTTGACCCTGTTCCATCGCCAAAGTCCCAATCCCAATCGGTGATTTTAGTACACTTATTGGTAAAACTCAGATCCTGGAATTGTACCGTGCACTTATCAACATTGTATGAGAAATAAGGCTTGATACCACACGGACAAGGGTTGCAATTATTCACGGTTAATGAATAACATATCCTTTCACGACAAAATTTATCACCACACTGTGCTACTACAGTAAGGCATACGGTGTAGGTTCCGTTACCCGGATACGAGTGAGTTGGGTTAGCCAGGTTTGACGATGTTCCATCTCCGAAATCCCATGTATAGGAAATTATACTGCAACCCGGGCCAACGTTGGTAAGGTCAAAGAACTCATAGACACAACCATTACTGGAGTTGGTAATGACGTAGAAATTAGGTTTTACCTCGCAATCTACCTCACAACCTTTAACAGTAACCTGATAACAGATCTTTTCTTTACACAGTTGATTGCCACACTGCGATACCACGGTAAGGCAAACGGTATAAGTGCCATCTGCACTGTATGTATGAGTAGGGTTCTGAAGGCTGGAAGTCGTCCCGTCACCAAAGTTCCAGTGCCATGAAACAAAGGTACAGCCCCTTCCCAGTATACTTTGATCATAGAAGTTAACGGTACAGGGCGCATCAGCATCAATGGAATACTCAAAGTTAGGAGTCAGATTACAATCTTTCTCACAACCTTCTACAGGAAAGGTTTGACAAACTTGTTTGGTGCAAATGGTTTTACCACACTGTGCAGTAACAGTTAGACATACTGTATAGGTGCCGTCAGCCGTATACGAGTGAACCGGGTTTTGCATGTTAGAGCTGCTTCCATCTCCGAATGTCCACGACCAATTGGTGATCGTACATCCCGATCCTACTGCTGTGGCGTCCGTAAAGTAATGTGTACAACGATCTTCGTTGATAGCGATATAGAATTGAGGTTCTATGTCACATGGTTTCGTATCACACTCCACCGGCATACGGTAGCAGATCGTATCGTAGCAGATCGTATTTCCACACCTTGCAGCTACTACCAGGCAAACATTGTATACTCCGTTTGAGGAGAAGAGGTGTGTAGGATTCTGCAGACTGGAAGTGTTACTGGCGCCTGAGGCAGGATCGCCAAAATCCCAGCTCCAGCTAAGTATGGTGCAATTGGAACCTACTGTGGTAGCATCAGAGAATATATATTTACAGTGATTTTCGGCACTTATCGCTACATAATAATTGGCATCCACATCACACAATACATCTTCTGTAATGAAGATATCAGTACAATCCGTAAACGTACATCCCAGGTATTCAAAAGATGCACAGTTCTCAATAGTATCACCCAAATTACCAGTTACCTGAACACTAAAGTCAATGGTTTCAGAACTTCCAGCGCTAAGGCTCAGCACGGTAAACTCAAGCAGAGAACCGGTTTGTACATGAGTTACATTACCATTAGGTGTTACACTTACTGATCCGTTATTAAAATTAGGACCCAATAAGTCAGAAACCATAAGGTTGGTTACCGTTACACCCGTATTATTGGTAATGTTTATCTGGTATTGAACGGTGCCTCCATTTGGTATTCCAGGGCCGTTAACCGCCACTTTCTCAATCTCAAGATCGCGGGCCAGTTTAACTTCTACCTGTACTTCACTATCACAGCTGTTGTTAGCAATAGCGAAACCATTGGAAGAAACAAATCTTCTGCGCAGTTCATATACACCGTCAGCCACTACAGGCAGTTGAAGCTCTGAACCATTAGTGTTACTTACCGGAATACTGGCGCCAATGGCTGTTCCTCCGGCTAATACAGTGGTTCCATCGGTTAACTGAACAGGGCTACCGGCATTGGTTACATCCCACCAGGAGTATACCATGCTGGTTACTGAGCATAACTCATCTCCAATAGTAACAGATTGCTGACAACCTACTATATATTCAGTTTGGATGTCTTGCATTAAATCTTCTACCAGTTCAAACTGATCCATGAAAACTCCTGAAATAAAACTGTTGCTGGGAGTAATAGTCTCAAAATACAGAATATCCCAGTCGTCTGTTGCAGAGAAACATGTTATACTTTGCTCCCAGTCTCCGGCTTCTACAAAAGTTTCGGTAAAAACAATTTGTCGATTAGCTGGCACATTTGCACCAACCGGAGAAGAAGAGGGAGGTGTAGGGTGATTTGTAAATTCAGAAAGGTTTGTGAGGTTTGTTCTGAGAGTATGGCTAGCACCAGCATTACCTGCTCCTTCTTCTCTGTAGTAGCTGAGAATATAATTCTTGTTTTGCTGAACAGGAACTGAGGTCATTAAACCTTCCTGGAAACCGTTGCCATCCCATATAAAAGTATGACCGTCAGGTGTAATAGGTGTCGGGTTATTATAAGTACCTCCTTGTACACAGCCGCTAGGGTAAAAGTCTGGAGATCCAAATGCGGGGTACCAGCCATCTACTCCGGCATATCCACCTGGGCAGGTTCCGCCTGGGCTTAGTTGTCTCCTGCAAATAGTACTGGGAGAACAGCTGCCTTCATCGTCAAAAATCGGGTTACATATAAGGTTACAGTCGTCTGTGTTGGTGCAATTAAAGTTGGGACAGGGATATACTTTAACAAAAACATAGGCATAGTTGCTTTGGTTTCCGCTCCCGTCTTCCAATTTATAGCGCAATACTTCCGTACCGGGCTGAGTAGGTGTAAAAGTGAAATTAGAACCGGACTGAGGTAAAGCAGTTCCTGTGGAGATTGATTCAAAATCCACTATGCTTACTGACCCGGGAGTAAAATCATTACAAGTTAGTTGTGATGCGTTAATAATCAGGCTTCCGCCAGAGCAAAGATCAACGGTAAATTCGCCTGCGGAACAACATGGGCCATAATCATCTGCTGCCGCAAAAATACTTCCGCAAGTAGAGAAACTCTGAGTATTTGGATTTGTTCCTCCCACTGCTAAGGTGGCTGTTCCATAGGTGCCACTGGTGCGATATCCTAAATCACACAATGTATTTACTTCTTCCTGAGTAAGTCTCCGGGCAACTCCTGAAGGAATACCGGCATTCATAACATATTGTGGGGTGCTGGCACCATCACAACCAATAACAAAATGCGATAAGCTGGAACCATTGGACCAGGTTGAGGCCGCATAAACGGGAGATAAGGCCGTGTTTACATTACCATTAAACTCTACATCAGGCCCTGAAGGGCTGGGGTTTTGGCAACCGGAAGTTAGATCAGTAGCCGGAGAACCGGTATTATAATTCCAAACGTAACCGCCAGCATTGGCAATTAAGTTGGTGCCGTTATCAAGTCTTAGGAATTGATCAAAAGCACTATAGTTATCAGCGAGGGGAGCGAACTTACTGTCTCCGTTTTGGGCTATTAATGACGCAAAACCAAGAGCGTGCATCGCTTCGTGCAGCATAACAGAATAAAGATCTACCTGGCTGCCTGGCACAGTGCCGCTATAACCTGTAAACCAGGAATAGGCTGTGTTGATATTGACAAAGCCATCCCAGGTATTAGGATCGTTAAAACCGGTGTTTATGGCTTTCCATACTTCTCCATGCTTGATGCCATTAGTCTCGCCATAGGATTCATAGTAAGAGGTGGCAGAACCCAAAATACCACTACCGGGACTGTTGATAGAACGAATTTCAATATTTACCGGGTCTGCAGCTCCGCCACAGGCAGAATTACTTTGAACCAACAGGGCATCAATATCACTGAATACCTGACAGATCACTTCAACCATCGGAGCGTTGGCCGCCAGATCAAAGCCAGTGCCGGATCCGGTTTGGATATCAACAAAGTAAAGATTAAACAGGCCACCACTGCTTTGGCAATCAGGAGTAGTGTAGTTGTGCGTAGGTACCGCTTCGGCTCCCTGAGGGGCCATGGGGTTGGGTGTTGCCTCTCTTTCAAGTCTCAGGTCAGCATAACGGTTGCCAAAACGGTCAAACCATTTGTAATCAATAATTTTTTCCATACCACCATCGCCATCATCTTCCCAACGGAAATTGTGATGAATGTCTTCGGAAGCCTGATCCTTATGATCGAGATCTCCACAATGATCGTGGTTTGAAGTTTGAGAATTTGCCGAAAGGCAACAGAATAAAAAGAGTAAAGCCAGAACAGACCTCACCCAATGAGAGTGTTTAAAGTAACTCATGGATTTTAAAGGTTTAAGTTAGAAATGGGTTGATATTAAGCAAGGTTAGAAATAAAAACAGGCTTAAGAATCAGGGAGAAACAATACTATGGAGCACCGTTTTCCTAAAGGAGAATGTTTCATAAAAAAGCAGAGTATTAAATGTTCAATTCTCTAAAAGTATGAACTTTCATAGCTTATTTCCAATTTTCTGAACTTAATAAATAGGCTCGCAGAAAACTCTTTTATGATATATTTTTAGCAATTTTTAAGAAGTAATAATTGTTTTTCAAGTGGTTGTAAGCATATAAAAACCACATATAAAATGTGTTTTTTCCGAAAATTAATTTTCGGGCTTATCTCGTTTTCGTTTGTAAAGGCGGGCTGCTATAAAAAACAAAACACCCATACCCAATAATAAGGCCAGGCCCAGCCATAAGCCCTGCAGGTTTTTCCAAACCGCTAACATTACAATGGCAATCAGAATCAGTGTGGGAAGTTCATTGAATAGCCGATACCTGAAACTGTCCCAACGGGTGGCGGCTATGCGGAGTTTTTTCATTTTCTGGCCGCAGGCAAAATGATAAATAATAAGTCCGGTTACCAGGGTAAGTTTAACGTGCATCCAGGGCATTTGAAGCCAGGAGGGGTTTGATATAAGCATGCCTACCCCACCTATAAGGGTAAGTATCATGGCCGGAGTTTGAATGATATGGTACAGCCTGCTTTCCATAATTTCATATTGCTGGCGAAGGATTTGCGAGGCTTCTCCACCCTTTTCCCAGGCCTCACGGTGATATACAAAAAGACGAACGATGTAGAATATGCCGGCAAACCAACTCACAAAACCAATGATATGGAGGGCTTTAAAAAACAAGTAACTCATAAAGCAAAGATAAGGAGCGTCATTACCACTTTATCCCTTTTGGACAAACCGTACCAAAGAGAAGTGAAAACCTGCAGCAGATAGGCGGATTTTATAGTATTTTCACCGCCATTTTACGCTTGCAATGAATAGTAACGCAGATGTTTGCATCATAGGGGCCGGGCCAGCCGGTGCTACACTTTCTCACTTTTTATCTAAGAAAAAGATAGGGCATGTGCTGGTGGATAAAACCAGCTTTCCCAGGGACAAAATCTGCGGGGATGGTGTTACTGTAGATGTAATGAACACCCTCAAGCGCATAAGTCCTGAGCTTCTCCGGGAATTTTTTGAAGAATCTGAGATGTTGCCGTCCTGGGGTTTGTGCTTTCGTAACGTTAATGGTAAAGAATTACGATACGACTTTCGTGAGGATGGTTTCCCTTATGCTCCTATATTTACTTCGCGCAGGTTGGATCTTGATACTTTTTTGGTAAAGCGATTAAACCCGGAATATTGCCATTTTATGCCAGAAACTCTTGTGGACAGCATAAAAAGAGAGTCTGATCATTTAATCATCAGCTATAAGGATAAAGAAGGCGAAGGTTCTGTGAAATCCAAAATTGTGATTGGTGCAGAGGGTGAGAAACCGGTTGTTACAAGATACCTGGGACTCAATCATTATCGCGAAAAGCGACACCTTCTTGGGGCCATCCGGGTATATTATAAAAATGTAAAAGGATTTAACTCGGGTAATCACCTGGAGTTCTTCTTTGATAAGAATATTATGCCTGGCTATTTCTGGGCATTTCCGTTGAACAACAATGAGGCTAATGTGGGGCTGGGGATGTTAAGTTCATCCATTGCTGCGCGCAAATTCAATCTTAAACAAGCGTTTTTTGAAATGGTTAATGAACATCCTCTTTTAAGGGATATGTTTGCCGAAGCTGAAGCGCTGGAAAAACCAAAGGGATGGGGGTTGCCCACTATTACACCACAAAGAACCATCGCGGGTAATAATTATGCGCTGGTTGGTGATGCGGCCGGAATGATAGACCCTTTTAACGGCAAGGGTATTGGTCCGGGTATGGTTTCCGCCAGGATATGTTCGGAACATATTGAAGAAGCCCTGTTGAATAAGGATTATCAGATGATGTCCTACCAAGAGCACATATACCGTTATTACAAAGCCGAAATTAAAATCGGCTACACCTTACAAAGATCTCTCCGGTATCCATTGGCCTTAAACTCGGCAATAGGTATTTTAAACCTTCCGGCCATTAAAAAAATGTCTCAAAACAAAGTAGTAACCGCCTGGAAAGGATGGATGTAAATAGAATTAATTATGACACGTATAGTAGTATGGGCTCTGTTATGGGTTGTGATGGTGCCGGCAGCCTACGCACAAAAAGCTGCACCAGGAAATTCTTTACTGTGGAAGATTGAAGGCTCCGGAGGAAAGAGTTCTTTTCTTTTTGGGACCTATCATCTGGTTGGCTCTGATTACCTGGACACTCATGATGAAGTGGCTCAAGCCTATAAAAACTCCTCTAGAGTAGTAGTAGAGATGGAGGCAGACTCAGCTGCCCTTATGCAGTTGACCATGCTGGCCACCATGCCCGGCAGATCGTTTAAAGGTCTTTTGGATAGCTCAGATTATCAATTGGTTAAAAAGGAAATTGAACCCGTGATAGGCTATGACCTGGCTATGTTTGATAATTTTAAGCCTAACCTTATTGCTACCATGTATTCAGTGGCTCTCGCTCAGCGCTCAACTCCGGAGGATTTTAAGTATGGCGGTGAGCCCATTGATATGTTCTTTGCCAGCAATGGCCACAAAAAAGGTAAGGAAATTATTGCTCTGGAAACAGCCCGTGAGCAAGCCGATATTCTTTTTAACAGTGAAGCTGTGGAGCAGCAGGCACATAACCTGGTGGTTATGCTGAAAGAAGCGGATGAGACCAGGGAAATTACGGAGAAGGTACTTAAAGCTTATCAAAAAGAGGATCTCAATTCAATATGGACGGAAACCCTGAAAATGGGTGATGCCTATGGAGATATGGACATCTTGCTTCACGATCGTAATAAAGCCTGGGTCAAAACACTTAAGGAAATCTTACCTGAGGGTGGTGTTTTTATAGCCGTGGGTGCTTTACACCTTCCCGGTAAGAAAGGGCTTATCCGTCTCTTACAAAAAGAAGGCTACACCATTACGCCTGTGCATTAATTCTGTTAGGGCAAACCTTCACAAAATGAGGGAGTAAACCTTGAAATTAACAAGCCTGTGCATAACAATCTTTCTGCAAGGTGTTTATTTTTCGTTCCTTTAAAACTCTGATGGTAAGTATTTCATGAAAGCCAAGGAAATATATTTCAAAAACAAGGATGGTGAAAGCTTATCCGGTATCTTAGAATTACCGCTTGATGCCGAGCCGGCTCATTATGCAATTTTTGCCCATTGCTTTACCTGTAGTAAAGACTTACGGGCCGCCCGAAACATAACATTCGCCCTTTCGCAAAAAGGTTTTGGTGTTTTGCGTTTTGATTTTACCGGGCTGGGCGAATCTGAAGGTGAGTTTGAAGATACCAACTTTACATCTAATGTAAATGACATTGCAGCAGCAGCAGAGTATCTGAGCGAACATTATTCAAGCCCCGAATTGTTAGTGGGCCACTCTTTGGGTGGTACTGCCGTGCTTATGGCCGGCAGCCAGATGGATTCGGTAAAAGCCATAGCAACCATAGGTGCCCCCTGTGAGCCGGACCATGTGCTGAAATTATTAAAAGAGGATATAGAGGATATCCGTCAACAGGGTAAGGCTACAGTAACACTGGCCGGCAGGGATTTTTCTGTTAAAAGCCAGTTTGTAGAAGACCTCGAGGCGCAGGGAATTCAGAGAATACTGGAAGATATGCGGGAAAAATCACTGTTGGTGATGCATTCTCCTCAGGATAAAACGGTAGAAGTTATTAATGCCCGTGCTATATATGAAGCAGCCCACCATCCCAAGAGTTTTGTAAGCCTGGATGGTGCGGACCACTTACTGTCTCATAAAGAAGACTCACTTTATGCTGGTGATCTTATTGCCTGCTGGGTTCAGCGATACCTGAAACCAAAGGAACCTGAGAAAGATAAAAAATCAGAAGAACAGGTTATGGCAAGGCTTGCTGAAGGACCTTTTCTTACCGAAATACTGGCTGGCCACCATCACCTTTTGGCCGATGAGCCTGAACATGTGGGCGGACAGGATCTGGGGCCTTCCCCCTATGAATTACTCACGTCAGGGTTGGGTGCCTGCACAGCTATGACTATTAAGATGTATGCCAACCGGAAAAAGTGGGATTTAAAGGAGGTTGTCGTGCACCTGAATTATGACAATGACTACCTCGAAGATTGTGAGAAGTGTGAAGATGAAGAGCGAAAAATTGGCCGCTTTGAAAGGATCATTGAAATAAAAGGAGAACTGGATGAAAAGCAGATTAAGCGTATACTGGCTATTGCTAATAAGTGCCCTGTTCATAAAACTCTCGAACAGGGAGTAACCATAGAAACCCGGCTGAAAAATACAGCTGACCAAAAACAGGTTTAACATTTAGGATGCAAGAACCAATAGATTAGGTGTGGTTAACCGTAAATTAAGAATTATTTAAATTTGGGATTCACAATTCATTCTTACAGAGAGCACTTGAAACTGGTTATTTTTGATTTACCCGCTGTAATCAATTACAGTCAGGATGAACTGAAGCCTTTGCTTCGTTCTGCGGTAGAAGAAAGCCTGGGTCGGGAGATTTCACTGAATACTGTTTCCTGGGAGGAGAATTGTTCCGGAGTGCTTCTTGATATCTATAAACGCGAATTGGATCGTTTCCCATCCAACCAAGAATACCTGCTGGTTAAAAATAGTTTTTTGCACAAGCTGAAAAATCATTTTATAAAGCTTGAAGGCCTTTACGATGTGCAGCATGGTGTGCAAAATATTATAGTGGAATTACAAGCTTCTCCGGAATGGGCGTTTTGTATTGTTTCGGATTACTGGAAAGAGGCCACGCACTTTATGCTGGACAGCTGTGGTGTGTATCGCAAAAATATAGATCTGTATACGGCTGATGATGCCTTGAGTAACCAAGATCTTGTAGGTAAGTTGACGGGGAAATACTACCAGGAAAAACGTATTAATGAGGTATACCTCATTAGTGAGCAAAACCCTTTATCAGCTGCCCACTCTCATGATTTTCACTTTATTTCCACCAAAGGAGGTGGCCGCAATAGCCTGAACTATTTTTCCTATCCTAAATTTACAGACCTTTTTAAACAACGGGTAAATCCTGCCCCGGAGATCAGCTAACTCCGGAAGAGTTGCAAAGCCATTAATTGTGTACCTTTCTTAAGTTGAATACGACTTCCCCAGATACCTGCCTGCGTATATTTTCCCGGCAAAAAAAACTTTTTGCATCGGGTGTCACCAAGCCATATGCCTTTCGAAAGAAAGCTTTACTAAAGCTCCGGGCGCTTGTCCGTGAACATGAACAAGCTATAGAAGAAGCAATTCAAAAAGACTTTGGTAAACC
Source organism: Owenweeksia sp. (assembly GCA_965212245.1). Taxonomy (GTDB): domain Bacteria; phylum Bacteroidota; class Bacteroidia; order Flavobacteriales; family Schleiferiaceae; genus CAKZNE01. Next base: position 856,063 of record OZ243107.1, on the reverse strand, counting down.
GCGCATGGAGACGTATGCTACTGAAATAGGTGTTTTATACGAAGAGATCAATGTGGCTCTGAAAGGTCTGAAAAGATGGATGCATGCAAAGCGTGTTGAAACGCCCGTGGTACTCTGGCCCTCGGTTAGCCGAAAATTTGCTGAACCCAAAGGGGTTACTTTGATCATTGGCCCATGGAATTATCCGTTTCAATTGCTGCTGGCACCGCTGGTAGCGGCCATAGCAGCTGGAAATACGGCTATGCTCAAACCTTCGGAGCTTACACCCCATACCGCCAAACTGGTGGAAGATATAATTAACAAAAACTTCAGCCCTGATTTTTTAGCCGTAGTACAAGGAGAGGGCAAGGATATTATCCCCTCTATGATCAATACGTGCCACTTTGATCATATTTTCTTTACCGGTAGTGTGGTGGTTGGGCGTAAGATTGCTGAAATGGCAGCTCCGTATCTTATACCACTTACGCTGGAACTGGGAGGGAAGAGCCCTGCCATAGTTGATGCTTCCGCCAACCTTAAAGTAGCAGCCAGGCGCATTGCTTTTGGGAAATGGGTGAACGGTGGGCAAACCTGTGTAGCCCCGGATTATTTATTGGTCCATCAATTGGTAGAGGAGCCTTTTTTAAAATTATTGAAAGATACGGTAGAAGAGTTTTATGGAACTCAGCCGTTGCATAATGAAGAAGAGTATTCAGGTATTATCAATGAACAGCGTTTTAAAACCTTAACCGACTTTATAAAGGAGGGTACTATTCTTTTTGGAGGAGGCTTTGATGCAGTTAAACAAAGAATTGAGCCTACCGTACTCAGAAATGTTTCCCTGAAAGACAGGGTGATGCAGGAAGAAATTTTTGGTCCGGTTTTACCCGTTCTTACTTATTCAGAGGCTGAAGAGGCACGAAATATTATCTTGCAGAACCCCAACCCCTTAGCGCTATACGTGTTTACCAAAAATAAACAGGTAGAACACTTTTTTATGCAGGGCTTATCATTTGGTGGAGGAGCCGTGAATAATACAGTTGTACACCTGGGGAATCCTTATCTACCTTTTGGAGGGGTGGGCAATAGTGGTTTTGGAAATTACCATGGTAAGGCGGGGTTTGATACGTTTTCTCATCATAAATCGGTACTTAAAACATCAAACTGGCCGGACCTGTCCTTTAAGTATCCACCCTATGGGAAGTTTGCCAGGAAGCTTATCCGCTGGATTATGAAATAGGTTTACTTTTCGGTATTTCCTTCTTTTTCATCCTTATCGGATTTCAGGAAATCAAAGAAACCTTTTTTTTCATCTTCCTGTCCTTCTTCCACGCTTTCAATATTCACAGATTGATCTACCTGCGAGGCAAAAGCTTCAATAAAAGCATTGCGTAATACATTGCCGATGGTAGGTAAAATACCAACCTTAGAATCATTGATGCTTCCTGAAAAAGGTACTTTGGTAGCAAACTGATCTTTTTTCTGATTCTCAAAAAGTTCCAGTACCGACCCTACTATTACCTCCCATACTTTACGCCAGAAAGTAGTCTCTTTACTTTTAAGATCAATAACACGGGTATTTTTAAGTACCGGTTTTACATACCCTTCATATTTCCCGTCTTTCATGGCTACCTCAGATGACAAGAACATTTCTCCTTCTTTAAAAGTGAAATTGGCGTAGGCCTCGGTAAAATCCTTGATGTAAGTCAGGTCCAGATGATCCATCTGTACTGACAAATCAAAATCAGGACTGGCTTTAAGAGGGTTGATGGCCATATCACAAGTTAAGGTGCCATTGCCACTGGTGTTGGCATTGAGCGTAACTTTTGAGGGCAGCAATTCATTATTTTCATTCACGTTGCCCAGGTTTGTAGCTAAGGCTTGTATAGAGAAAACACCCATATTTACTTTTGGAGACGAGGTATTATCTAAATAATGCACTTCACCGTTTATAATTTCAAAGCGGTTTATCTGTAAAGGGATAAGATCTTTAACGGTTTGTAGCCAGTCGTTATCACCACCGGATTGAACAGTGTCGCCCACTACTATAAAGTTCAAGCGGGGTGATTCAAGGATAATTTCTCCCACTATACTTCCCTTAAATAAAGCATCCCATTCGATAGAAATATCAATGGCTGAGGTAGCAAAGAAGGGTGTCTCGGTGGTTCCGTCAACCTTTAAAATTTCAAGGGAATCTATTCGGTAGGCACCTCTGTAAAGGTGAATATCTACATCTTCTATATGGCCTTTATAGCCTTTTAAATTCCCTAAGGCTTTGTTGGCATAGTGCAACGCTACGGGCTCCAGCGCAAAGTTGAGAATAACAAGCAGCAATATAATGCCCCCCAGGACTTTCCAGAATTTTCGCATAAGGCTATACTTTACTCACCCTGTTTACCAGAGTCTGATACTTCTGAAGGTGATGAAGAACCTGCCGTATTGGTGTAGGTTTTAAAAATATCTTTAAAGTTTACATCGCCAAAGTCCAGTGTGCGTATAGGGAATGGAATTCCTATACCATTTTCGTCAAAAGCTTTTTTGATGTTTATGATACCCTGGTCCACCATAGAGCGATACTCAAATTGTTTGTTGGTAAAACTCATCCAGTAGCGGATAGTGAAATTAATAGAGCTATCACCAAATTCGGTATAGTATATAGTAACATCTCCTTGAATACCCTCTATTTTTTCAACAGCTTCTTTAGCTATTTTTTTGGCAAAGGGAAGATCCTGGCTATACGTTACCCCTACCGAGAGATCAATTCTCCGTTTTCCAAGGGCAGAATAATTGATAATAGGGTTTTTGAAAACTTCTGCATTGGGAATCATTACAAGCTGACCCTGCAAGGTTTCTATTTGCGTGGTGCGCAGGTGGATGCTTACTACCTTTCCAAAATAGCTGTTGGTTTCAATAAGGTCATTTACCTGAAATGGCCTGCGGATGCTCATCATGGTACCCGCTATAAAATTGGAAGCAATATCCTGGAAAGCAAACCCCAGTGCCAAGCCAATTACTCCGGCACCCGCTAATAATGAAGTTACGGCCCCGTCTAATTCCAATACTGAGAGGGCAATAAAAGTTCCAATGGAAAGTGTGATAATGTATAAGATGCTGCTGATCAGCTTGCGTAAACTTTGGTTGTCCGTTATACGGCCCGTAAGTTTATACACCATCTTTTTGAGAAACTTGCCGATCATTACAAATGCCAGCAGTATAAGAATGGAGATAACAAGGTTGGGTAGCATTTTAACTGCCATTTCCAGCCAAACCTCCAGTTTTTCTGTAACCAGGTCGTAAGCCTTATTTACTCCAAAATCAATACTTGCCATAGTTTCCATATTCAGCTTATTCTTCTGTATCAGGACTGGTTTTAGAATTGGAATTCATCTTTTGAGCCAGCACATCGCTTAAAATATCAATTCCCATATTAAGGGCCACGTTGCGAACCCTTTCCTTAGGGCTCATGCCTGCCTGTCCACTATTCTTAAAAATATTTACCACCGTTTGAAAAGCCTGTATTCCGGATTCAATGGTGGATATACCATGTTTCATAATCTCAACGTCTGCCAATAACTTTTGCTTCTGGATTTCTTTTTCCAGTCGTAATTCCCGGATATACTCATCCAGCTGACGTTTACTTTTTATGCTCTTCTTTCTCACGGAGGTGTTTGAAAATGTGTTTGACAGCGGTGCTCACAAAAGGTTTTTCCAGAAGATGTTTTCTAAAAGTCACTAAAATGATAAGCGTGATAATGTAACCCAGAGAGGTTAAACCAAACCCCAGTAAATAGTTGTCAAAAACCTGAGATAGGTACAGGCCGGCAAAAATGCCAACCAATAAGGTTGAAATACAGCCGAAAACAAGTATAAACACAAAAGTGAAAATACTGCCAATAATCTTACTGCCTTCTTCTATAGCCTCATACTTGGCGTGCTCTACTTCCAACTGAACATACTTCTGAAGATGTTCGGAGAGTTGTTTTATATGTTTGGTTAGATCCATCTGATAAAAGAAATGCCGGCCATTCAGCCGGCATTTAATCTTTTAGGGTGCCTTACGCCTTTACACTTCCATTCTTTATTACGCGTTCAGCTGATTCTTTTACTTCTTTTAGTGAAGCTATAGTTTTATTAGCGGCATCGTTAATAGCATCTTTTGCATCATTGGCTTTGTCGCCTAACATATCTCTGGTATCCTTGCCACTGGCAGGAGCTAAAAGTATTCCGGCTGCAAAACCAATTGCTGCACCTAATAACGATCCTAAAATTACATTTCCTGATTGCTTACTCATGTTGTTTATATTTGGGGTTAACGAATTTTTAATTAATATTTTTTATTCAAACTATTCTTGGCATCCGCTTTTCGCAGAAATTCATCTACAGTTGAATCGGCATCCTTACCATACTTGGCTTTTAAAATACCCTTAACTCCATTTGAAGTTTCTAAACCTATAACCATCACAGACCGTGAATTGTTCTCTTTATCAGCTATACGATAAAGTTCAATTATAGATACATCAGTATATGAATAGGTGTGTTCCTGAGTATCATTCATATAGTGATCATCTTTTACTGAAAACTTCTCTTTAAAGCCTTTTTCTATAAGATCATCTTCTGCTCTGCTTACTTCAGAATAAGGGTTTTTTCGGGGACTGTTTAATTCCATAATTATTTAGCTGGTATAAATTTCAAACCACTCCTCAATCTCTTCATTGATCTGCTTCATTTCATCCTCCAGTTGCTCCAGCCCTTTATTGGCCTTGGCTTTCACGTCTTCATAAGAAGATTTGGATTCAGATTGAAGACTGTTTAAACGATTTTTAAGATCTGAATGGAGACGTTTCAAGTCGGCTTGAAGTTCATTGGATTTGGATCGGGCCTGATTATCCAATTCATCAAAACCTTCTTTAGTTTCCACTTGTAGTTCTTCAAGTTTTTCTTCCACGTACAGAAGGTTCTCAGAGATTCGATTCTTTAATTCAATACGGTTGGTTTCTGAAAAATTTTCAGGAGAACCCGGGTTTTTCCCGGCTGAACTCTGAGTGAATTCATCATTTCTATTGGAATTAAATTCGCTGGAACAAGCCCAACCAAAGCATAGAATTAATAAAAAAAACAGTAAGGATTTAAATTTGAAATACATAGGGGTTAACGTTTAGCTCTCCAGGAAACTGCGCAACATCCAGGCACTTTTTTCATGAACGGACAGTCTGGCCACCATCATATCTACAGTTACCTCGTCATTAATCTCGTCAGCGGTGTTAAGTGTTTCGCGAAGTTTTAAAATTAAACTTTCGTGGGTTTCAAGCAGGTCAGCCGCCATTTCCAGGTCAGAAAGACCACTTTTAGCTTCTTTTACGCTACTGATTTTATTGAAAGAACTGAAAGTTCCGGGAGCTTCAAAACCCAAAGCCCGGATGCGCTCTGCTACATCGTCAATAGCTTCAAATAATTCGGTGTATTGTTGTTCAGTTAAATCATGCAAAGATTTAAAGAGAGTACCTTTCACATTCCAGTGGTAAAAATGCGTTTTTAACATTAACAGATAACTGTCAGCTAAAACACCGGCTAGTTGATCTGAAACTTTTTTGCGACCAGCCTCGTCCAAACCTGTATGTAATTCTATCCTGCGGTGAGAATTTGAAAAGTTCACTTCTTTTAATTCAACCTTTTCCATTGTAGCGATTTTATTGGTTTAACTTGGTGTGAATAAGATGTTATTTGGTAAGTAATGGATTTCCTTGTATTGCATAACCATACCATAAATCAGACTTGTTATTTAAAATGCTGATTTTTAGAGTTTTGAAAAAAAATACTGGAAAGGCTAAACTAAATGGCCGGTTTTTTATTTCACTTTTGAAAGGAAGCATTTTCAAAATGGAAGAGCATAATTATCATTTGCATATTACGGGTAAGGTGCAAGGCGTGTTTTACCGGAAGAGCACCCGGGAGGTAGCCACTGCATTAGGCTTGAAGGGCTGGGTGCGCAATGAGCCTGACGGCAGCGTGAAGGCAGAAGTGTACGGCAACAGGGAAAGCTGCCTCAAGCTAATAGATTGGTGTCATAAAGGCCCGCCTGCTGCGCGAGTAGATGCTGTACGAGTAAGTAAAATACCTTTTCATAAATACGATTCCTTTGAAGTGATACGGTAGTGGTGGCTTTTGTAAATTTGCCGCAATGGATTCAAATCGATTAAAGAAAGTAAACCGTCTACTACAGCAAGATCTGTCTGAAGTTTTCAGAAGCATTGCTCAGCACAAATTTAAAGGAGTACTTATCTCTGTTTCGCTTGTAAAAGTTACTCCGGACCTGGGTCTGGCACGGGTAGCGATAAGTATTTTTCCATCAGAAGCGAAGGATGAAGTGTTGGAATGGGTTAAGGAACAAAAAGCGTACATCAAAGATCAGGTGGTTCAACGTCTTAAAGGGCAGTTAAGGGTAATGCCTGACCTGCAGTTTTTTCTGGATGATAGCGTGGAGTATCGGGACGATATAGACCGTTTGCTTCGTGGTGAAGGTGAAAGTCCTATTAGTTGAACCTGACCAATTATATAGCACGCAGATATTTTTTCTCCCGGAAATCGGGAAATGCTGTAAACATCATTTCAGCGGTATCCATGCTGGGAATTATGGTAGGTACAGCCGCTCTCATAATAGTATTAAGTGCATTTAATGGTTTGGAATCTCTGGTAAAGGGCTTCTATCAGACCTTTGACCCTGATCTTAAAGCCACACTTGCCGAAGGGAAATATTTTGACACCAGCCCTTCTTTTATAGAAGAACTCAGGGGTATGGAGGGTGTTGAAGAGGTGTCCGCTGTTTTGGAAGACCGTGTATTGCTCACATTTAACGATAAGGAGTATATAGCCACCCTTAAAGGAGTGGATGATAATTATACCGTGGTTACCGGTATTAAAGAATCTATAGTAGCCGGAGCGTATGATCTAAAGGAGGGTCAGGAAATACCCACCACCATTATGGGAGCCGGAGTGGCTTATTTTTTAGGGTACAGCCGGGTGGATTTTGAATCGCCCGTTTCTGCTTTTGTACCGCGTGAAAAATCAGGTTTGGACTTTAGTACGGCTTTCGCTTCTGATTTAATTTACCCTTCCGGAATATTTTCCATTCAACCGGATTTTGACGAAAAGTATACGCTCACCTCATTGAGTTTTGCGCAAGACCTGATCGGTCGTTCCGAAGCAGTTACGGCTTTTGAGTTCCGTTTGGCGGAAGGAGCCTCAGCTAAGCGCGTAAAATCAGCAGTTGAACAAAAGCTGGGCTCTGCCTTCAAAGTTCAGGACCGGGATGAACAACAGGAAGTGTTTTTTAAAGTGATGAAGAGTGAAAATCTCTTTACTTTCATTGTATTTGCCTTGATCCTTGCCATCTCTACTTTTACCATTATGGGAAGCCTTACCATGCTTATGCTGGATAAAAAGGAAAACCTGTTTACCCTTTGGGCTATGGGCGCTCCACTGGAAATGCTGCGTCAGATTTTTTTTAAAGAGGGTTTGCTGATAAGTCTGGTGGGAGCGTTTACCGGCTTATTCCTTGGAACACTCATCATTTTTCTTCAGGAGAATTATGGTATTCTTTCCCTGGGGCCGGGTTATGTTATAGACTCTTACCCCGTACGTTTAAAAGGGAGTGATCTTGCATTGGTGTCGTTAACCGTTTTTGGTTTAAGCAGTATTACTTCATGGTTAACTTCCAGAAGGCTGAGTTATGAGCTGTTTGGTGCAGCAAAGGCTCCGGCACTTTAGGCCAGTACACTGTCCACACCCTGAAAGCGTTTCTCAATTTCGTCCAGCAATGCAAAAACAGCCTCCGGTTTTTCGGTGGTAACCAGCTGGGTGCGGTATTCTTTAAAATGGGGGATGCCCTTAAAATAATTGGTATAGTGCCTGCGGGTTTCAAATATACCCAGCTTTTCACCTTTCCATTCAAGAGCCATTTTCAAGTGCTTTCGGCAGGCATTTACCCGCTCCGCCATTGAAGGAGGGCCTAGTTTTTCACCGGTGGCAAAAAAGTGTTTTATTTCATTAAATATCCAGGGGTAGCCTATACTGGCGCGGCCAATCATAATACCGTCCACGCCATACCGGTTTTTCATCTCCAGTGCTTTCTCCGGTGTATCCACATCTCCATTTCCAAATACCGGGATATGAATACGGGGGTTGTTTTTTACTTCGGCAATAAGGCTCCAGTCAGCCTGGCCTTTATACATTTGTTTACGGGTACGGCCGTGGATAGAGATCGCCTTTATACCCACATCCTGAAGGCGCTCAGCCACATCAACTATATATTTTGTATTATCGTCCCAACCCAGGCGCGTTTTAACGGTAACCGGCTTATTCACAGCTTTTACTATTTCGCTGGTCATGGAAACCATTTTGGGAATATCCTGTAAAATACCGGCTCCGGCTCCCTTGCAGGCTACGTTCTTTACAGGGCAACCGTAATTAATATCAATAATATCAGGATTGGCTTCTTCAGTAATAGCTGCTGCTTCCCGCATAGATGAAATTTCATTACCAAAGATCTGTATACCTACCGGGCGCTCATATTCAAAAATATCCAGCTTCTGAACACTTTTGGCAGCATCACGGATGAGTCCTTCGGAAGAGATGAACTCGGTATACATTACATCGGCACCGTTCTCCTTGCAAAGAGCACGGAAGGGTGGATCACTGACATCTTCCATGGGGGCCAGTAATAAAGGAAACTCACCTACTTCAATTGAATCGATCTTAACCAACTATTCCTCTTATTTTTGATGTCGCAAAAATACTAAATCTTAACCGGCTCTATGAAAGGCAGTTTAATAGGGGAAAGCCCCTGGTACCAATTGTTCATGGTGTTTGTTCTGGCTGTAGCGGGAACGTTTGTTTTCCTGGCTCTGGGTATCCTCCTGGTGCCGGCCTTTTTTCCTATATCGTTAGAGGATATGGTGGCCTTATTACAGGATATGGGTAATCCGGGCGGTACAGAAATCCTGAAATTTCTTCAGGGCTTTAACACCATCGGTACTTTTTTGGTTCCCGGTCTTTTAGGAGCATACCTTCTGTCCCGATATCCATCAGACTATTTACAGATCAATGATTTCCCCCGAAAAGGATGGATGGTGGTTTTAAAGGTAGTGGTATTAACCCTTAGCGGAACACTGATTTCAGATGTTTTATACCAGTTTAGTGCTGAGATCACTTTTCCGGATTTTATGCAATGGCTGGAACCTTATCTGCGGGAAAGTGAAGAACTGGTGGCCGAGCAGGTCAAAGCTTTTCTGCAAATGGAAACCTTTCTGGATTTTCTCAAGGTATTTATGATTATGGCGGTACTCCCTGCGGTATGTGAGGAAACGCTTTTCAGAGGAGTTGTTCAGCCTCTGTTTGTCAAAGGTTTCAGGAACGTCCATATCGGTATTATTATTACATCGGTGGTTTTCGGCTTACTGCATCAGCAGTTCAACAGCTTTTTATCCATTACGGCTTTGTCCATAGTTTTAGGTTATCTCAAGGTTTGGAGTAAAAGCCTGTGGGTGCCGGTGCTCATGCACCTTTTTAATAATGGAACCATTGTTATAGCCGTGTACTTTTTTGAAATGCCTTTAGAGGAGGTAAATACTTCAGCTTCGGAATGGCAAGACACCTGGTTTTGGCCCGGGATACTTGTTTTTACAGCTTGCCTTTTCGGGCTTTGGTACCTTATGAGCCGATTATCCTCAGGCAATCGTCAAAATTTATCAGATCAGTAATTGAAATCTACCGGCTCCGCTTCGGATATTTTTTGTGGATACAGCTTCTGAATTTCAGCCTGTTCTGTTTTGAAAAGCTGGTTGTAGCCACGGCCATATTGATTGACCGCTTCACGTTCCCTTAATTCATTATAGGCCGCAGTGAGCTCATTTTGAACAGCTACATACAAACGGTAAGGGGTATCCCGGTCATTCTGAATAGAGATGACCGCTTTTTGTGGGTTTTCCGATAGGTTACCGGCCTGTGAACCCTGGCAATAGGAACAGCTGCCATCTCCATTATTATCCAAAAAGAGGATGGCGGCTTCCCGCAGGTTTTGAACAGGAGTTTCCTGGTCTTCTACCATGAGTTTCCCCCTGGCATTGATCAGTACACTGAAAAGGTTTCGTTGCCTGACAGGTTTATCGGGAGGAGTGGGAGAGTCTTGGATTGGAGGAAGTTTTCGTTGTATACCACCATCTACGTCCATGGTGGTGGTTACTAAAAAGAAGATCAACAGCAGAAAGGCTATATCAGCCATTGAGCCAGCGTTGATCTCAGGACGGGGGTGTTTTCTCCAGGCCATAGGATGGGGTTTTATTAAAAACGGGATCTATGGCCAGAATAGTGTGCCGGGCAAAGTTATTAAACAACAAAGGCCGCTGAAAAGCGGCCTTTGGGAGAACTATATAATCAGCACTTTCTTATTCGTCTCCATATACCTCCCCCTTGCGGGTGGAGTAGTTAATTTTTAAGGAATTTGCTTTACGCAGTTCCTGTTTAATGTCTGTGATCAATCCCATTTTTACGTCTTCATCCGCTTTAATGGAAACCGTCATCAGTGGTCTTTCTGCTTCATTGATCGCTTCACGCTCAGTAATCACGTATTGCTGGATCTCATTTACCCTGGCAAAGGCATCATTCAACTGAATACGTGGCTCTGCACCCACTTGTGGAATGAATTGCTTTTTAGGCTTACCTACGTAGATGTAGGTTACCAGTGATTTACGTTCCAGCTTTTTGATCTCTGTAGCATTGGGTTTTGTATTCTCCACCAATAGGGTAACTTCACGCATTACAGTGGTTACCATGAAGAAGAATAAAAGCATAAATACAATATCAGGCAGCGATGCTGTTGAAATTGCGGGTGTACCCCCCCCGGTTTTCTTTTTAAACTTTGACATAATCTAGCCTCCTAAGTTTACAGGTTCTGCTTCAGAGATTTTTTGTGGATATAGATCCTGGATCTCATCTTGCTGCTCTTCCGTAAGGTTATCGTATGTAATTCCGAATTTACGCTCGGCTTCACGATTCCTCAGGTCATTGTATGCAGCTGCCAGTTCATTCTGAACAGCGATATACAATTTATATGAGGTTCCACGGTCGTTTACTAAAGAAACGATGGCTTTACCTGGGTTATCCGAAGATTCAGGGTTTCTGGCCCCCTGACAATGTTGACAGGAACCGTCACCGTTGTTATCCAGAAATTTTACTGTAGCTGCACGAAGATCTTTAATATCCATATACTCATCCTCTACCAGAAGTCGATCATTTGAGTTTACCAAAACGGTAAAGATGTTCTTCTTTTTGATAGGGGGTGGGTCCTGAATCAGATCCGGCTCCCATGGCGGCAACTTCCGGTTGATCCCGGAGTCCACATCCATAGTAGTGGTTACCAGGAAGAAGATCAACAACAGGAATGCGATATCTGCCATCGAACCTGCGTTGATTTCCGGTATTGCCCTGCTGCTTCTTGCCATAATTATTTAAATAAACGGGTTACTTCAACGTAAAGTATACTCAGTATTGCCAATCCGGCCAGGATGTAAAATACCATCAGTCCGGCACCTACCTGGCGGGAAGTTTCTTCAGTAATCTGCAGTTTGGCAAATACCGGGTTCGTTACATCTGAACCGGTGCTAAGGCCAAAAGCCACACCTACTAAAACGGCCAGCCCCACAATACCGATCAGCGCACTTTTTGCGCCTCCCGGGTTTTTGGTGATGCGACCAATAGCAAAGAGCAGGATCATTACGATGCAGATCCCGATCAGTGCATAGGTTGCGTATAATCCGAAATCAATCATATTTTATTTCTTAAGCGTTGTGAGATTTGTACTTCACCAGTACATCGATCAAAGAGATAGAAGCATCCTCCATAGTGTTTACAATAGAGTCAATCTTCGCGATGATGTAATTGTAGAAGATTTGAAGTATGATGGCAACGATCAAACCGAATACGGTGGTTAAAAGAGCCACTTTAATACCTCCTGCTACCAGTGAAGGAGAAATGTCACCTGCTGCTTCAATGGCATCAAATGCATCAATCATACCGATTACCGTACCCATGAAACCAAGCATAGGAGCCAGGGCGATAAAAAGAGAGATCCATGAAACGTTGCGCTCTAAGAGCCCCATCTGCACAGAACCATAGGAAATGATGGATTTTTCAACCACATCAATACCTTCATCCATACGATCCAGGCCTTGATAGAAAATACTGGCTACAGGACCACGGGTGTTACGACAAACTTCTTTAGCCGCTTCTACACCACCGGTTTGAAGAGCGCTTTCGATTTCATCCAATAATTTTTTGGAGTTGGGAGTAGCCATATTGAGGTAAATGATACGCTCAATACAAATAGCCAAACCAAGGATAAGCGTGATCAGTACGATTCCCATAAACGAGGGACCACCTTCAATAAATTTTTCCTTTAAGATTTGGTGGAAAGACTTATCCTCTTCTATTTTGTCCACTTCAGGAGCCGCAGGTTTTGTTTTGTCTACAGAAGTAGCGGGCTTAGACTGAGCTTGTGCATTAGAGTCTGCTTGTGCTTGCTCCGTTGCAGCTGTATCATTGCCTTCCTGGGCAAAGAGGGTTACAGTTCCAAAGGCCATAAACATGCATACAGCCAAGATCGAAAGTGCTTTTTTCATTACTTGCTAGTTTGTTAAAAATTTTGGTGAAAATAAAAAACTCAGCACAAAGCTAAAGTATTCTAGTCATCTTTTTTATGTGGTAAAGGGGCTTTCACGTTAATCAGTTGAAAATAATATGCACACATAGCAACTTGCGCTTACCCTAAGTAGCTATTTATACAGGATGATAGACAAACAAATACAGAAAGGCTGCCTCCTTTGTAAATTTTTCTATTTTTGCGCATCCAAATCCGGAGAGGTGCCTGAGTGGTTGAAAGGGCCCGCCTGGAAAGCTGGTATACGGGCAACCGTATCGAGGGTTCGAATCCCTCTCTCTCCGCAAGACTACTAAAGCCCGGCTAATAATGTCGGGCTTTAGTAGTTTATAGAGTTCCGTTTAAATTGTGGTCAGGCAGATATAGGCCTGCATTTTTTTCGTATTCCATCTCTTTTTTTGCGGAGGCCCGTTTATAAATATCAGCTATTTTACTATTCCTTAATTAATTCTGAAAAGCCGTTCTTCAGCAAAGAAAAAAGAAAGGGTAGCAGGAACGGCTGCCTTGTTATTGTATAAGCACCCCAATAACTACAACCAACTATCAGGTTATGCGGTAATCCTTTGGTTTTGAGTATGCAGCTATTGTTTTACATCTGGGGACTGCTATTGTCGCATTCATACGCTTACTTTCCTCATTGGTCTGAAAAGTCTTCTTTTGCTTTTCCCGGGGTCTTAAGTTCGCTGCATGATCCATTAAGAATTTAACCATGAAAAAAATTATATCAGTTGCCCTTCTCATCTGCACTATTCATATTTCGATGGCGCAAAACCCAGGTGTTAAACCGGATAAGCGTTTGAAAGGTATAGACAAGGAATTGGAACAAATGCGAAAGGATTGGGGGGCGGCAGGTTTTGCTGTTGCCGTGGTGGAAAAAGACCGTATCATTTATTCATCAGGTTTTGGCTATCGTGATGTGAATGCAAAAACTCCGGTTACACCGAACACCCTTTTTGCCATAGGATCCAGCACCAAGGCTTTTACGGCTGCATTGATCGGTCAGTTGGAAGAGGAAGGAAAGCTGGAGCTGGATGACCGGCCCTCTAAATACCTGCCTCAGTTGGAGTTTTTCACCAAAGAGATGGATCGCCAGATTACCATTCGTGATATACTTAGCCACCGTACCGGTTTGCCGCGTCATGATCTTTCGTGGTATTTATTTCCTTCCGATTCCCGAGAGGAGCTTTTGGCAAGAATAGCCTATCATGAACCGGTAGATGAGCTTAGGAACCAGTGGCAGTATAATAATTTTATGTACACATTGGCAGGAGCTGTGACGGAAAGTGTTACTGGTGAGAGCTGGGATACACAAATAATGGCCCAGATTTTTGAACCACTGGGTATGAGCCGTTCTACTACCAAACTCCAGGAATTTCTTCAGCAAGATGATATTTCAAAGGGCTATGAAACCAGGCCGGGTAATGATATACGGGAGCTTGACTACTACGAAATAGCGGGCATGAGTCCGGCCGGCAGTATTAGCAGCTCCGTAACGGATATGTCTCAATGGCTCATCAGTTGGATAAACGGAGGGAAATATAGGGGAGAAGAAGTTTTTTCAGAAGATTTTTATAATGAGGCTACCAACCCGCAGATGGCGATTACCGGAAGCCCGGGTAAGCAACATCCCGATGTTCATTCTCTAACCTATGGGCTGGGATGGTTCCTGAGTTCTTACCGCGGTCATTACCGCGCAGAACACGGAGGTAATATCGATGGTTTTTCTTCCAGCGTGGCCTTTTTTCCCAGTGATAGTATAGGAATAGTGGTGCTGGTAAACCAAAACCACTCGGCTTTACCGGGAATTATACGGAATACTGTGATTGATCGTGTGCTGGATCTTGAAAGGGTGGAGTGGAGTGAAGAAAAGCTTCAGGCCAGCCGGAAGCCCAAGTCTGTAAATGAGGAAGCGGATACGACTGAGGCTGTAGACCCGGTTCGGAAACTTAACACAAGTCCTTCGCATCAGCTTTCGGCTTATGCGGGTAAATATCAGCACAAGGGTTATGGTACTTTTGAGATCCTGGTTTCCGGAGACTCGCTTCTGGCCCATACACCGCTGCATAGGTTGTGGTTAAAACATTATCACTACGATGTGTTTGAAGCTCTCAAACTGAAAGCCGGAGAAGAACCTGAAGAGTTGGGTTTAAGTAAATTTAATTTTCAGACTTCCGATGCCGGAGAGATCAGTGCGCTGGAGTTATTTGTACAAAGTGGCCTGGAACCCCTCAAATTTGAACGGATAGAAGAGGAAAAGGTGTTGGCTGAAAATGAACTGTTGGTATTTGCCGGCCATTATGATATGCAGGGTATGACCGTTAAAGTATTCCTGAAAGAAGAAGCGCATTTGTTTATGGAGGTTCCCGGCCAGCCGGAATATGAACTCATAGCGGTGGGTAATGGAAAATTTAATATTGTTGATTTGGAAGGTTATGCCCTGCGATTTGTTTTAGCCGAAAGCGGAGATGTAAGTAGTCTTCTTTTCCTGCAGCCTAACGGTACCTTTGAGGCCAAGCGAAAAGATTGAAATTTAGTTTTGAAAGGCAAATAGTCCAATGAGGATTGCGGAAAACAAGAGAACTGATTTGTTAAGCTTATGGCTTTTGGAAAATCGCAGGCACTTAGCTGTGATCTTCCTTTTTGCGGTGGGCCTGCCCTTGGTTATTTTGGGTGTGGCCCTTGCAATCGGTGAGTTTAATCAGGAGATGTTTATGGATTTCCGTTTCCTTATGCTTCCGGTGGAAATGTTCCTTATTCCATGGATCATTGTAAATGTGATCTTCTTTCTTCAGTATGTATGGGACCGCGATCAGAACCCGGAATGGAAGAGTTTAAGCATCAAAATTACCGGTGTTATAATTGGGTCTTGTATAGCTGTTACCCTCATGGAGATTTTATATGCATCCCGTGGTATAGTTGATGATGACTTTATTCAAATGGGAGATAAACAACTCTCGCCCACACTAACCAATTACATCGAATATACTTTAGGGGCTCTCGTTATAGGAATTCCCATATTTATACGTCAGTCCAAGCGAAAGGCTTTACTTTTTAAACTGAAAGAGCGGGAATTTGAGGTGCAAAAGCTGAATGAAATGCGTACACGGGCTGAGCTTTCAGCTTTGCAGGCGCGCATCAATCCTCACTTTTTATACAATTCTCTTAACTCTATTCTAAGCCTCATCCGGTCTCAACCCGCACAGGCGGAAGAAATGGTGATGAATTTATCCAGGCTCTTTCGTTTTAGCCTGTCCTCTCAGCAAATCAGCCAATGGACCGTAATGGAAGAAATGGAGGTTGTGCGGACCTATATGGAAATTGAAAAAGTTCGTTTTTCAGACAAGTTGGTGGTAGAAGAATTCATAGACCCCTCAGCGGAAAATTTCGCCATTCCACGGTTTTTAATTCAACCGCTTATGGAAAACGCCATAAAGCATGGTTCTTCTAAAGTAAAGGAGGGAAGAGTAAAGCTTCACATTAACCTCGATCATGAAAAACTATATATAAGGCTTTATGATAACGGGCCCTCTTTTCCGGAAAACTTTCCCGATGGTTATGGCTTGCAAAGCACTTTTGAAAAACTGGATCTGTTGTTCAGAAACGGGTATGATGTACGTTTTATCAACGGCAAAGAGAAACACCTGGAAATTATATTGAAAAAACAAGCCGATGCCGGAAAGCTATAATACACTTATTATTGAAGACGAAAAACCAGCCCGTGACAGGTTAAAGCTTTTGTTGCAGGATAAGGCTGAAATTAAACTGATTGGAGAGGCGGGTGATGGGGAAGAAGGTTTGCACAAAATACAAGCCTTGCAACCTGATCTTATTTTTCTGGATATTGAAATACCGGTATACAATGGCTTTGAAATGTTGCGGCAACTTTCCCATTGTCCGTTGATCATTTTTACCACGGCTTATGATCAATTCGCATTACAGGCATTTGCGGAAAACTCAGTGGACTACCTGCTTAAACCCATCGAAAAAGATCGTTTGCATAAGGCTGTGGAGAAATTAAAAGGTTTGCGGAAAACCCAGGTTTCCGAAACGCACTGGAATACGCAACTTCAAAAATTACTGGACACGGTTCAAAAGCCTCAAAAACCAAGTACGCTAAGTGTGAAAGTGGGCGATACTATCCGGTTGGTGCGCATACATGATATCACCCATTTATGGGCAGAAGATAAATACGTATACATTCAGGATGTAAGTGGTAAAAAACATCTTACGCATCACAGTTTAACCACATTGATAAAACAACTGGGCCATCCTTTTGTACAAATCCACCGTGCCTGCATCATTAATACCGATCATATTTTAAAGATCAGCAAGGGCTTTAAAGGCCGCTTTGTTTTTACCATGGGCAATAAAGTTGAGGTCAGTTCAGGAGTTACCTACTCTTCAGCTTTACGGGAATTCTTTAATATCTGAAACTTCAGGCGCGGTAGCAAAAGGCGTTAATATTCATACCAGACCCTACAGAGGCAAACAAGAGTATATCCCCTTCATTCACAGTATGTCCTTTCAGCTTACCCTTGCGTACACGGTCAAAAAGGGTGGGTATGGTAGCTACCGAGCTGTTGCCTAATTCATGCACACTCATCGGCATAATATGCGCGGGGATCTCTTTGATGTTATAGAGGCGGTATAGGCGTTTGATAACCCCTTCATCCAGCTTTTCATTAGCCTGATGAATAAAAATTTTGGTTATATCATTGATATCAATATCCGCCTTGTCCAAACAGGATTTCATGGCCTGGGGTACCTGGCTCAGGGCATACTCATATACTTTCCGGCCATTCATTTTAATGTATCGAATACGCGGATCAGACTCCGGGAAATTGGATTTGCCGAGGTGGAGGTAATCTACTTCCTCAGCGGTGTGTGACATGGCAGCGGTTGAAAGTATTCCGCGATCTGAGTCGCTTTCCTGCAACTGAACTATTGAAGCCCCCGCACCATCCGAAAAGATCATACTATCACGATCATACCCATCCAAAACCCTGGAAAGAGTTTCAGCCCCTATCACCAGAGCTGTTTTTGCAGTCTCTGCTTTAAAGTAGGCATCTGCCTGAATTACACCCTGCACCCATCCCGGGCATCCGAAAAGGATATCATAAGGGATGCAGTAGGGGTTTTTTATACCCAGCTGATGTTTTACGCGGGAAGCCAGCGCAGGTAAAATATCAGTCTGGATGGTATGCTTGCGCACGTCTCCAAAATTATGGGCAAAAATGATCTGGTCTATGGTTTCAGGATCAATACCCGAATCTTCAATGGCCCTGCGTGCTGCAATGAAACCAATATCCGAGGTGTGCAGGTTTTCGGTAACATATCTGCGTTCCTTAATACCAGTGATGTTCTGGAACTTTTCGGTGATCTCAGAAGAGGGTGTGTCAATCAGTTCCTGATTCCCGGTGAAAAAACGATGATTCAAAAAATCGCTGTTGCGCTGCACCATTTCCGGTATGTAGCTCCCGGTTCCGGTGATGACCGTTCTTTTCATAACTCTATGTTAGGTAAATCAAATGTAGAGAGCAGAAATGAATTAGTGAAATTGCCTGCCGTTTTTTAAAAGCAGTTTTTAGATGAACTTGCCGAAAATAAAACTGAGCTCAAAGATGAACGTATCATCCTTTGGCTCCGAATTCCTAAACTCGAGAAAAGGGCTTGTGCAGGAGTGTGGTGATTCTGCTCAGGAAGAAAAATCCTGTTTGATCCGTTCGCGATGGGTCATGCCCCAGTTGCGTAATGATTCCATTACTTCCTTGAGTGTTTTCCCGTATTCCGTAATGGAATACTCTACCGTTACGGGAAAGGTGTCATGCACTGTTCTTTTTACGAGGTGATTTACTTCAAGGTTACGTAACTCTTTGGATAACATTCGATCGGTAATGCCCGGTACATTTCTCGATATTTCAGAAAAACGCTTGGTGCCGAAGAATAAAGCACCAATGATGGGTATTTTCCATTTACCACTTAATATGTCCAGGGCATCCTGCACAGGAAGTACCATCTTGCTCTGACATTCGCTTGGATTGTGAACCTCTTTCATATCACAAAAGTGAGCTTATACGCTGAACTATACAAAGAGTAAGTGCTATATAAAAGTATAGTTCTTATCAAAGTATAGCCGGAGCCGCTAGGTTTGCCCAAAATTAAAATGATGAAAAACAAAATAATCTTTTGGGTCAGTACCGGTCTTTTATCGCTTATGATGCTGTTCAGTGCCACTGCCTACTTTACCAGTGAAGAGGTTAAGGAGGGTTTTGAACAAATGGGGTTTTCGGACGCCTTCAGGGTTGAGCTTGCGATAGCGAAAATACTGGGAGTGGTGGTTTTACTTATCCCGGCCTGGCCTAAAATAGTAAAGGAGTGGGCCTATGCTGGCTTTGGTATTACTTTTATTTCGGCCTTTATCGTACATTTTTCAAATGGAGACCCGGCTTCGGCTATGGTAATGCCCTGGGTGGCATTTGGACTTTTAGCATTGTCCAGAGTATTCCTCGAAAAAGTGTATACCGCCTCATGAAAAAAGCCCCCGGGAAGGGGCTTTCACTTTTAGGGAAATAAAGGCTATAAAGCACTTTAAAGGTAGAGATGTGAACGTTCACATATCTACAAATCTATACGTAAATAGCCATTCCCAAATGTTAAATAATTAAAGAGGGCTCTGCTAACTATTACCCGAAGCTATCAACTGAGAATAGGGTTTATAATGCCCCCTGTTTTATTTCTTCCACAACCTCCGGGTCTAGCAAGGTTGAGGTGTCCCCCAGGTTCGAGGTATCCCCTTCTGCAACTTTCCGCAATATCCTGCGCATGATCTTTCCGGAGCGTGTTTTGGGCAAGCCGCTTACAAACTGAATTTTTTCCGGTTTGGCAATTCTGCCAATCTCTTTAACCACGGCTTCTACAATTTCGGCACGTACCTTTTCAGGGTTGTTCACCTGCTTATTGGTTATCACATATGCGTAGATGGCCTGTCCTTTTACCTCATGCGGGTAACCTACCACAGCACTTTCGGCTACAATATCGTCCAGAGAATTGATGGCGTTCTCAATTTCTGCTGTGCCAAAACGGTGGCCGCTTACATTAATAACATCGTCTACCCTGCCAATGATGCGGTACATGCCGTTCTCATCGCGTTTAGCACCATCTCCGGTAAAGTAGTACCCTTCATAATGCGAAAAATAGGTGTTTCGGCAACGTTCATGATCACCATAGGTGGTGCGAAGAATACTGGGCCAGGGATACTTAATGGCCAAGTAACCCTCTACACCATTTTCAGTAATTTCTTTTCCCTCCTGGTCCAGCAGAACGGGTTGTATACCCGGAAGCGGATAGCCTGCGTGAGCGGGTTTCATAGGTGAGTGTTTTCCCAGGCCTGAGATCATAATACCCCCGGTTTCGGTTTGCCACCAAGTATCCACCACTGGTGATTTTTCCTTGCCTACATGAATGTGATACCATTCCCAGGCTTCCTGATTAATGGGTTCGCCCACACTTCCTAAAACTTTTAAGGAATATAAACCGTAGCTGAGTACATGATCCTCACCGTGGGTCATGAGTGCACGGATGGCAGTAGGCGCGGTGTAAAACTGGTTTACGTTATGCTTATCACATACCTGCCAGAATCTACCGGGGCCGGGGTAAGTAGGTACACCTTCAAACATTACCGTAGTGGCGCCATTCAGCAAAGGCCCGTATACAATGTAGGTGTGGCCTGTTATCCAGCCAATATCAGCTGTACACCAGTAAACATCACTCTCATCGTATTGAAATACATTGGCAAAACTATAGCCGGCATATACCATGTAACCGCCACAGGTATGCACCACTCCCTTGGGTTTGCCGGTGCTTCCGGAAGTATACAGAATAAACAGCAGGTCTTCTGCATCCATGGGTTCTGCCGGGCAGTCCGTGTTTACATTCTGCATTTCCTCATGCAGCCAAACGTCCCGCCCTTCCTGCATTTTTACACTCCATTGGGTGCGTTCACTTACAATTACTTTTTCCACACTCTCACACTGCTTCAGGGCTTCGTCCACCACCGCTTTTACCGGTATTTCCTTGGTGCCACGGTATAAACCATCTGCGGTAAGCACCATTTTACAACTGGAATCATTAATACGGTCGGCCAGTGCAGTGGCTGAAAACCCGGCAAATACCACCGAGTGTACAGCACCTATGCGGGCACAGGCTAAAACAGCAATGGCAAGATCCGGGATCATAGGCATATACAATGCAATGCGGTCTCCTTTCCGCGCACCGTGTTTTTTGAGCACATTAGCGTATTTACATACTTCCTCGTGGAGTTCACGATAGGTAAGGCGCACGTACCTTTCCTTGGGATCATTAGGTTCCCATATAAGTGCCAGTTTATTACCCCGCTTTTCCAAATGACGGTCCAGGCAGTTTTCAGTAATGTTCAGCACTCCACCCTGAAACCATTTGACAGATGGTGTTTTAAACTCCCACTCCAGTGTAGTATCCCACTTTTTTTGCCAGTGATAATGGCTGGCAATCCCGGCCCAGAAGCCTTCGGGGTCATCTACACTTTTTTGATATTGTTCCTGGTATTCGTCAAAAGAGTTTATTCTGAAGCTCATGCACAAAAATTTAGGGCGCGTTTATTTTTTAGAGTTTATAAATGTAGCAGAATGCTTTAAAAAGAGCTAATTCTAAAACCAGAATGGAATACACGGAACACCTGAGTAAGCTTTACCACATAAAGCATCTTATTCTTTTCACAAGCTCAGAGTCATTTCATATTGCTTAGCCCGCAGGGGAATATTCAGCGAAGTCAAAAAATGTGTAATAGAAGCACACCTGCTATCGGTATTGAGGACTTTGAGAGTAATATGTTGGTTGCAATTAAGAACCGCTTGCATCAATAAAGTAGCGGCTCCCTTCCTTCTGAAACCCGGATGCACTGCTAACTGAGCCAGATCACCTGAAACAGTATCCAGAATGCAATAACCCCTTAAAGTTTCATTAAGGAAAGCACCAAAAGCTCTGAAAGCACCTGCTTTGGGTTGATCAACAGCTTCATGACGATTTTGCCAGGCGGGCTCAAAGTCGTGAAATTTTTGAATGAGGTGAGAGTCAGGTATGGAAATGGACCTGATCTCAAAGAGGGAAGACGTTTCGCGGTTTTGGATCAGGTGATTAAGCTGACTGAAATAGTTGAGCGCCCTGCTCACACCAAAACCTTGCTTTTTATAGAGGGAAACGGCTTTGGTATTTTCCTGAAGCACTTCCAACAGGTATTGCTGAAACCCTTGTTTTTGCAATAGTGGAATAATATGCCTGAGCATAGCGGAAGCATAACCTTTGCCACGATGGCTTTCTACAGTGCCAGTACCAGTGTCATAAACCGTGCGTAAACCCTTATACATTCCGGTACCATTCAGGATAAATGCCAGTATGCGATCATTTTCAAACCAGCCAAAAGAAAGTTCAGGAGTATAGCCCCTGCGGTGGAGCATCGTCTTGAATTCTTCAAATGATAATTGAAGCGGATAGTCCCTGAACGCTTCCTGAAACGCCCGGTATAATGTACCCGAAGGGGTTTGGTTCAGTGTTTTGATCAATGGATTACAAATTTTTTAAAAGTACGAACTTAAAATATCCGTTGCAGAGCCTGGTTTTTGAACGTCTGAAACTAAAAAACCGGTACAGAAAACAAGCTCTGTACCGGTTTGATTTTATACTTCAGGCTGTTTATTCAAAGCACAGCCAGAATGCTGAACCGCCTTTAGAGCCAGGGTATAGATCTACATATTCAATGGTAATCCTTACCGTTGTGCCTAAATAACGTTCTAAATAAGTGGTAATATCTATAGGAGCAGAAGGCGTGATAGTACCACTATTGCCATGGCTGAAATCAAAAGAGTAGACCTCCGTATCGTTTACCTTTATCACGCATTTATCGTCCACATATACATCCCCGCTACAGGCCTCACTTCCGGCCAGTGTTACCTGTACTCCGGCCGGTAACGAAACCATTACGTCATTGGAATAGAATACGTTGGGAAAACTTCCTGTGGAAGGAGTAGCTGCTTGTGCTACCCCTAATTGATACCTGAAAGCCGAAGCATCCGGGTTAACCGAGGCGCAGGGAGCCGTGTCATCATCTAAACAGGCTGCCCGTTCTGTTTCCTGCATCTCAATCATTCCTGAATCTGTATTTCCATTGGGAACTACAAACCCAAAATAGGACCAATACCGGGCCATGTGCTCATAACCACCTTCGTATCCGGGAATGGAATCAGCATTGGGAGGAATACCTATCGCTTCGCCACGGAACCAGGGCTGGTGGCTGAGCTGTGGAGGGTTATTCCCACGGGTACTCACTACAATATCGGGGCGCATAGCGGCCCACCACGAAATGTTGCAAGACCAAAAATCGCCTTGCCAGGGAATGGACATATAAGCCGCAACAGATCCTGGTGAAATAGGTCCTACGGTATTACCCGAATCATCGGTGATAGCGTCTGCAAAACGGAATGGAGCGGCAAAAAAGCCGGGTATTTTCATGTAATAGGTCAATTCAATTCCAGGATGAAAGCCCCCGCCCACCGTTGGTTCAAGTGCACTAAAGTCAAGTGCAGCAGGTTGTTCGGCCACAGGGAGTTGATCAACAGGCGTAACCGTAGGTTCTTCACCAGCTGTAAAATCACCATTTACCCATTTCTGGAATTTCCATAACTGGTGGGGTGTAAGGCTTAGCCATTGGTTGGGATGGTTGGTACCATTGAAGTTGTTCTCAGTATCAGAACCTCCGTCTCCAAACAGGTGTGGCATTAAGCGACCCGATTGCTGGGTTCCACCGTCAGGCACAGCCCCAGCAGGAATAGCGGCCGGGGGCGGTGGTACTTCAGGTGTAAGGGTTTCAGCCGGGCGAATAGCACGGTATACAAATATGCGGTATTGATTATTCTCAGTATTGGGGTTTGCATAACCGGGAAGTGCATTGGCTCTTAGGAAATCACCCATGCTGCCCGGTGCGTGGCCGGTAAAAGCCGGTTCGTTTACCCAGGCATAATCCGTAACGGTTCTTAAAACCGGGTAAATATCCCGGTAAAAAGTAATGGCGCTGAAATTAGCCACGGCTGGTGCATAACTGCTGGTTATAGAACCAAAAGGCGAAAAGCTAAGGTCTGTAAAACCGGGCTTGCCCACCGCCAGTGAAATGCCGGAATCGGAGTTAATTACTGCGTAATACAGTTTGCCGTGCGATGAGGAAATGGCCGGAGCTTTACTGGTAGTAGTTGATCCGCCTACCGCTGTAAAGTTGAATTTAAAATCCGGAGTGGCCGGCTTGGGTGAGTAATTGTTGTATGAGCCTATGTAGCACTTATTATCTACACCGGTAAAGGCATAATACAATTGACCAAAGAAATGACAGATTGCCGGGGCAACGGCACTTGTGGTCGGGCTTTCAGGCTGGTAAAATGTGAGTACTTGCGCGTTGTCAGAGTCTTGTAATGCAATTACCGGATCGCCACTTTGGCTGATAAAAGCAATGTACAGACTACCATTATAGGCACATGCCGATGCAGCGGATTGCGAGGCAATAGCTTGCACACCTCCGCCAGCTGTGGTGGACGTGAAGGTAAAAGCCGAACCGTCTGAAGATACGCCCAGTGAGATATAGCCGTGAGAATCAACTATAACATAGGTTAATAAGCCATTGAATACGCATAAGGATGGGGCGTGGTCTGTAGCCGGAGCGCTGGATAAAGGCACATTGGTCCAGGTAGTTCCATCGGTTGAACTGGCTAATGAGGCGTTCATATTCTCATCCAGATAAGCGTAATATTGTTTACCACTGAAGCTAGCCAGGGAGGGGGCCGAGCCAGCTGTATTACTTATGCCGGAAAGAGGAGCAAAATTAGCCTCTGTCCCTTCGGAAAAATTAGGCGCACCATTAGCATCTATAGCAGCAAAAGCCAAAGTGCCGGATACGGGATCCTGTTCTGGAAAAAGATCCAGTTGAAGATCCAGCAGAGAAACCACATTGTTCAAGCTGGGCACATACTTAGGGGGAGCTACCGCTATCCAGCCCCGTTGTGCTGGTTGATTGTCGGTGGAAAGAGGCTTTGACTGACCTTGTATGGTAACCGTGGCATTTACGCTGCCTCCGGCTGTATCATCAAACCAACCGGGATTGTTGAAATATGAATTCCCATTGGAGGTAGGGTCATGATTGGGAGTGTTGTTAATTTCACTAACACCCTTTTGAATAAGTACCGGAGGATCGGTAAGGCAACCCGCTTCACCTTTGCCACCCACAATAATAAGACGGCCGGAATCATCAGTTTCCAATCTGCCCAGGCTTACTTCCCTGGGTTGATAAGTAACGGATATATTGCCTGCTTCTCCTTTATTTATAAGGCTTTTAGGAATGTCTGCATTGCCGATACCGTCAAATATAGTTCCTCCGTCAAGTTGTTTGGCATTTTCCTGATTTTGGCTAATGCCGCTAATGGATTTAGAACCCGGATCAATGATCAGTTTTGATCTTTGGTCGGGGGGCAGGTCAGCCTGAACACCCGGGTTTCTCAATTGGGTGGGATCAAATACATATTTACCCTGAAACGCATAATTAGCCGCTTTCAGGTTCCGCATATGCACATCCCACTCCAGGCTTACCCCATTGTCAGGGTCATGCGTGATTTCCATTACAATGTTATCGTTTTCATCGTATCCGTATACTCTGAAACGCGCTGCCTGTGGTTTTATCAGGCCAGAGGAATCTTTATAGGGAAGATCCATATTAGGAACAGATCCGGGAGCCTCGGGACCGATAAAATAGTCGTTGCTATTGCCCACTCTGGCCATACCTATGCCAGGGTGCACTTTGATGTACTTTACTTGTTGAATTGACATGATAGTGTAGAATTATTGGTTGATTTAGTTGAGGGGCTGTTTAAGCAAAGGCTGGTTTATCACATCGGGAGTACCATCAAAGGGAGCATTTTTGGTTATAAAGCTGAAGTCGGCATCCTGAGCATTGGCGTGGCAGCCCTTACATCCACCTTGTACATAAGGTATTTTTCTTTTGTAAAGGTTGGTGGCGGTTGGGTCAAAAGTGCCATTGTCATTGTCCAGCGTACCTGAAAAATCGCGAAGCACTTCATTGGTTTCGGTAACAACGTTGGCCAGGAAATAATCGTTATTCAAATCACTATTCTCTGGCCTGCCCTGCACGCCAATGAGCTTATAATACTGCCATACGGAGTTGGGGTCAAGGGAGCGGATCTGGCTTTGTACTTCTCCATTTACCTGCCTGGTGCCAGCCAGTATTTTGGCATAGCGGTAAGCGTATTGCTTTCCGGGGTTTACACTGGGGTTGGAGTTACGGTTGTAATAAAATAATGAGTTATAGGCTTGTGTAGTGTCCAGGTTATCTACTTGTTCAAAAGTGGCAAACACATAGCTGGGGAAGTTTTGAGTTTTATGAATGATATGTAAACCAACCAGTCCGTAAGGTAGCGATGTGGTGGTAGGTTGTGCGGCTACAATGTCATAATAGATGGCACTATCACCACTTGCGCCACCTGGAACTGCTGCTTTACGGTAGTACAGAACCGGTGCGGTAAGATACCTTCCGCTGTTGTATTCATCAAGCGTCAGTTGCCTCCAGGTAGCTTTGATTTCTATAGAACCTTCTGCTGCTCCTGTTTGCCCGAAGGGAAAACATATTTGATTAGGGTCCGGGCAGGGGTAGGTTGCACCTGCACCATTATTTACTACTGCTGCGTTGGTCTGAGCAATGCGTCTGCCACGGGTTAGGGTATCATACAGGTGGTTTTGAACCACGTAATCAAACATCTGGCGATTGGCTTTAGCTTCATAGATCATTCTGCGGGGTGCACCGGGTAAACCACTTGCTGTATGTGGGTTAGAGTGGCTGCTTGCTCCCGGGGCGTTGGGGTCGCCATCTACAAATACGGTACAAAGATCAATTTCTGAGGTTTCATCCAGGTTGTTGAAAACAGTGCTCAGGGTATGCAGGGGTGGAGCGGTAGGGTCACCCAGCTTTTGAATGGAAGATTGCCCGTCCACCTGGTAGAAGTATTGTGGGGGCGAGTC
The DNA here is from genome assembly GCA_965212245.1 of Owenweeksia sp. Lineage (GTDB taxonomy): Bacteria > Bacteroidota > Bacteroidia > Flavobacteriales > Schleiferiaceae > CAKZNE01. Next base: position 829,272 of record OZ243107.1, on the reverse strand, counting down.
AAAACTTGTATTGTAACTGGAGGTGTCTTCAGGGTATATTTCCACACGGTGCTTGTAAGTTTGCCAAACCAGTGGATAATTGGCAGACCCGTTGAGGAAGTCAGCAACCGATTTGGTTTGATCTGCGGTTCCCCGGATGGGGGAAGCGGAGGTGTAATTGGAAGGCCAGTTAAGGGCGATGAACTCCTGCCACGCAAAACGGGACAATTCCACCTGATCACTGGTGCTGTCAAGGTCATGCGGAACCTTATAAGCATCCGCAGGGAAATAATTGAAAGAGGATACGTCCTGAACCACCGGGGATTCTTTAGCACCGGTTTTTGGAAACTGATACGTGGCCGCTGTAAGGATAAATATCCCGCAGACACCTATGGCCATGCAGGAGATAATGAACCTTCTTGAGGTTCGGAATGGTTTGTTTGGTTGATTCATGATTTTTGGTTTGAAGTTATGCTTACTACATAGAAAGTTAAATTTGTAAACTCCTTAAATGTAAGGATTTAATACTTTGTCAGGAATTGTTTTATGTAACTAGTAGCTTTATCGTATTGAATGCGTACTTATTTTGATTTAGGGAATTATGACCATTGGAATTATAGGTGGCGGACCGGCCGGCCTGTTTGCTGCACTTCATCTTAAAGCACGGGCTTACAATGTTTTATTGATTGAGGCTTTGGTTTATACGCGCCCCAGAGTGGGAGAACACCTGGCAGCCGAGGCTCTTCATGAATTCCGTAAGCTGGGCATACCGGAGAAAATACTACTTGAAAACAGCCGGCCTTGTGCACAGGTTATTAATGCATGGGGAAGTAATGATTTGCATGAGAATGAATCCATCTTTAATCCTTTTGGAAACGGTTTTGTTTTAACCCGTCCTGATTTTGACCGGGCTTTGATGCTTTATGCTAAAGCCAGTGGTGTGGAAGTAAAAACCGGTACGCGGGTATTAAAAACAGAACGTATAAATAAAGGCTGGAAGTTCCACCTTGAGGATGGGGCACGGATAGTGGATTTTATAGTGGATGCCAGCGGCCGGAACAGTAAGTTTAAACCGGATAAGCAGGTATTTAAAGAGGTAAAAGATCATCTGATTGGTATCAGTGCTTGCTTAAAACCCTTATCCGAAGAGCCGTTTAATGAAAATGGTTTACTGGTGGAGTCAGTAGCCGAAGGATGGTGGTACAGCGTGCAACTGGCTGCCGGAGAATGGGTGGGAACATTCATGACGGACGCCCGGATACTGACGGGTAGCGGATTACAAACGGAGGCTTTTTGGCAAAAGCAACTGGCTGCCAGCCGGCATACTCAAAAAAGACTTTTCGGAAAAGATCCGGCTGGAAAAGTAACAGTACAATCGGCCCATTCCATGTGTTTAAACCGAACCTATGGGGAAGATTGGCTAGCTACGGGCGATGCAGCTCAGAGTTATGACCCGCTTTCTTCGGCAGGTATTATAAAAGGTTTTAAAATGGGTGCTTTGGCCGCACAAAAGCTGGATGAATGGCATAAGGGAAAATTGAATGCATTGCGTGAATACGATGGAGAAGTACAGAGGCAATTCGAGGAGTACTTAAGTGCCCGAAAAGATTTTTACAGCCAGGAAAAACGATTCGCTCAGCAGCCGTTCTGGTATAACCGAAATTTATGGCCCAGGGAAATCAGCCATTTTACGGTTCATCCGGGGGCTAAGCTCAAGGTTGATAGCTCACTTGATGAGCATCAGCAAAACCTCTTTAAAGAACGATTACCGGAGATCAATTTTAAAACTTTACTGGCTGCAATACGCCAAAACCAGGAAGCCGGGGAAGCAATCAGTACCTATTTATCCGGCTCACCCATGCCGGAGTTTATGTTGCATGCTTTGGAAAGCCTGATCCTGCTGGGAGTTGTCCGGACCTATCCCTGACAAATAGCATTAGCTCCTCTTTCAGGTGTAGGATTTTATTTTCATTTTAGTATATTTAGCTAAGTGTTTTTTTAACACTTACTGTAATTTATTATTTTAAATGATTGATCATCAAAGTGAAATACCAAAAGGTCTGATTTTTATTACGCAGCCTTAAAATGAATAATAGTGCCTGATAGATAGACCACGGGTTTAAAAACGATCAAAGATTTATTGAAACCTCTCACTTAAATATCACTCTAATTTTAATTTTTAAACCAACAGTTATGAAACAGAAACAAATTTCTGCCGCTTTGAAAACAGTCTTAATACTCTGCATCAGCGTGGCCATTTTCGCATTTACCGCAGGTGACTCCCTTAATGCTAATGAAACTGCTACTCCTGATGCGCGTTTAAATGGAACTTATTTCCACAAAAATGTAGCGACCATTGTAAGCGGTGAGATCCTTGACCAGGAAAGCCTGGGCCGTATGATGAAAGAGGCGGAACTTCGCAAAGCTGAAAATGAAACGGCTTCAGAATATGTGGAAAATTACATGAATACTCACTTTCAACCTTCGGCAGCAGCTATGATGGCCTCCACCAACCGGGTATCTATTGCGGCTCCCGGTCAGCCTGACCAAAATGAGAGTGCAGCATGCAACCAAACGGCCCTGGAGGAAGTCATATCAGATGTGGTAGGTTACTATTATGCCTTTGCCGAAAAATGCGATGGTACTTATAAATATGATGCCGCCAATTATACGGGTGGTTCCACGGTATATGTACGTGCCGAGGCCGGCAACTCCATCCTTGAAGCATTTATTATTTTCTAAGATCAAATGTTTGGGTGTGTCCCCTTACTTAATATTTGGAAAAGCTCCGGTAGTTCTGCCGGAGCTTTTCTTTTTTCAGACCTAAGCCATGACTTCCTGTTGTGTATAGGCCAGCCTGTAATATCAGTAACGTATGTATACCTTGTCTCAGCCCGGGCTTGAGCTTCAGCTGGATTTAGTGCATTTGAGTGCAATCTTTTAATGGCTGGTTTACTATGATTATAAAAATAGACAATAATGATTTGAATATAAAATTGATTGATAATAACTATATAATGTGTTCCAAAAAAATACTTTTGTAAGGAACTTGTCATCAATCAAAATAAACAGGCACATGAAAAAAACTATATTATTCAGTGGATTATTGATCCTTACTACTCTATTCTCCGGGTGTAATGAAAGTTATAAAAAGGAAACAGCAGAGGCCGATGGCTCTTCCGGAGCCACGATGAAAAGCCGTTCTAATATGAAAGCTACTACTAACAGTGATTGGTGGCCTAACCGGTTGAACCTGGCTATTCTTCGTCAGAACTCTTCCCTTTCCGATCCCATGGCAGAAAACTTCGATTATATTCAGGAGTTCAATAGCCTGGATTACGACTCCCTGAAGAGTGATATCCGAAAAGTACTTACGGATTCTCAGGATTGGTGGCCGGCAGACTTTGGTCATTACGGAGGCCTGTTTATCCGTATGGCCTGGCATAGTGCAGGTACCTACCGTACCGCAGATGGCAGGGGAGGGTCGCGCTCCGGCCAACAGCGCTTTGCACCCCTCAACAGCTGGCCGGATAATGCCAACCTGGATAAAGCCAGACGCCTTATCTGGCCCATCAAACAGAAATATGGGAATAAAATTTCCTGGGCAGACCTTATGGTGCTTACCGGCAATGTGGCCCTGGAAGATATGGGATTTAAAACCTTTGGTTTTGCCGGAGGCCGTGAAGATGTGTGGGAACCTGCCATGGACGTATACTGGGGGTCTGAGAGAAAATGGCTTGAAGATGACGAGCGCTACTCAGGAGATCGTAAGCTGGAAAATCCCCTGGCTGCTGTGCAAATGGGCCTGATCTATGTGAATCCGGAAGGACCTGATGGAAACCCGGATCCTCTTTTAGCCGCCAAAGATATCCGCGCCACATTTGGCCGGATGGGGATGAACGATGAGGAAACGGTGGCTTTAATTGCCGGAGGGCATACTCTTGGTAAGGCACACGGAGCCGGCCCGGCCTCTAACGTGGGTGCAGAACCGGAAGCTGCTGATATTGAAGAGCAGGGTTTTGGCTGGAAGAATTCATACAAATCGGGTAAGGGGGCTGACGCTATTACCTCAGGCCTGGAAGTAACCTGGACAGCCACGCCTACCCGTTGGAGCCAGATGTTCTTTTTCAACCTTTTTGAAAACGAATGGGAGCTGACCAAAAGCCCGGCCGGAGGACACCAATGGACACCCAAAGGTGAAGCCAAAATGATGGTTCCGGATGCTTTTGATAAAAACAAACAGCATAAACCGGGTATGTTTACCACCGACCTGTCCTTGCGTATGGATCCCGGTTTTGAGAAAATTTCCCGGAAGTTTTATGAAAATCCTGAACTGTTTGATGAAGCATTTGCCCGGGCCTGGTTTAAGTTAACCCACAGAGATATGGGACCTAATACTACTTACCTGGGGCCGGAGGCTCCTGCCGAAGACCTTATCTGGCAGGATCCGATTCCGGCTGTAGATCATCCGTTGATCAATGCGCAGGATATTGCCGGTCTGAAGTCTGAAATATTAAGTTCCGGATTGTCTGTTAGCGAAATGGTAAGCACGGCCTGGGCCTCGGCTTCTACCTACCGCGGATCAGACCGCAGGGGTGGTGCCAACGGGGCTCGTATCCGTCTGTCTCCTCAAAAAGACTGGGAGGTGAATAACCCTAAGCAACTGGCCAGGGTACTTACCTTATTGGAGCAAATACAAACTGATTTTAATGCTAAACCCGGAGATAGAAAGGTTTCAATGGCCGACCTTATTGTTTTGGCCGGAGCAGCCGGAGTGGAGAAAGCTGCCGCTAAGGCGGGTTATACCGTAAAAGTTCCCTTTACACCCGGACGTATGGATGCCAGCCAGGAGCAAACCGATGTAGAGTCTTTTGCCTTATTGGAGCCTATGGCGGATGGCTTTCGTAATTACCTGAAAACACAGTACACTATTTCTACTGAAGAACTGCTGATAGACAAAGCACAGTTGCTTACGTTAACGGCTCCTGAGATGACCGTACTGGTAGGAGGCATGCGCAGCCTGAATACGAACTACAATGGCTCCGAACACGGTGTTTTCTCAAATAGCAAGGATGAGCTGAACAATGATTTCTTTGTGCACCTTCTGGATATGAGTACCGAGTGGAAGGCGGCAGATGACACGAAGGAAAATTTTAAAGGAACGGACAGGACCAGCGGAGATGTGAAATATACCGCTACCCGTGCAGATCTGATCTTTGGCTCCAATTCAGAGCTGAGAGCTCTGGCTGAGGTATACGCCAGTGCAGAGGAAAAGTTTGTTAATGATTTTATAGCTGCATGGGATAAGGTGATGAAACTGGACCGCTTTGACCTCGTTTACCCTCAGCAAACTTCTTCTGCCAAACGTCTGACGGCTAACGCTTTTAATTAAAGAACAGATTATATGGAGTAAAAAGGCCAGCCTGTACAGGCTGGCCTTTTGGTGTATTAAAGAGAGGGTCTTAATTAATTCCACGGGACGTTTTTAGTAAGGTTAACAAAAGGTAAGGCTGATGACGCGGTAGAGGATGGGTCATAACGGTAAAGACCCAACCAGCCCCCGCACCAGATCCTCCCTTCCTTATCCTGAAAAATACATTGTATCGCCTTACTGATCAGGCCATCTGACTCCCCGAAATTGGTAAAAACTTCCTCATTGGTTTCAGCTGTGTGAGAAGAATTGTAGCGGAATATTCCGAAACCTTCGGTAGGGAACCAGATGTTGCCATCCTGATCTTTTAAAAGCGACCATGCTTCGGTGCCATGAACACCATCTTCTGGGGTAAAATGGGTAAATGATTTCCCGTTCCAGCGGCATACTCCGTTATGGTGAGTGGCAAACCAGAAATTGCCCTCATCATCTTCCAGAATGGAGTTGACGGTATTGTGGCAAAGGCCATCCTTTACCGATAGGTTAAGCAGTGAATCTGGCCCCAACAAAGGGTCATAAATATAAGCTCCGCCATTGGTGCCAAACCAAATTCTTCCCCGGCTGTCCTCCATAATGCTGTGTGCAATACGGGCGCTTGTAACGCCCCGGGAGTAATCGGGTTTGGTTTCCGGAAGATCAAAGGTGGTAAAGGTTTTACCGTTGAAGCGACTTACCCCCTGCAGGGTACCTATCCATATTATCCCCTTACGGTCTGTTATCATACTCCACACATCATTATGAATAAGGCCATCAGCCTGGGTGTAATTGGTAAAATTTCCGGTAGTTTTTCCACTTGCAGCAGGAGGAGTATAGCGGCTTATCCCCGCTTCCGTGCCAAACCAGATATTGCCTTGCTGGTCTTCCAATATAGCTCTTACTGCCAGTCCGTTAAAACCCTGCTCAAAGGAGAAATAAGTAAGAGAGTCGCCATTGTAGCGGATTACGCCATCGCCATTGGTTCCAAACCAAAAGTTGCCCTGGCGGTCCTGCCATATCCTCCGCACAAAAGGGCTGATCTGAATGGAAGGATCCTGAAAACTCACAGAACCAATAAGCGGTTGGGCAGGCGGAGAGTTGTTTGACCTGTCATCCGGATCAGCCTTAGGAGATACCGTATCCGTGCGGGTATTGTTTTGATTTTGCCCGCGACAGGAGGTAACTGTAATGAAGATGGAAAGTGTAAGATATTTAAAAAGCCTTTTCATAGAGTGGCGTGTAAGGGTTTGGCTCAAAAGTAGGTGGGGCGGCTTTTAAAGGGTTTTAAGTAGTGTAAATTAATGTAAAAGCGGGGTAAATAATTTAAAAGCACGGAGTGTCAGCGGTTTGCTGGTTAGGTACGGTGGGTCGCATTGGAGTTTAGGTTTGTTGCTGAGCCGTACATTTTATTCATTTCGCTTATTCCCTTCGTTTGAAACTGTATCATATACATCAGCAGCATTTTGAATAAGCCGGTCTAATTCCTGTTCAAAAAAAAGTTCCAAATGCTTATTCCATTCATAGCGGCCTTTATTTAAGTACAGAAAACTTCTCTCCAGGGCTTCCACATACTCTTTCTTTTCCTTTGAATCGGATATAAAAATCGGAGGACACAATTTGTACATCAACATCCAGTTTTTAGCCATTCTGGTTGTTCTGCCGTTCCCATCTACAAAAGGATGGATCCGGATTAGTTCATGATGAAAGTAAATGGCCCTGATTATTGGGTTTTCCACGCTTTTCATTTGGTGGAACAAATCAGACACCAGGGCGGGAATACGGGCAGGGCCAGGGCACATATAACTACCTATCTGAACATCATTTTGCCGGTACTTATTAGGGTGTTTACAATGAGAATCAGGGGAGATTAAACGGAACAACTGAAATAGCTGTAGTTCGGAACGGAACTGCACATCTGTGAGTATTTCATTGGTAATAAAATCGAGAGACGATTTGAGAAGCTGAGTATATAGCTCCGCATCTTCTTTATTTTCGGCTTCCATTTGGGCATTCTTAATGCTTAATAACTCTTTCAGTGTAGTTGTTTTGGTTATATAGGCATTGAGAAGATCATCAGCATGGTGTTGCCTGCTGAACGTAATTAAGCGGAGGGTTGAGTCTATAGAATGCTTTATTTGTGCAAGCTTTTTGTGATTCACTTGTAATTTATCTGCAGGAAAAACTCTCATACTGTTTCGGGTTAGTATCAATGGTGCGTATATACTTGTGGCGCTTTTCGGGCACATTCTCTTTACCAAAACAAGGCCCTGTTAAGCTTAAAACCTTGCCGCTGGTTCCTTAAACCATATTAATGGGGGCAGGTTTACTATCTATTCTTTTGTATTTCAAACTTGCAGGTATTTATCCAAAAACCCTCCTTTTTAAACCCTTTAAACCCTTTAATCAACCAGCTCATCCTGGTTGTATATAATACGTATTCTGATTCATGGTATAATTCAGGTAAAAGCTCTAAACAACGGCTCCGGCTATAAAGCGCGGGGCTTTTCGGAGCTACACGCCTGAACACTATAACTAAGATAGTTAAGAAACCGGAACCTGTGGGAACCATTCTCCGGACTGTGTGAATGACCTTTACTTTATTTTTAAGAACTGATCATGTTGTAATCGTTCCCACACAAGCTTATCATGCGATGGAAGATAGACAAGCTTATTTTTTGAAGCGTAGCTTTTAATGGCCTGGCAGGTGGCCTGGGACAGCTTAAAACTCTGATGTGCTCCTGCGTTAATGTTGTTTTCCAGCTGATACTGATTATAGGTCACATCTCCCGCAATCAGGTAATGCATTCCGGAGGTTTTGATGAGAACAGAACAATGGCCGGTAGTGTGGCCCGGGGTATGCACTAATTCAATTTCACCGGATTGAACGAGGGGCAATGAAAGTTTAAAATCTTCATTTCGGGTATCCTTTAACTGAACTGTTTCCGGAGAAAACCAGTCTGGATATAAGCTGGGTAAGGAAAAACTGGGTTTCTCCCACTCTGATTGATGGATGATAATGTCCGTACCTTCAAAGTAACTCAAGCCGTCAAAGTGATCAAGGTGCAAATGGGTAAGAATGACCTTTTTTATATCGTGTTGGCTATAACCGAGTTGCCTTAAGCGGGGACCAACTTCATCCTCTGGTTTCACATCAAAAATGAATGACGTTGAGTTTATATAATTCAGAAGGAAGCTCTCTTTTTTGAAATACCCTTTTTCACTCACTTTCGCATTTTCTCCTGTATCTATCACCATTACCCCTTCAGGGTGATCCACTACCCATACCATGATAGGCATATATTCAGTCCACTGCTTGTCCAGCAGGAAATTAAGCTTGGATGTTGTTGCATTGCCTTTAGCAGTTCTGAATTTGGTTTTAACCTTTACCATACCGGTTGTAAAACCATGCAGAAAACCGTCACCTTCCTTGAATTTTACCGGTTTTGAGAATGTCCTTGTCATGTATCAGATTTTAGGAGACAAAGGACTTTCAATAAGTTAAGACCCGGATTGATCTAGGTTAAGAAATGAGTTCTTTTCTGATCCTGCTTAAGGATTCAGGTTTCATGCCAAGGTAGCTGGCAATAAACTTCAAAGGCGCTTTTTCAATAACGGATGGATATTCTTTTATAAACCACAGGTAACGTCCCCTGGCATCCAGTTTTAGCATTTGAGAAAGCCTTATGTCTTTTGCAATACAAACCTGTTCTATGGCCATCCGGCCGAGTTGATTCAGAGCCAGATCTCCACGATACAACTTTTGCAGGCTGTCAAAACCAATGGTGTGAATCCGGGTGTCAGTAATGGCCTTAATAGAATCCAGGGCAGGTGCCTGGCGGTAAAAACTAAAATAGGAACCACAAAACAGGCCTGCCTGAAAGAAGTTTGTAGTGATGGCTTCTCCTTTAGCGTCTATTTGATACGAGTGCAGCAAGCCCTGCTCTACATACGCTATAAGCTTTGAATATTGCCCTTCTTTCACAAAGTAATCGCCAGCTTTAAGTTCCTTGCTGTTGAAATGCCGGCTTATTATTTCCGGAGGTACAATCATATCGTGTTCAGGGCTTTATTAAATGGCATGCAGTGGTTTGTGAAACAGTAGCTTTAGAGGTTGAGAACTAAAGTAATCAAAAGGTGTAAACTCAACGGAACATTTTTAGGTAAAGCATGACAACGTGTGTATTCAGGCTTAAGCATCCGTATACTTACAGGCACAGCTGTCGGGTATTGTACTTTTCTTATCCATCGTGTGCAGTGTTAAGCGGGTTCCGGTAGAAAAGCTGGTGAGTTTTAGGCTAAACCGGGGGCTTTGCCGGTTTTAGGGTCGCTGAGTTCTCCGCGCAGGTCGCTTTCGTAATGCTTTTTAAATGTTTCGTACTCAAAATCAAAAGGCAGAAGGTACATGAGTTTGGTAAGTGCTGCCTCAAAGGTCATATCCACGGCACTGATCACACCCATATACTTGAGGGCCTTGCTGGCCTCGTACTTGCCCAGGGCCACGCCACCGCCCACGCATTGGGAAACATCAATGATAAAAGTACCTGCATCAAAACATTGCTGCAGGGCTTCCAGCAGCCAGGGGTCCATAGGTATGTTGCCCGCTCCAAAGCTGCGGATGATGAGGCCTTTCATAGGGGCACTAAGCACGGCTTTTATATACTCAGGGGTAATGCCGGGAAATACGGTAAGCACCCCTACCTCAGTGGAGATGGCCGGACCAACTGCCAGGGCTTCTTTGGGGGGGCTGAGAATGTAATTGTGATTAAATTTTATGTTCACACCTGCCTCAGCCAGTTTGGGGTAGTTGAGGGAGTTAAAGGCTTCAAAATCTTCAGTAGACATTTTATGCACACGGTTGCCACGGAAAAGGTCATACTCAAAGTATACGCATACCTCCGGAACCATAGAGAGGCCGTCTTTTCTGCGGGCCATGGCAATCTCAATGGTGGTGAGCAGGTTTTCACGGGCATCGGAACGGGCCACGCCAATAGGCAGTTGGGAGCCGGTAAGGATTACCGGTTTGGCGAGGTTTTTCAATAAAAAACTAAGTGCAGAGGCGGTATACGCCATGGTGTCGGACCCGTGCAAAATCACAAAACCATCGTAATTGGTGTAATCCTGCTCAATGCGCCTGGCCAGGCGCAGCCAATGCTCGGGCTTAATGTTGGAAGAGTCAATGGGGCGGTCCAGGCTGTCTGTATCAATATGGCAATCCAGCTGGCGGATTTCGGGAATCTTTTCCAGCAGGTAGTGGAAGTCAAAGGGTATGAGTGATTCATTTTCGGTATCCATTACCATACCGATGGTTCCACCGGTGTATAGCAGCAAAATACGGGTGGAATAATGGCTCATACTCTGAATATTTCTTTAGCGTTCTGGTTGGTGATCTGCTCCAGTTCTTCCAGCGGCATCAACAGCAGGTCGGCCACCTTTTGTGCGGTATAAGCCAGGTAAGAAGGCTCGTTGCGTTTGCCACGTTTGGGGTGCGGAGCTAAATAAGGGGCGTCCGTTTCCAATACAATGTGGCGGGGGTTCAATTGCTCTACCACTTTATCCAGCCCGGCATTCTTAAAGGTTACAATACCACCAATGCCCAGTTTTAGGTTGAGGTCAATGGCGTGTTGGGCCTGTTCCATATTTCCGGTAAAGCAATGGAAGATGCCATAGAGTTCTTTCTCACGATAATTTTCCAGCATGGCAAATATCTCATCAAAAGCTTCGCGGCAATGAATGATGATGGGCAGCTTAAGTTCCAGGGCTTTTTCTATCTGACGGGCAAAGACGATTTCCTGTTCTTTTACAAAGGTTTTATCCCAGTACAGGTCCATGCCAATTTCGCCAATAGCATGGTAGTAAGCGGGGTTTTGATCCAGTTCGTTCAGGATAGTTTCCAGCTCTTCCTTCCAGTTTTCTTTTACAGATCCCGGGTGCAGGCCCATCATAGGCAGGCAGTTGGTTTCCGCTTCTGCCAATGCTTTAAGATCGGTTATACTGGACGAATCGATGTTGGGCAGGTATACCTTTTCCACACCAGCCTCACGGGCGCGCTGAAGCATTTCCTGGCGATCTTCGGCAAAATCTTTCAGGTAGATATGGCTGTGGGTATCAATCATGGCGGCAAAGGTATTTTTTTCAGCGCTTTACAGTTATTTTATGATTGAGAATTAAAACACGTGGAATTCATATTTTTGAAAAATAGTTTTAGACATGAAAAACGTTTGCCTATATTTCTTTATTAGCTTGTTCCAGTTTGGGGCCTGTAAATTTTCCTATGCTCAAAGTTGTATTGCTCCAGCTCCGTACTATGAAAGTTTTGAGGGACCTACTTTTCAGGAACCCTCTCTTCCAAATAAGTACGGTAGCATTAATACCTGCTGGTCACGGGGATCGGTTCCATATTTTGCAAGTTATTACTGGATGCCCGAAACCTCAGCCAGATATACCTCACCTTGGTCCGGTCCGGAGTTTGATCACACCACGGGAACCGGCAAGTTTATGGTGGCAAACCACTCTTTCAATTCTTTTCATAATTCCCTAACCTGGTTTCAATCTCCGCATATAGACCTTTCAAGTTTAACAAACCCGGAACTGGTGTTTTTCTATCATATGTTCGGGTTAGAGATTGAAAAGCTTGAAGTACAAATTGATACCGGAGGGGGGTGGGGCTCTGAAATGATTATTGCCGGTCAACAACATTTGGCTTCTAATGATAAGTGGAGCAGGGCAGTGCTGAATCTATCTTCCTATGCAAATAAAATAATAGATATCCGCTTTGTAGCTGTTGAAGATTCTACCATTCAAGGTGCAGGAAACAGGATTGCGATTGACGATGTTCGGGTTGATGAAATGCCATTATGTCGAGAACCTATGTATCCAGAATGGATTACTTCAGCTTCAACTTCCGTTAAAATCGGTTGGGTTGATGGAGGTGCAGGTCAATGGGAAGTAGAGTATGGCCCTCAGGGATATACTCCAGGCTCGGGCACAATAGTTAATGCGCCTACTAACCCTTATTCTATTCCGGGGCTTGCACCAGATACCGAATATGATGTTTACGTGAGGGATAAGTGTGGAGCAGGAAATGGTAGTAGTGTTTGGGTGGGACCGGTATATGCCCGCACCAAATGCAGCGTAAATACAGCACCCTGGGGTGAGGACTTTGACGGTGTAAGGTGGAAGCCGGGCGTTGGGGCTCAGGTTGATTTTTGTTGGAGCCCTGACTCTGTAGATCCTGCCTGGACAATTCAAAATACAAATACTCCAACTCATAATACGGGTCCATCAATGGATGTATCTGGATCAGGAAACTATATTTATTGGGAAGCCGCCAAGAATCGTTCGGGTAATGGGGGTATTTTAAGCCCTCATATTTATATCCCTCCTACTATGGTGCAGCCTATGCTGTACTTCTATTACCATATGTATGGAGCGGATATAAAGAAGTTGGAAATTAATATAGAAGTTGGGGCTACATTTTCAAATATATACCAGCTTTCCGGAGAACAACAGTCATCGGAGACAGATCCTTGGATAAAGGATTCGGTTGACCTTACAGCGTATATTTCAGATACCATAAGGCTTCAGCTCAGTAGTGTTGGTCCAAGTTGGTATTGGTTCACTGACATGGCATTAGATAATATTAGTATTGAAGAAAAGCCTTGCCCTCCCATTCAAGCGCACTTTACATTTACTCAAAATCAAGATACCGTTTCTTTTAATACAGCTGGCTCAAACGGTTTCGGGATGTATTACTGGGATTTTGGCGATGGAACCACGGATACAGGGTTTGTTCCTATTCACATATACACTAATCCGGGTTCTTATCTGGTAGAATTAACTATGGTTAATTATTGCGGAGATTCTTCAGTAGTTACTGATACTGTACACACTTGTGTTGCACCCACGGCTAAATGGTCATATACCATCATTGGTAGCGGGGGCAATGGGATGAATGTCCAGTTTGATGCTACTTCTTCTGTTAACGCAAAGAGTTACGAGTGGAATTTTGGCGATGGAACAACCAATGTAGGAACGCCCGTGCCGTTGCATACGTATGCTGTAGCAGCTTTATCCTACCAAGTTAGTCTGAAAATTAAAAATGATTGTAATGAATCTGATATTAAAATATCCTCACTAGCTGAAATTGACCTCGATGAATTTAATTCTGACCTTGGTATTCATATCTATCCCAACCCGGTAAATGAGGTTTTACATTTGAAGTGGAAGTTGCCTCATGAGAATATTAAAAATGTGAGCCTATATAATAGCAATGGCAGATTGCTTCTTAAACAATCTGCTTCTTCGGTTGATAAGGAAAATAATTCAATGAATATACCGGTAAATAACCTTCCGGAAGGTTTTTATCTTTTGGAGGTTAATGAGCGGAATTTTCAGTCAGTTTATAAAATAATAGTACAGCATTAACTTCTGTGAGTTATGCTCAACTTCAGCAATTCTAATGTGGAATCCCAACTTGTTTCTTCGGGTGAGAAAGGGTGACGATCTGTATTCATCGTTATCATTATAAACTTATCCCCTTTGTTTAGCGCCTGCGGCCGTTGTACACCATAGCTTCGCCTTTGCCAAAGCTGTAGCTGAGGCCCAGGGTAAAAAAGCGGCCCCGTTGTGAGAAGTTGTAAAAGTAAAAATCGGGCTGGTTTACCACGCTCTCACGGATACGGGAAGCAAATACATCGCGTACACTTAGGTTTACCACGGCTTTTCCTTTCCATATTTTTTTACGGACACCAATATCCATAAAAGTGGCACCGGAAGAAATACCCTGTACAGTTTTTACATCAGACCGGTAATTGCCGGAAAGCTCCAGGTCAAAATCTGCCGGAAGCTTGAATTTGGTGGTAAGCCTGGATGACCACTGATCTCCGTTAAAATCGAAAATCTGATCCTGAAAAGTCCCGTCCCGCTTAAAGAAACCATAATTCACATCTCCGTTTAGGGTAAGCCATTTAACAGGGTCGTATTTACCGTTTACCTCAACCCCCGTTTTACGGTTGGTGCCTATGTTTACAGGGGTAGTGGTATTTACTCCATTTTCATTGAATGAAACCCGTTCCACCACTTCCGTAGTGTAAAGGTGGTACACACTTCCGTTCAGTGAGGCTTTGGGAAATATCATAATGGCAGTCAATTCATAAGAATCTGCAAACTCCGGCTGCAGGTCGGGGTTCCCCCTGCGGATATTGTAGTTGTTCCGGATGTTAAAGAAAGGGTTCAGATCCCATAGGCGAGGCCTGAAGATACGCCTGGAATAACCGGCCTGAACGGAGAACTGTTCTGAAAATTTATAGGAGGTGTGAAGGGTGGGGAAGAGGTTGGTGTAATTCTGATTGTTCTCTTCATTGGTAGTGGTTAGCAAAGTGTTGAGGTTGGTGTTTTCCACACGCAGGCCCAGTTTTACACCCCACTTATCGGTTTCATAAGAACCGGTTCCGTAAATGCCTAATACGGCTTGTTTGTACTCAAAATTATTGGTGAGCCCGGAGTCGGCCACCCACACCCCGTTCTCCTCGTTAAAAACGGTGTAATCATTACCTACATCATTAATCTGGTACTGGGCACCCGTTTCCAGTGTGATCTTATCGGTTAGTGGGTTGGTATAATCCAGCTTAAAAGTGAAATCACGCTGGAAAAAGTCGGTTTCAGTTTTCTGGTCGGGATCAGTAGTATTATCCAGTATAGGCGTATTCTCAAAAACCGATGAAAGTTTTTTGCCAAAAAAGCTTCCCAAGGTGCTAAAGAGCATTACATGATCTTCATTACCCGTAAATTGTTTCTTGTACTGCAAGTCGTACTGATACTTGGGGTTGGTGGCGCTGGTGGATTCATTACGTTCATATTGAGAGCTAAGCTGGTTGTTGGCATCAAAAAAGCTGAATTCAGTTTGTGAAGGCTGGCTCTCTATTTCGTAAGCAAAGTTTCCCGACAGGGTAATCACATCAGTTTTATTGATGTAATAGTCGGTACCCAGAATAAAGTTGTAAAAATTCTCATTGCGGTAATCAGTACCGTTACTGCTGATGCGGGTGCCGGTTTGCAGGTTGCGGTTCTCGCTTTCATTATAACTGGGCATAGAACGGTATCCGACTCCAAGCTGGCTGAAAATATTGAAGTTCTCGGTTCTCCGGTTCAGACTTATACCAATACTGTGGTTATCCGGAATACCTGTGTTGGCAGATACGGAACCGTTAAATCCTTTCTTTTCTTCTTTCTTTAAAATGATGTTGATGATACCGGAGGTTCCTCCTGCTTCATATTTGGCCGAGGGATTGGTGATCACTTCAATACTCTCTATCATATCAGCGGTAAGTGTACCAAGGGCATTGCTGCCTTCATCAGAAAGCACCGAAGGTTTACCGTTAATAAGAATTTGCACTCCACTATTGCCACGCAGGCTGATCTCGCCCTCAATATTCACATTTACAGAAGGTACATTATTCAATACCTCCAATGCGCCCATACCGGTGCTGCTGATATCTTTCCCTACGTTAAACACCCGCTTGTCCAGTTTAAACTCCACCATAGAGCGTTCGGCTGTAACTTCCACCGCTTCAAGACTTTTCGTGTTTTGGTTCAATTGAATGGTACCCAGGTCTGCCCGTCCGTTTTGTGGTTCCAGGTTGCGGATCACCTTTTTCTGATAACCGATAAAACTGATCTCTATGTAAATAGAACTGGAGTCTGTTTGAATTGAAAAGCTGCCGTCATCGGCCGTGGTAGCACCGTTAAAAATATTGCCGCTGGAAACGGAGGCCAGGGCTACCGTGGCGTAAGGTACGGGTTCACCACTCTGAGCATCGTTAACGTTTCCCGTGATAGTCAGTTGTCCCTGAGCCGTAAATGTGGTTAGCAGGAAAAGAATGACAAATGTAAGCCCGGCCAATTTTGCCATGGAATGGAATATTTAGATTATCTGTACTTTCAAAACACAAAGGACTATACTTTAGTGGAGAGATAAAAAGAATTAGAGCCCAACGACATTTTTAATCCTGTCAATAACAAAGGGCCGCAAAGTAATATGTCGTTCAGCCCCCGGTATTTGCTGTTGACAAGTCAATATTTTAGCACCGTTGCCTTTGTATGTAGTTTTGTCCTTATGCATAAAGATCGTTTCAGGTCACGGCTTACCCTTTGGGAAGTAGTCTTTCAGCTGGTGCTGTTGGCGGTGGTCTTTATTTTTTATTCGTACAACCGTAAAAATCCGCAGATAGAAGAGTGGCAGGTGGTGTTTTTCCTGAACTATGCCATAGCGGCCTGTTTTATTAATTACTGGCTGTTGCCACGCTTTTTGTACCGGAAAAAATACGGGCAGTTTTCGCTTTATACACTCCTTGTCATCGGGATGATCATTTTTATTGAAGAAGGCATTCTGGAGCAGATTTACTTTCCGGATACACGGGGGCTGCGTTTTCCGGGGGTGTTCTTTAACCTGGTGGGTACCATGCCTACCATTGCCATACTGGCCGGTTTTAAGTTTGCCTGGGATGCTCTCACCAAGCAGCGCCAGGTAGAGCAACTGCAAAGTACCGTGAAGGAAAGTGAACTGCAATTCCTGAAATCACAGATCAACCCACATTTTTTATTCAACAACCTCAATAACCTCTATGCTTATGCGCTGGAGCAATCACCCAAAACCCCGGAGATCATCCTGGAGCTCTCCGGAGTGTTGCGGTATATGCTGTACGAGTGCCAGGAAGAGTATGTGTCCCTGAATAAGGAAATAGCCCAGCTTAAAAACTTTGTGAACCTGAGCCGGATGCAGTTTGAAGATCGCGGGGAGATCCGCTTTTCAGGATCGGAAATAGAAGGGAACTACCGGGTAGCACCCCTTATTCTGCCGGTTTTTATAGAAAACGCCTGCAAGCACAGCTTATCCAGCCAGAGTGATAATATCAGGATACACATTGAGCTGAGCATGAAGCAGGAGGGGCAGTTACATTTTAAATGTGAAAACAGCTTTTCTCCGCAGTCTAATACCACCAGCTTATCCAGGGGTATTGGCCTGGAAAATGTCCGGAAACGTTTGTCATTATTATACCCCAATTCCCATAAGCTGGAAATCCATGTAGATGAAGATATGTACCGGGTATCACTGCTGTTGGACCTGCATCAAAATGAGCGGTAATGAAATGCATTATTATAGAAGACCAGGCGCCTGCACAGCGCGTACTTAAAAAGTACATACACGATATGGGTACACTCACGCTTTGCGGAACTTTTACCAATGCCATAGATGCACTGAGCTTTCTCAAAACAGAGGAGGTAGACCTGATGTTTCTGGATATCCACCTGCCCCGGATCTCAGGAATGGATTTCCTGAAAACGCTGAGTGATCCTCCAGCGGTTATACTGACTACGGCTTTTTCAGATTATGCAGTAGAGAGCTACGAACTGAATGTAACGGATTACCTGGTAAAACCCTTTTCTTTTGAACGCTTTATAAAGGCAGTGTCCAGGGTAGAGCAAGAGAAAAGTAAAGGCGGGCCTGCGAAAGGCGCAGAAGACTTTTTCATTAAATCGGGTTACGAATACATTAAGCTGAATGCTAAGGATATTTTTTACATCTGCTCAGATATGGATTATACCGAGTTGCATCTGGCCGGGCGGAAATACCTGAGCTCAGAGACCTTGCAACATTGGGAACAACAGATGGGTGAGCGCTTTATGCGGGTACATAAATCGTATCTGGTTCATGTAAGTTGTATTGAAAAGGTAGCCGGAAACCAGATCTATCTCCCCGCGGGCAAAACAGTACCCATTGGGCGTGCGTACAAAGATTCCTTTTTATCACGGTATGTGAAGTGAAGGAATCCCGGGCTCCTGTTTAAGTGTGACAGGTGTTTCTTTAATACTATGTTGAATGTCAAAACAGGAAGGCTCGTTTGGTTTAGTTTTTACGCTTGCCCACTGAAACTGTATAGGAAACGATATAGTCATCTGCTATTTTTAAGTGCAGGTCATAATAGCCGCTTTTGGTAAAGCGATGCATCAGTTTCAGGACACCGTTTTTATGACTCACCACAATAGGTTGAACAAGCCTGCGGTGTGACCCGCTGTGTAATTCAATATAAATTTCACGGGCATCTATTTTTCCGGATGATTGAAAAGAGAACCATACCGTGTCTTTTTTAGCGGATTGGATGTGCATGCTTTCAGGCTCAACCGGGTTAAGGCGGTATTTAAAAGCTGCACCATACACCAGGGGTGCATTTAAAAAAACGTTAATTTCCGGAGGGGTGTGGGTTAAGGCCCACTGACTGTCCTGCGGAAAATGATTTTTCAGGAAGAAGTCGGGCCGGGTTAAAAAATACCCATCGTTATAGTTAAAAGTAAACAGAGCGGTTTTACCGTCTAGAGATATCAACTCTCCGCTGGACCAGGTAGGGTCGCATACATACCATTTCTGGTTCAGTTGCACGGCATTCCAGGAGTGATTAGGTATGCCCAGCTTTTTAACATTGGCAGTGGCCGTGCGGGCAAACCCATTAATGATTTTGCAATTAATACCGGCTAGGGTAGAAAGCTCCCGTAGCAGATAGGCGTAGCCCGTGCACACGGTTTTGCGGTCCTTTAAGAGTTTTCTGAAAACCTCTCTGCCAAATGAACGGTTCCACGCGTCCAGCTTTATGCTGTCTCTCTGCAAAGATTCACGCTTCTGCTTGTTTTTAAGGTAAGAGAGGTAATCATTTTTAATATTAGTACACACCCAGGTGTACAGCGCCCTGAATTGTTCGGCCTGGGAGGGCAGGGAATGGGTTAGCTTATACGTCAGCAATGGCAGGTGGGTGAGATCTTCGCCATGGTAAAAATGGGCTATACTATCCGCTTTGGAAAAGTTAATACCGGAAAAATCCGCAGGCTGACCTTTAGCTATGGCTGATATAATCCATATGAAAGACAGCAGTCCGTACTTCATTTGAAGAAGCTTTTTAGCTTATCCCACAAAGATCTGGGTGAAGAGTACGGCTGGGCCAGGGACACTTCGCCTACTATAACCACTTCGCCCATCAAAGCTTCCGATTCTGATAACTTGAGGTTTAGAAACAGCTCGTCTGTAAGGGTATATTCCAGTTTTTCATAACCCACGCCATGAAAGGTGAGAACAGCTCCTTTGGTTAGGGGTACAGGAAACTGAAACCTTCCGTCAAAGTCTGTGGTAGTGCCCATCAGGGAATCTTTGAGAACTACATTGACAAAGGGTATTGTTTCTCCGGTTTCGGCATTGGTTACCACCCCGCTGAGCAGGCTATCACCGGGCGAGGTTTTAGAAAAGGGGTTTTGAGGTTTTTCTTTTTCTTGCGGAATACTTATCTCCACAGGAGAAGCAGGCCGGGCATTAAGGTGAGTAAGGGGCAGCAGCGCCAAAAGAGAAATTCCCGCCAGCCCGGCACCGGCCGAAATGGATATAGAGCTGGGTCTGGTAGCAGGTGTTAAGGTATATTCTTTTAATTGATCTGATCGGAAATGGCCGCAGATGCCTTTCTGGTTGCTCAGCTTCATGAAGTATTCCCGTATCTCAGGGTCACTCATTTGGGTAAAATCCATTACCTCCTTTTGGCAGGAGCTACAGAATCCACCCGCTTCAGTAGGCGAGAACGAATCAAATTTTTGACCGCAGGGTTTGTGTATGGAAATACTGAATTGTTCAGCCATAACAGGTGTGTAAAGGTTATACTATTACGGACCTTGAGTGCCATAAATGGTTGCATGTAAAACATAGACAAGGCGCCCCTGGATTAATTCAATGCTTTCAATATATATTCAGGTATCATTTCATTGGGCGGAGTGCTTTTCTTGTAGATCTCGTAGGAGTTGTAATTACCTCCCGTAAATACCGTGATCATATCAAGTTCCGGCCAGATATTTATTTTCTGTCCGCCATTTCCGGATGCCAGGTAGGAGTTGTACTGTTTGCCATCCACCACAAAGTATTTATGCTCCCATAAATAACCGTAGTCTCCCTCCTCCATATCAAAAGTTTTGGTTACCCATGCTTGTGGTATAATCTGTTGCCCGTTCCATTGACCACCATCTTTATACATTTTAGCCAGTTTTATTAAATCTCTTGGAGTGAGGTACATCTGGTTGAAGGTAGTGGTGCTGGCTGGGTTCGGTTCAAAAGTCCAGCGGTAGTTGGTTATTCCCAGAGGCTCAAAAAGATGTTTCTGTGCAAAGGCTTCAATTTTTTTTGTGGTCACTATTTCTATCAGGCTTCCTAAGGTGAGGGAGCAGCCGGTACAGTATGATGAATATGTTCCGGCTTTTGCCACCATTGGTAAATCCAGAGTGTGTTTTACCCAGTCTTTGCTTTCCATCATAAGTAGCTCATTGCCCTGGCTTTCCGGATTATTATTTTCACAGTCCATACCATGCCGGTAAGTCAGGAAATCTTCAATGGTAACGGCTCTTTTCCGGTCATCCATATTTTCTATATCCGGATACCGGGTAACAAAAAATGGCAGAAGCTTTTCCTTTTCGCTTTTTATAAAACCCTTCTCTATGGCAATACCCAGTAGGGCCCCTATAAAAGGTTTATTGGCTGACCGTGTTTGGTGCTGCGTGTTTTCATCGTAGCCATAAAAATATTCCTCAAGCACCAATTGGTCGTTTTTGTAGATGAGTATACTGTGCACCTCAGGGAACCGGCCTTTAATGGTTTCTTTAACCATCTCCAGTATGGGCTCAGGCTTTGAAAAAGCTTCACTTAACAAGCCTGTTTTCAATCCATCGTTTTTCGGTATGGGTGATGCATAAGCATAGTCTTCAGGTGTGTGGAACAGCTCCTTTCTGGGAAACATCTCCGCTTTTTGAAACGTCTTGTTGAGGAGCTTGAAGTTTTGACCACCGGAGGTATAGCTCACCACATGGCCTTTTTCATCTCTGTTAAAAACAACCGGCTGATTCCGGATATTCACAAAGCTGTCCTGCTTAATATGCGTTAGAGGGTATTTGGCATTATCCAATATGGCGTAAAGGCTGGTGTCCAGTCCTGAAGCGGCTATGAATAAAGTGGTTTCGCCTACATATTCATAATGGCCTTCGTATTCGGTTAATTTTTGATATTCAGATTTTTCATCTTGAGAAGAGCATCCAATAATTAAAGGAATCAGAAGAAACACTTTTTTCATTTGAGTTTATATAAGAAGCAGGTTTTAAAGAAGTATTTTGGATTCAAAAAAGCGGATACAAGTATAATAGCTTGTAGTGTCTATGCTTTTAGGGTAACCGTTGTGGTTAGTCCAACGCTAAAATTTCGGGGTAATTTATGAACCCCGAATATGGCTCTTGAATGTTCTCCTTTATTTTCTAAGATTTTAATAAACAGGTCTGATGCACCATTTACTACTTTGGGCGATTCATCCCAGTCTTCCCCTGACTGAAAGTAAGCGTCAATATGATTGATCCCAACCAGGCGGTCAAACCCGGTTTTCCGGTCAAGCTGTGCCAAAACGTTTAAAGCACATAGCTCCATGGCCTTGTATCCTTCATCAGTAGAAATTTCATTTCCCAATCTGCCCTGATAAAGATACTCTTCATTCCAGATCGGAAACTGTATGGCGATGTACCCTATGTTTCCTCTGATGTTTACGGACACGTAGCTTCCACCCGGTGTTGAAATGTTGGGTAAGGTGTAGCCCAGTTTTTCTAAATTCTCTTTTGGTGTCATGGTTTTTATTTTAGTTCCCCGTAACCACTTGACTCCGCAATGTAGTTTTTTTGCCCGGCCCGGCATACTGGCGCTGTCAAGGTGATAAGCAGTAACCTCAGGAAGGCTTTTGTAAGGACCGTTCCGGCCCGGTTACACTTATTTACAATGTTTTACTTTCATTAACGCTTTTCAGGTTTAGCTCCCTTTACTTTTACGAAAACAATAAAACTTTCACATCATGAAAAAAAGCAGAATTATAACCATGACCTTAGCATTTCTGGCTGTGATAGCTGTGGGAAGTGCATTTACGTGTAATACGTCAGAAGAGCAAAAAACAGAAGCAACTCCTGTTCAGAAGGAATCACCAAAGCAGACCGTCAACCTTTTTGTAACGCACGGGCATTGCAGCACACCCTTTGGCGGTGAGGTTAACAATTTGGAAATAAAGATGCCGGTGCGGGCAGATGCCGGAAACCCTTTAGAAGATATGCAGCTCTCATTTGCCATAGATCCCAATTCCTTTAAAGCCTGTGCCGGCAAAGAGTTTACTGGCAGCATTCAAACACCGGGTTTATTTATGAGTGAGAATAAAGAAATGCTCACCTTTCACTCTACCCAGGTATATACTATGGGGGTGGATTGGTACCAGGTAAATGGAAAAATGTCCATAAAGGGAGTGGAAAAGGATGTAAAATTCTTTGTTACGGGAATCAGGAATCCTGAAAATGTAAGTCCGGAGGTGTTGATTTTAGAAGGGCAGTTGAATTTGTATGACTGGGGAATTGATTATGACCAAATTGTGAATGGTAAACCTGGTAATCTTACTGCCAACCCTACTAAATGGATGCACATTAATATGAAGATAAAAATGTCTTAACGCCCCAGGGGTCTTGCTATGAGCCATAGTTCCCTTCGGGATGCTATGGCTTGTAGGTTTTACCGGGGGCCGGCTTTTATTCGCTTAAGTACCCAGGCCATAAGGTACTCTTCATCCACAATGGTCCAGGAGTGGCATTTACGCACCCCGTTTTTGTCATACCCTTTACCGGTTGTGGTAATAAGTTCTACGTCCGGATGTTCGTTTTGCTTCAGGAAATTATAAAGGCCCGCAATGTCAAATGAGTTGATGTCGTAGTACGTAGCTCCTCTTTCTCTGATCCACCAGTCAATATCTGGTTCATGGAAAAAAATGGCTGCCGTATTCAGGAGGTACCGGGCATTTCCTCCTGAGGAATCGGTATGAGAATACACAGATCTGGCTCTGTAAGCTTGTTGATTGGATTGTGGTGTTCCTCTGAGCCTGGCAGGAAATACCTTGATCATCAGATCTGCTTCCCATCGCATTCCATCTTTGAAATTTGCCCGGTGCTTTAAAGCTGAATGGTAGAAACGCTCAAAGTCTAATGGAGAGTCAACTGAAAAAACGCCTTTGATGGTAGTTCCGAATTCGGACTTTCCCATTTCGCAAAACTGAGCATACTTTAATGCTCTGGTGCCACTGGCTGAAATACCTCCTATAAAGATATTATCTTCCGGAATGTTGTGTTTTTCCACCACCTCATGGATCAGTCTATCCAATAATACGAGGCCTGAGTCATTGTAATACAGCTCCGGGAAAAAATTTGAAGTAACTGTATATAAAACCGCTATCCCGTTCTCGAGGGCCAGGTCCCTCCATTTATAAGGAGATGGCTTATTGTGTTTTAGTGTGGGAAGAGAACTGTAATCTCTGACTATAAGCCCCTGCACATCCGCGCTGTCGGGAATTATAGTTAAGTAACAATTGTAGGAGGAGTCCGTTGCGTTCTTGTACACATATTCCGATAATTGACTGTAACACAAGTGTGATATGATTAACAGGCTAAGGCTTATAAGGCTTTTCATTTTAATTGGCGTTAAAGGTTCCGGGCATCAAATGCAGGGCATTCCGGAATTGTATTTATGTGTGCAGGCTTAACCAGGAAACAGAAACTCTTGAAACCACTTCTTGTCATTGATATATTGAGTCATCAATTATACCAACACGGATAATGTTTCAAGCTCGTGCAGGTAGGCTGTGGTTTCAAATAGCCTGATACTTGAAAGAACCCACTCGTTTAGTTCTTCTCTTTTGTTTTCAATATCTATTGATCTGTCCATCAGTCAAATTTCACATATTTTTTTAAAGCAGATATATCAATCCCTGCGTAGAGTGTAATGTGGCTTAGCACCCTGCGGCCAGTGGACAAAATACAGACGGGAATCCTTAGAAAAGCAGCAGTATCTTTTATTTCCGGTTATTTCAGAAGGGGGTTCTTTACTCATGGCGCAATATCTTCTCCATTTTCCGGCCTCTTGCCAACTCGTCAACCAATTTGTCTAAATATCTAACCTGTTTTGTTAAAGGTGTTTCAATTTCTTCTATCCGGTAACCGCAAATTACCCCGGTAATCAAGTGAGCATTCGGGTTTAAACGGGCTCTTGAAAAGAAGGTTTTAAAAGTAACTTTCTCTTCAATTAATTCTTGTAATGCATTATTGTCAAAGCCCGTCAGCCATTCAATCACCTCAAGTAACTCTTCTTTTGTTCTTCCCTTTTTCTCCACCTTTGTTATATAATGTGGGTATACCGATGCAAATGTCAGTTTTGCTATTTGCGCATCATGTTTTGGTGTAGTATTCATAATTGAAGTTGTGAAATTATTTTTCTGACACCGGGTTTTGTGTCATACATGGCTATCACCAGTGGTTTACATCGTGTTTTCCAGCTTCTATTCTTTAAAAAAGGCAGGGTATAGTGCTGTAATTCATGGTGATATACCAATAATAAAGATCAATAGAAGCTGTATAAATTTAAAAGTTTAGTTCATTTTTTTATTAGAGAGAAGATCCAGCCAAATGAATATTATTGATAAATATACTTCCATGATAAAAAGAAATATTAGAACCAGACTAGCCCATTCACTATTGATTCCATTTTTTTCGAGGCTAAACATCTCAATAATACGATAGCAGAGCCCACATGGGATGATTAGCAGTAAGCCTGTCAAAGCGTGTCTGTTGATCTTTGCAATTTGAATGTTTAACCTTTCCATGTGCTACATTTACCTGTTGCCGAACGATGTGTGCATAGAGCGTGTCCTGCAGACATGCTGTTGTAAGCCGTTTTATTCTATCTGAATTGTTTTGGTTTCAAATTTTCACTTGCATTTTCTACAATTTCTAGAATCCTCTTTTGCCTTGTTTCTTTTCTTTTAGCAGAAACAATCCAGTGCAATAAAATCTTTTTAACAGATTTACTTAGGCTTTCAAAGTACTCCATTGAGCCTTCGTGATTTGCAAATTCTTCTTTTAAATCTTCTGGAATTATAAGCGCTTCAACTCCATCCAAAATTGTCCATGAACCATTTTCTTTTGCAATTTCAATGCTTTTGTAACCTGCCTCTTCCATAAGCCCTTGGTCAATCAGGGCTTTCACTTTATCCTTATTTATCTTAGACCAATTACTTTTTGCTTTTCTTTTGCTGAAATACTGTTTGTATTTATCATTGTCTATTGTCCTTTTTGTACTGTCAATCCAACCAAAACAAAGAGCTTCATCAACTGATTCACTCCAACTCAGGTTATGGTCCGAAGATTTTTTCTTATAAAAAATGAGCCAAACTGCTTCTTTCTTATCATGGTTCAATTCGAGCCATTTCCTCCAATCTCTTTTGTTATGAGGACAATAGTCTTCAACATCATTCATATTACTATCTTAAACTTTTTTAATGGCTTACGGCTTGAATAAGCGAAGGGCGGCCTCATCCGTAGTTTTGTAAAGAAACGAAAGGTTTCTCTTTCAGCCCTGCCTGCCGGAGCTTTAGCGTAGGTAGGCGTACTGCCCCAACCGGAGCAGGATTAAAGCCGGCTTGCGTTTATTTTTTGTTGGCATTAGTGATTCCTTTTCCTCGCTCTGAATGCTGCCTTGGAAGTAGGTCAAGTCTTTAGAGCATGCGCCTAAAAGTATTAGCACAAGCATCAAGCACGTAATCAAACTGTTGTATTTCAATATGCTAAGTCGGTTTTCATTTGTGGTGCAATTCTCAATTGCGTACTTAAATTTTATAAAGCTGATATAGTAACCGGGTTAGAAATGACTTTTCCCAAATGATCTTAATCCTGGGCTTTACCACCTCTCACAATCATCCAAATAGCCAGCCCGAGTTCGCCAAGGGTCATTGGTAATGCCAAAACCATTTCCAGGTTTCCAGTAAACTCCGGGTTAAAGTCCATCAGTTTTAAACCGCTAACCAAACTGTACGAACATCCGGCAATCAGCGCCAAAATCCACAGAATAGTGTGAATGCGTCCGTGGAGCTTCATTAAGTACCCGAGCAACACGATGTGTATTCCGAAAATGATCAGCCCAAAAGTCCAAATGTTTTGAAACGACTCAAAGTTGGAAAGGATCCATCGGTCAGAAGCTGTATCAGAGCTTATATTTCGAATAAGAAATAGTGTTCCAAAGCAGAAAATGAGGGTGTAGACAAACCTCAACCCACCAGACACTACTGCAATGGTTCGATGGTCTTTTTGAAAGAATTTGAAGAAGGTAAAGGAGGCGATTACATCCAGCAATTGGACGAAGATGATTCCAATGAGCATAGCAAGGTACAACCCTCGGTTATCTTGAAGATGTAGTTGAAGTGAAATCCCTTGCTCTGGCGATGAAAATCCTGGTAATGCATATCCAAAAGCAAAGCCCGCTGTAATGGCCATGATTACGATGGTCCATCCGGTAATAAGTGCAATTAATCGTTGATTCATGAGAATGTGTAATTGAGCAGTCAGCGTGAGTACTGCAATTGTTCAGAATATTTTATTTCTAAGATTAAAGGGGGTTATTATGGTTTTCTAGATCTCTCAAAATCATGTTTTCAATCAAACTATTATCGCTTGCCGACTGAACATGTTTTGAGTTTTCGAGAAGTAGACTTTTCTTAATTGACGGAAATATGTGAGAAGCTCTTTTGAGCATTTTTTCTCCCGGGAACAAGACATCATCTTTTGCTGCAATCAGCGTGACAGGTGTTTTTATAAGCCTGGCCTTTTCGCTTGATATGACAGGCACTGGTGTAAAATCCATCTTGAAATACAAGAATACTTTTGATAAGTATTTGACAGCAAATTCGTCTCTGTCGGTAAAGACATCTTTCAAAAAAGCCTCAACGAATTTGGTTTTCCCTGAGCTTATAAATCTCTTCATGGGAATGAAGATTTTAAACAACGCTTTTATCGGATTGCCATTAACGATGTAGGCTGGCGCGGATAAATACACTTCTTTGATCTTACTTTCATCATGCTCCAGCGTTTTAAGGATCACCAAACCGCCAAATGAAAAACCAGCCAATGTTACATTATCAATTTTGAGTTTGGCAATAATTTCATTCATCCATTTTCCATACGATTGATCTTTCATGCCTGGTCTTGTTTCAGCACTTTTATTCGGCTGAGCAATCACGTCAATTGCAAAGACTCTGAAGAACTTATTCAAATTTGGGTAGGCTTCTAATGCAATTGGTGCACAGCCATTGGAACCATGAACAATGATTATCGGTGGATTGGCGGAGTTTCCGGTTGCAATGATGTTTGTTTTTCCAAAACCGGTTTCTACCTGCAGGTATTCAAACTCAATATTGAGTTCGTCCAGTTTTTGGTTGTAGAGACTCAAAATTTCGCTCTTGCCATTCTCTGTTTTAAAAAGTGATTTCATTAGTTTCTTCTCCGTCTTTTGTTGTGTAAATTCGTTAAACCACAGGCTTTAAAACCACGTTCCCTCTTTTATGGCCTTTGTCTATGTAGGTATGTGCATCCGCTAATTGATCTAAGGGATATCTTCTGTCGATGATTCCTCTTAAGTCACCAACCTCAATAATGCCAATGAGGACATTCATCAAGCGCTTAATTTCCTTTACCGGAAGGGCTCCAGTGGCGGAGAACCTGGCTTTTTTATTTCCGAAAACAGATGAAAGCATCATACTTCCTAGCAGAGGCATTCCCAAGACTGGCGAAGCATAGACGCCATTTTTAGTAAGTGAATGGCAACATTCCTTAAGTGATCGCTTGCCCACCGTATCGTAAATAAGATCGTAGCTGTTCTTATTCTCCGTAAAGTCTTCCTGGGTGTAATCAATCACCAAGTCTGCACCAAGCTCTTTTACCATGCTGAGGTTCTTGGTGCTACAGACTGCTGTGACTTCAGCTCCAAAATGTTTCGCAATTTGAATGGCGGCTGTTCCGAGTGCGCCAGAAGCTCCATTGATCAAGACTTTTTGACCCGATTTGATTTTACCCAGATTACACAAAAAGTTGAGCGAGGTGATACCGCCATCACCCATGCCTGCCGCTTCTTCAAAACTCAGGTTTTTGGGTAAACAGGCTACCAGCCCGTTTTCAGGAACAGTGATATATTCGGCATAAGTACCGAAAGAGTCAAGGCTCTCGCCAAATACTTTATCGCCTGGTTTAAAAATAGTTACATCCGAACCTACAGCTTCAATAATTCCTGCAAAACCAGTTCCCCAAATGGGGTTTTTAGGTTTGGTAAGTCCAAGCATTAATCTTCCGATATATGGCTTTCCGGTGCGCATCATCGTGTCTGCCTTGGTGACCGAAGACGCATGAATCTTCACTAAGATTTCATTTGGTTTGGCGATTGGTTTAGCAACGGTATCTGCTTTGAATATTTCTGGTGAACCGTAGCTTGTCGTGATTATGGCTTTCATTTTTTCCATCCTTCGTTCATTTTTGATCCGCTTTCACGGTCTTGTTGTTTTGTGAGGACAAAGGTGAATGGACAGGCTTGCGCAGAAGTTCGCAAACACATGAATGGGTTCGGAATTACAAATCCGAACTAAAACCGAATTGAAAAGAAGAGCTTACCCTCTAAGAAACTGCTTTGGCGTGATACCTGTTTCTTTCTTGAAATAAGTGTTGAACACGGTTTTTGAATTGAAACCACAATCGTAAGCAATTGCCATAATGGTCAGATGGGCGTTCTCAGGAACAATCGCCAATTTTTTGAATGTCTCCACCCGGTAATGGTTGATGAACTCATTGAAATTCTTGCCGAAACCATCATTCAACAACCATGAAAGTTGATTGGGATGAATTTCCAAATCACGGGCCAGTGAACGTAACGAAAGCGCTGGATTGAGGTATGGTTTCTTCTTTTCGATGTGAGTTGTTAAACGTTCTTTCAGCTTTGAGGCGGTGGACTTATCCAATAGCGGCTTTTTTCCGCTGGTGTTTTTAGTAATCTGAAAAAGGTCCTCTGGGAATAGTTTTTCCCGGTATTTAGTATAGCGAGCATCGCTTTTGATTGGATTCACCAAAGGTTCGGAGTATCGTAACAATAAGAGCGGTGAAAGACTTTGTTTGGCCTTCGCCACCCATTCAAAGGCCTTATCGTTTTGTGCTGTAGCACCAGCCAATAAAAAAAGATAAGAGTCGGCTGCAAAACCATCCTCAGCATTAGCTTGTGCTTGTAGGGTTTCAAGGTGTTCAGCCGCTTCAGCTTTATTTCCTTTTAACGTATGTGCGATGGTTTTTACTCCGGTTTCTTCATCGGGAACAATAATCTCAGCAGGCAGATGGTCAAAGTAGCTCAAAACCTCATCAAAACGATTCATCATCAGCAAACACAACGTCTTGACCGAGTGAACAGGAATGTTCATTGGGTTCACTTTTAAGCAAGCGTCCAATTGCCTGATCGCTGCGGGATAATCTTCACACATATAATCGATGTAGCCGCGATAAAACAAGGTTTCCTGCGATAACGGATCGATACTTAACGCCCGTTCCAGATGCTTTCGCGCTTCCACTTTTTTACCAGCCACGATATAGAGAAACGCCATAAACTGCTGCGACTCGATGTGATTGGCATTTAAATCAATTGCTTTTTTTGCCAGCGAAAAAGCTTCCTTGAAATCGCAAGACGTGAAAAACGCCAGATTCGCCAATTGATAATAAGCCGATGGCAAAGCGTTGTTGATGCTTAAGGCTTTGTGTGTGAGTTCTGCGCATTTACCCCAACCTTCTTCGTAAGAAATGACGGAAACCATGGCCAAAAAACTATAAGCATCTGCTAAGCCCACCATAGATTCTGCGTGGTTGGGGTCTATAGTAAGTGCTTTTTCAAAAAAGGCCATCGACTGTTTCACCTCTCCTGGATTCCATTGGTTCAAATGATGACGGCCCTTAAGGAATAGGGTGTAAGCATCTAAGCTCTCGGTTTTCTTTTCCACCAAATGTTCTTGGATTTCGAAATGCCCAAAATGCTCACGCAATTTGTCTGCAATGAGTAAACTGATTTCGTCTTGCACCTCAAAAATGTTATCCAATTGACGATCCCACGTTTCTGACCAAAAATGAAAATCATTGGTTGCATCTATCAACTGAGCCGTGATCCGCATAGCATTTCCAGCCAGGCGGACACTTCCTTCGAGCAGGGTAGAAACACTGAGCTCAGCACCTATTTTGGGTATGGGAATATTCTTGCCCTTAAAATAGAATGCGGATGTTCTGGAAGTGACTTTGATCCCATCGAGTTTAGCCAGTGCATTGATGATTTCTTCGGTAATGCCATCGCTGAAATACTCGTTCTCTGCATCAGAACTCATGTTGACAAAAGGCAGTACAGCTATGGATTTAACCTTCAATGGTTTTATTTTAGAAACGGGCGATTAAATTAATGCATCTCAGATTAGTGACACAAAAACGAGGAGCTATCAATGGATGACTGCTATCACACTTGCACTTGCTTTCGGTAAATTGTATGTTTTCAGGACTTGTACGACAGAGTTTTTGATTTAAAGTTTGCCAACGGTTGGGCTATGAGTAGCAGCGTCCCGCAGGGTGCTATGATTTCATATATGGTGTTATACACTATTTTATGCTTTTTAGATATTTTTCTAATTCGGTGACAACCCATTCAGGTTCTCCAAGATGGATATAGTGACCACTATTAGCAGTGTTTAATATTTTCACATTGGGTTTTTCTTTTTTCCAATCGGAAAATTGCTTTTCCTTAATTTGAATATTCTGCTTTGTTAGAAATTTGCTCTCTTGATAGGAAGCAAGAATTGTGATTGGAATGTTTGTAGGTAGTGGATACTTTCTCATTATTTTGTCAATGTTATAAGCTTCTTTCCACTCGTTGTATACTCCAATTTGTCCTTTTTTATAACTGTCATTCCATGCAGTTTTCATTGAATCCGCAGATTCTGGAGACATTTGATTGAAAACTTCTTCATAGATGTATTCATTGGTTGGATCGATCAAGAACAAGCCAGCAACTTTGGAATGAAATGACTGTTGATATTTTCTTACAATATGACCTCCAAGAGAGTGTCCTACCAAAATAATGGGACCATCAATTTTATTTTGAGTGATTAAAGAGTCTAGGTCATTTACTAGATTGTCAAGAGTTCTTGGTTTATCAGTAGTTGGTGATTGTCCTATTCCCTTTCTATCGTAAGAAATTGTTTTGTAATTGGCAGAAATACTTGTTTGGATTTCATCCCAATTATTTAGTGGAGTTCCCAAACCTGACTCAAAAATGATAGTAGGACTTCCAGTTCCTTTAATAAGAGTGTTAAATTTTACTGTTTTATTCTTTTCGATTGTATCTTCTGGGTTTAACTTACCAACCTGTTCATTTATCTCCTTTGTATTCATGCATGATGCCAAGGAGATAAATAATAGAAGACTTAAGTTCGATATTTTCATAATTGTGTATAACGTACGAATATAATGCATTGCACTTTATATCCTATTAGTGGTGCTCTGGTTATCTGGTTGGTTTTCAGATAAAAATGCTCTGAAAATTTTAAAAAAAGGGTGTAACTTTTTACAAGACTACATACCAATAATTAAAGATTTGATCTTATAAAAATAGAAAAAGCCCCCGGATAGCAGAGGCTTTCTATCATAGTTTTAAAGTAGTACCAAATCTCCAGGGGGTGTTTCGCTTTCGGACTTGGTTAAGCTGAAGTCTTATTAACCGTTTCTGTTTTTAAGGTACGAGCCTGGAGCCTCGCACCAGCGAGGTTTGCCAGGGGGATTAGAACGCACTAACCTTTCCTCTCGCACATAGCCACTTAGCCAGCATTGCTCTTATACCATGTTGTGCTTTCGTGCTTTTTTAAATCCATTTTCCGATAATTATTTTAACCCCAAAGTGATTTCCCCACTTGTTCTGCCCATTGTCATAAGCAAAGTAAGTCCCGCCTACTTGAAGTCCAAATGTCATTGCAAAATTATTGTCAAACAATAAGTTATATCCGGGTTCTACCCAAATCCCTATATTATTATGTTCTTCTATTCTATTTCTTGTCAGACTCAAAATTGGGGCAACAAAAAAGCCTTTTGAAATTTCGTTTTTAGTTTCCTTTTGTTTATAAAATATTGGAAGACCTGCCTCAAACCCAAAGTGACTGATTTCGTTTCCATTGTTTCTTATACCAAGATTTAATATTGAGGTAAATCTGATGTCAAGTTTCTTTGTTAGAGTTTTTTGATAAACAAGTGGAAAAATACTTATGTCCAATTCTCCTTTGTCATAGAATGGTTCAACAGTTACGCTTGGGTTAATACCAAAATAGTTTAATCTCTTTTCATTCTGTCCGAAAACTGAATTTACAGTCAATACTGTTAGAAGTAGTACAATGGGCTTCATTCTTTATTATATCCTTATTTTGCAGGTAAAATTGCGTAAAGTATATATTCTGTGATCGTTATTTTTCATTATTTAAAAAGTCACTCACACCAATAATATTGAAGTCAGGATTATCGTCAAAAAATTGTTTCAAATGCCTTACATGCCCGCTACCAAAAATGATTAGTATTCTGTCATTATCATTGGTCTGTTCAAGGATGTTCCGGTATATGAAGAGGTTTCGCTTATACCATTCAGTGGCTAGTTCAACACCAATGTTATTGAAATCATAGGAACGCATTTGATAAGGAAGTCCATCAATTTCCTGATCCATCTCCTGATAACTAAACATTACATTTGAAGTGTCTCTTATGGTAATTGCTATGTTGTTGTAATAGTTATGGTTATCTAAAATTTGCTGCCAATCATTTAAATAGATCAAATTCTCCTTTACCGTATTTTGAGTGAAAGTTTTTTGCCGATTTTCCATTTTTTGCTTGTAATCGACATTAAATTCTTGATATGATTTTATTGAAAGCGTGTCGGCAATAAAATCCGCATAAGGAGCTAAATACACCCCGGTATGGTCTACAGCTAGAATATCTTGAATTCCCAATTGCTTTGCTAATCTAAACCCTATCTGATATACCTCGTTTTGTCCATCCTTCATTTCTTTTAATGATAAACGATTATTTTCATACAGGGCAAACAAACTATCTAGTTTAGTTTGTTGGTTTGGTAAGAATTCGACAAATATTTTATTTGGTTTATATTCTGCTAAAACATCAACAACTTCTTGAATCTCAGCTTGTCTTCTTTTTGTGGTATAATCATCTATTTCTAGATTGTAGGTATCCATTCCAGGATTATTAAAATGATATACTCCTAAAATCATTGCTTCTTTTGAAGATATTGAAGATAATTGTTTTGATTTATTTTGGACTTCATTTTGATTGCACCCCAATATTATAGATGATAACAGGAAGACCGTTATTAGACGTGTTTTATTCATAGTTGTATTTTTTAAACGTTATTTAATTTTTCTTGTCGCTCTTTTAATAATCCATTTGGTATCTTCATTATCAGAGCCTTTCCATTCTTCAATGAGAGAAACCGCAGCATCTCTATTTACCTTTAGCCAATCTGTTAAATGGTTTGCTACCGACTTCTTGACAAACATTATTTTGTCTTCTTTCAACATGCTTAAAATGTGAAAAACAGGAGTCGGGTTATGAATAAAGGTTTCAAGTTTGGGTGCCCATGGTAGTTTAGGTCGTAACCCTTCACTTGCCAACCTTCTTAAATGAAAGTTGGATGATTTTGCCCAGCTCTCCATGACTACTAAAGTCTGTTCAGGGTACTTTTTTATAAATGACCTTATGGCATATTCACCTGTATTTCGTTTTGTCACTTCCTGAATTCCTTTCATTGAGTCTTCAAAGTGGTTCAAACCATATTTTGAAATGAATCTACCAATCGGCATTACCCAATAATAATTTGTAAACATCCCTGTCTGATTTGGGTTTTCATCACCTAAAATATTGGTAAGGATCCGTAAGCCTTGTTGATAATCTTCGGGTAAATGAACCTTTAGTTGTTCAGCTATTACACTTATTCTATCAGTATATCGCTTACCGTCAACCAACCGGTCTACTTCATGAATGAAACTATTGGAATTGAACTCTGGATAAATCTGTAAAATTTTGTCCGCTAATATTTGGGCGAGGTTGGCGCCAAACAGGTCTGTTATGCTGTATTTTGCAGCCATATCAAGTATATTGAACAATATCAATTAGCAGTCCACTCGGATCCTGGATGGTGAAATGGTGACCATTCACAGGCTCATTCACCAATGGGACTTTGATTGGGATGCCCCTATTTTTAATTCTTTGAAACTCTGCTTCTACATCCTTCACTTCCATTTGAAGTATGGCTCCCTGACCATTGAACTCAGGGTGAAATATCGGATTGACAAATGGAGAATTTGGAATGCAGAACAACAGTTCATAGTGGGGATTCCTTATGTGTTCCAGTATCACGAAACCTTCAATTTCCAGTTTAACCGCAAAATCAAAATGCTGAGTGTAAAAAATTTTGCACTCAAGTACTTTAGAAGTATAAATCTCAAAGCTGAGTTTCATGACTCTGGTGTTGAATACTTTACAAAATCTATCCCAATTCCACTCGGATCTTCAACCGCAAAATGCCGGTCACCCCATGGCTCATCACGTAGCTCCACCTTGATTTCAACCTCTTTCCTTTTCAGGTCCTCGTAAATACTATCCACATCATCTACTTCAATAGTCAGGTACATGCCTTGCCCACTGTAAGGCTTATGAAAAAACGGCTGTTGAGAAGGGTGATGTGGGAGCAAAAAACTTAACTCTGCCTGACGATTAGGGGTATGCATCAAAAGGTAAAATTCGTTTTCAAACGTTACCCCGAATCCTAGCTTGTCCACATAGAAGGCCTTGCTTTCTGCCAATTTTTCTGTGAGAATACCTGCATTGAGTTTTACATTTTTCATTTTTAAAATTTGCGTTATGTTTAGTTGTTGACTTCTTGGCTAGCATTTTAAAAAATTACAGGCGTTCATAAACCCTAGATGACCATGGACAGACACGGTCAAGCCCTGTGCTATCCGGATTGGCAGGAAATGCGTCACACCACTCAATGGAGGCTTCAACTAAATCCCACTCATCATGAATAAAATGCCAGTCATAGTTTGAATTGTAATTGCATTCACCCGATGAAAGTAAGCCGTTTATGTGCTTAATTCGATCATCAAGAGGCTTACTAAGTTCTTCCTCAGCTTTATGAATAACATTTTCATCAGAGGTAGCAGCATAGAAGAACAGTGTATCAGGATCTCTGATAAATATGAACTTGTACGTTATTAATTCGTCTGAATCTCCACAAGTGAAATTATTATTATGATTGGGTTCTTCATTCTTTACATCAGAGCATGATATTAACAGCATAGACAAAATTGAAAAAGCAATGATTTGATTTTTAATGTTTATTTTCATTTTCAGTATTATTTATTTAAGATTTGCTTATTTGACAATGCATTTACCGACTGAGGTTATTTCATGAATGCCTACAAGTATTAAAACCAAAGGAGCATAGATGAGTAAGCCTTTTATAACAAATTCCCCAGGGTGATGAGAGCCCAATATATCAATGACACCAAGACTTACATTAAAAGTTAAATGATGCAGGATTACAGGTAGTATAGAACCCTGGGAATGATTGTAAATCATGGCCATTAATATGCTCAGCAGCATAACATTAATAGAAAAAGCCCAAAAAGGAATTTTTGATTGTGGTGAATCCAAAAACCAGAGTGGAGCGTGCCATAGAGCCCAAATTGCGCCTACAATCAAAGCGCTTGCCATCCATCCATATTTATCCTTGATTACTGGATAAAGAAATGCCCTCCAACCTAGTTCTTCACCCAATGGCCCCATCAATAGGTTAATGAAAATAAGAGGTAACAGGTAACTCACATTAAAATTTGACCACTCAATTCCGTTCCCCTTTATTATCGCAATGAGTAACAGCAAAGCAGCAACAACTATTGGAATTAAAGCCAATAGCATCCACCATGAACACTTAGGAAAAGAAAACGCAAGTTGAATATTAGTAGAGAATTCATTTTTTACTTTCCAGATGATTATTGCAGCGATATTCGGACTCCAAATGGCAATGAGCCAGATGGGCAATCCAACGGATGACTCAGGCGTGTGAGCTCCCTGAATATTTAACATCATCATAAATGATAATAAGGAAATTATAAACGTCAATATTAGGAACCCTGAAATGGGATTTTCCGCCATGAATAATTGAATCCTTTCCATAACGTTTTGGGTTTATTGGTCTCTTAACCAATTAGTCATGACTTCAATTGACTCTTCAGTTTTTTCTTCCTGAACAAAATGTCCCGCTTCAAAAGCATAAGTAGTTTCACTCGAAAAGAAGTTTTTCCATTTCTCCAGATTATTCTTCTTAATGAAGCCGTCTTTATCGCCCCAAAGAATTAATACAGGCTTATTTTTAATTGTATCAGCATTCTGCCATAGCTCACCGTACCAATCAGATGAGCCAATTAGCGATTTTCCAATGTTGAGCAATCCATACCTGCTACTCTTATTTGGGAAAGGTTTTTTGTAATGATTGTGTACTTGTTTACTCAAGTGCTTTTTGTTGTGAAAAGCCTTTTTGAGCAATACTTTTGGTGAAAAATTAGTGTTTAGATAAAGAAAATTTCCAAGGCTACTGTGCAGGATTTTATTAATTTTTTGAGCGTCTTTATCTTCTTTCGTTTCCCAGAGCCAAGTGTTGAACATGACAATTCGCTTTACATTTTCAGGATGTGAGATAGCATAAGACAACCCAATTGGCCCTCCAAAATCATGAACTACTAAGGTTATGTTCTTTAAATTGAGATGATCGATTAGGAGGTTTACGTTTTCAGCATGTGCCTGAGGCGTTCCAACAAAATTTTTAGGCTTATCTGACAAACCAAATCCAATATGGTCTAGGGCTATACATCTATGCGTTTTGGATAAGGCCTTGATGTGGTTTCGGTAAAGGAATGACCACGTAGGGGTACCATGGACAAATAGAATAACATCACCCTTTCCTTCATCAACATAATGCATGCTGCCTGCTTCAAGTTTCAGAAATTTATTTTCAAAAGGATAAAGTACAGTATCCACCCACGATTGGGAAAAGGCTGTTGAGTTCATAACGAATAAGATTAAAATGTTTAATAGCTGCTTCACTGTTTCTTAATTTGAAACAAAAATCAGGCACATATCACATTTTATTTTTGGTATAAACCAAGATTCTAAATCTTAATCGTGTTGAACAGCTTGCTAAAGTTTGTTGAATCAATCCGCAAATAGGAAGCTAAGTCTTTGTGAGCAACTAAACTGAATAGGTGTGGACTTCTTTGCGCAAAGGCTTTAAAGCGCTGATTTATATCATAAGCCATTAGCTCATAGTGGCGCTGTACCATGCCAATTAAAAGGAATTCAGCGGCTTTTCTAAAAAGTGTTTCTATTTCCCTATGTTCTTGCATCAATTGTTGATGCTTTTCGAAAGAGAGCCGAAGGAATGAACTTTCCGTGATTGTCTCTAAGAAATACTTTGAGGGTGTTTGCGTGAGAAAAGATTCGGGAATTCCGCTAAACGATGGAGGGTAGGTAAAAGCAATGATGTGTTGCTTGTCTTTGTTTAGGTAATAGGATTTTTGAATTCCATCAAGTACAAAATACAAGTATCGCTCTGTTTCTTCCGGGGCTGTCATTATGGTTTTTTTGGGAGCAGTGTATTCAGTCCAAGACGAAATGTAATTGTCAAGAATTTCTTGGTCAATTACGTGTATTTTATTGAGGAAGTCTTTCATCAATATAATTCATTTGTAATACTAGGTTTGTTTTTCGCGTGCAGCACAATGACCTGCTAAACGCAGTTCTGATTCAGGAACGGAAAGATATTGAATTTGTCAATGACGGTTTGTGATAGACGTCCCCAGCGGCATGATGATCACAAATCATCATTCGTACATCAGCAGGTGTAAGCCAGCGTTGCTGATCAAATTCAAAAGACTGAGAGTTTAGGGAACAGATCCAAATGGCATTTAGCATCCTGTTGTAGCATCGTTTTCCTTCGATGGGCAGCTGAAGCTGTTTTCAGTAAATTTTCCTGGAGCAATTTGGTTTAGCAGGTCATTGTCGCACGTTTTTATTTTTTACAATCAAACTTGTTGGTCAAAATTCAGTTTTTAGATATCCTCAACTATAAAAATCGAATTGTTGTTCAAGTCATAGAAACCAAACTCATTTGTATTCCAATCTGTATTCATTCGTAATTTTTCAGGTTTTATAGTGCCTCTTTCCACAAACTCTTTAAAAATCGGTTCTAAATTCTTTACAAATATTTTGATGACTGAACCTCCAAGTAATGGGTCGTCTTCTGTGTCTGCGTGCCATTGTAAGTGAATAAAAAGATTTTCTCTTCTTAAAACAGCGTACATTTCATCTTTATGAATCAGATGAAACCCCACATATTTTTCATACCATTCAACATCCCTGTCAATATTTTGGCTTGGCATTACCGGTGAAATTTCTAATAATTCAGTTTCCATAATAGTCATTTTTCAAATGTGCTATAACGTTTTGGCTATGCGTAGTGCGGTTTCCGCAAGTTCCAAAAGAACCGAGATCGTCATCGTCAACCGCGTCTGTGTCTGCCGAAAACGAAATAGCGTATTGGCTTTGCTTGTTGTTACCCCACGTTTTTATTTTAATTTTTTGTCTGGGCTGTCAGCAGTGAGTAAACTTGAATTTTGAGGTCATCTAAAAAATGTGTTGAAAAATTTAGGTTCGCAAAATCAGCATTTCCTATTGCCTTTTCTTTTAGCATCCCTTGCAGATGCTCATTTGAAAGAAGTAGTACCTGGCTGAAAACCTCAACAATGTCGGGGTTTTTAAAGTCCTGCCTTAAGTTAAATTCTTGGTCACATGTAACTTTAAATCTACTTGTTGTTTTGATGCTACAAATCTGAGTATTACTGTAAGTTACATATGAAAGCCGAATTTCAACGATTTCTTCCCTGGATGATTCACCTTGTTCAAAAATTGGGACAATGCTTGAAGAAACTACATTATCCATTTCGGGATCATAGTCTGAAGTCGAAATATTAAAGTCATTTAA
Organism: Owenweeksia sp.; assembly: GCA_965212245.1. Taxonomy (GTDB): domain Bacteria; phylum Bacteroidota; class Bacteroidia; order Flavobacteriales; family Schleiferiaceae; genus CAKZNE01. The sequence continues at coordinate 789,820 of OZ243107.1, read as the reverse complement.
GGTGATTTCAAGTAGCTCAATGTGAAAATTCATAGTGCCAGATGTTGGCTCTTCCATGTTAAATAGTCAAGGTGATAGATAAGGTTAGGAAAATCAGTTTCTGTCTCATTTTTCAAATGTGGGGTAACGATTTGTGTATGAGTAGTTGCTGACGACAGGAAGCTATTACTTATACACTTTGTTGTATGCTGGCCTTTATTCTTTTTTATGAAATGATTTCGTGTTCAGGACAGTCCACTCTGATTTCAGATTCTGTAAGCTTTGTTTTCAGTAAATTACAATAATGTGTTCCGTTCTCCGCATTGTAAAAAGAGCAAGTAAAGCACATTCGTTGTATAGTGATGATACCTGATTTGTTTAAATCGAGAATCAATTTCAGTAGTCCGTTGAGCATTATTGTTTTTTGTTCTTTCGTCAACTTTTCAATAGGCTGTTCAACAGAAGAAGCAAATAAAGATGCTTTTTTAGTTATCTTTTGTCCTTCATCAGTAAGGGAAAGGGAGTAGCTTCTTGTGTCAATCGGGTCTGTTTCTTTGGAAACCAATTCTTTGGCAAGTAAAACCTTAACGCTATCGCTAATAGTGGCTTTGGTCATGTTGAACTCGTCTGCCAAATAACCTACTTTACATTTTTCCAATGAATGAAAGTGAATGAAAATCAGGATTTGAATTTGAATTGGGCTTAATGAGTTTTCCTTGCTTTCATTCCATAGCAACACTCTGAAAGCTTCCGAAATTCGCTCCAAGGCCACCACAATTCGACTTTCAATTTTTTGATTTTGATTGTTTAAATTAAAGGACGATTGTTTCATTTAATAGCATTTTTCCATTTCGATAATATAATATCCTTTTTGTTCTATCTCTTTTTTCCATTGAGGTCTTACTTTTTCAATATGGCAAAAGTTACATTCGTTTGATGTTAACGGTTGTTCTTCTTGTCCTTTAGAGTTAAGATAATCTCTACCATAACCGTAAATTAAAGTAGTATCTTTTATTTCTTCTGGTGCGATAATGTCAAAGTGCATAACGCTCCCATCTTTTTTAGTTACATAGGTGTCCCATACTGCTACTTTCATTTCGATTTCTTTCTTTTGTTTGATTGAGCTTTGATTGTTGTGGATATCATCAAACTAAGAGCAATCAGAAAAGTTATTTGTTTCATTGTTAACGTAAATAAAAGCCTTGTAAAGGTAGGAATCCTAACTTTACAAGGCAAAATTTATTACTTTACTTTATAGGGTAGCGACAAATCTCCACTTGCCACTGAATAAACCTTGTAAACACCAAGCATAGGTTTGTCTTCGGTTTCACCGTTTGTATTCACTTGCATATAAGCTGCAACACCATCATAGGAAAAATCCGTTTTGTTGTTCATCCTATAGTCGGGAACAACCACTTTAATGGTGTTACCTTTTGTAATAACCTGAAAGCCTGGTGAATCCATGTACATTGGCATTCCGGGATTGGTTGGTGGTAAAACCACATTCGAGTCTTTTGGGTCAAATTGTTTTACTGCTAAACCACCATCGACTCGTTTGTCTTCGGTTAAAACTACCCAATGGGGGTGCCAAACAATTCCGTCATTGGCAAAATTGCGGTCCGAGTTTTCATCCCAAAGTGGGGTGTCGTCAAAATCAGGGTGTGAAGTAAGGGCAAGAGCCACTATGCCTTCTGTATCACCAAATCCAACATCAGTTGATTTCAAGGAAGTCGGAAATACATAACCTAAAACGGGCGCTCCATTAAGCTGGCCTGTTGGTGTGGGCGTTGTTTTTCCTGCTGTTCCTTTTACACTGATTTCCCAAACAGTCGCTGCAATGTCATCGGAGTGTTTTACGCTCACACTTTTAATTTGAAAATCGTCATTGTTGTAGTTTGCGCATTTATCGCAAGCATAACTTTGAGCTGCGAAAAACGAAAGTCCGAGAAGAAGAAATAATTGTTTCATTTTTTATAAATTTTAATTGTAAAAATTAAGTTAGAAGTCCAACATAAATTAGGACTCCTAACTTTTAGTAAGAAATTTTCAGCCTTTTACGTCAGCCATAGACGCACCAAAATTGATATGTAATACATTTCCGTTCGGTGTTAGCAAAGCGGGAACAGATTTTACACCTGCTTTTTCAGCTTCTACAATTCGATTGCGGTCTTCACCAATGTGAACGAGTTCAACATTGTCATCACCAATTAGATTAACGATGTCGTGCTCTGCACTTACACACACTGGACATCCTGCGTGATAGAAAATTGATTTTGCCATTTCTTTTTGAATTTAATTGTTTGACATTATTGTCGTTGCAAATATAGTAAGGATTCCTAACTAAACAAATTGATTTGAATTGTTATTACTGGGTATGAAGAAAGTCTCTGATAATCAATCCGAAAAGATCAATAAGAAGAAATTAAGGTGATTGCTGTTCGGAATTATAATTGTTGAACGGTCGTTCTTTTAGCTTGCATACAACGTACGAATATAATGCATTACACTTTATATCCTATTAGTGGTGCTATGGTTATCTAATTGGTTTTCAGATATAAATGCTCGGAAAACTTTAAAAAAAGGGTTTAACTTTTTGCAAGACCACATACCAGTAATTAAAGATTTGATCTTATAAAAATAAAAAAAGCCCCCGTATAGCGGAGGCTTTCGTTATCATAGTTTTAAGGCTTTTTTAAATTTCCAGCGCACGCTCGGCAGCACTGCCGCCACCCATCAGGTGTTCTACGGGGTTTTCCAGCGCTTCTTTTACGTGTACCAAAAAGCCTACGGATTCACGGCCGTCAATTACGCGGTGGTCATACGAAAGGGCTACGTACATAATGGGGCGTACGTCAATTTTACCGTCAATGGCCACCGGGCGCTCCACAATGTTGTGCATCCCTAAAATGGCGCTCTGCGGAGGATTGAGGATGGGCGTGGAGAGCATAGAGCCAAACACGCCACCGTTGGTAATGGTAAAGGTACCACCGGTCATTTCGTCTACGGTAATCTCACCGTCCCGCACACGGGTAGCCAGGCGCTTGATTTCTTTTTCAATACCGGCAAAAGTGAGGTGTTCTGCATTGCGGATCACCGGCACCATCAGTCCCTTGGGGCCACTTACGGCTATGCTGATGTCCTGGTAGTCAAAGCTCACCAGGTTGTCGCCATCAATCATGGAGTTTACCTGCGGGAATTCCTTGAGAGCACGTACCACAGCTTTGGTGAAGAAAGACATAAAGCCGAGGCTTACCCCGTGCTTCTCCTTAAATTCTTCCTTGTACTTGGCGCGCAGGTCAAAAATGGGTTTCATATCCACCTCATTAAAAGTGGTAAGCATGGCCGTTTCATTTTTTACAGAAACCAGGCGCTTGGCCAGTTTTCTGCGCAGGGAGCTCATGCGCTTGGTGTCGGTGTTACGGGCAGAGCCGGTAGGAGATCCCATGGAAGCTTCCGCTTTTACCGCGTCATCTTTAGTAATTCGGCCGTCTTTACCGGTTCCTTTTACGTCTTTGGGGTCAATCTTCTTTTCATCCAAAATCTTACGGGCAGCCGGAGAAGGTACGCTACTGGCGTAGGTCTTGTCTTCCTTAGCCGGAGCTTTTTCGGTATCCTCTTTGGGTTCCTTTTGGCCTTCAGATTTCTTATCCCCGGACTTATCTTCTTCAGAATCCTTGCTTTCTTTCTTTTCCTTCGTGTCGTCAGAACTCTCATCGTCATCACCATCCGGTTTCGCAGCATCGGTGTCAATAGTCCCAATTACCTGGCCTACTTCTACCGCTTCGCCTTCTTCCACGGAAATGGAAATTACTCCACTTTCTTCAGCAGGCAGGGCCAGGGTAGCTTTATCAGAGTCCAGCTCTACAATTTCCTGGTCTTTTTCTACGTAGTCTCCATCGGAAACCAGCCAGGAGGCTATTTCTACTTCTGATACGGATTCTCCGGGTGATGGAACTTTAATATCTACGCTCATTATACTATTTGTTAGGCGTTAAAAATTTCTTGAATTAGTTTCTCCATGCGGGCGGCATGCGCTTTGGAAGATCCGGCAGCAGGGCTGGCACTGGAGGGGGGAGACAGAATAGTATCAATCTCCACCGGGAAGTTCATTTTCATGAAATATGCAGCTCCCATATTCTTGGGTTCTTCCTGGGCCCAGATCACCTGTTTGGCGTTCGTATAGCTCTTTACCAGTTTTTTGATCTGCTCATCTGCCAATGGGTACATCTGCTCCATACGGATCACGGCCATATCATCCTGCGGATTGTCCTCCCGTGCTTTATCAATTTCGTAATACAGCTTACCACTCAGGAAAACGATCTTCTTTACATCCGCTTTTTTCTTTACGTTCGGATCATCTATAAGCTCCTGAAACTTACCCTCTGCCAGTTCTTCCAGGGTAGAAACCACTTTAGAGTGTCTTAATAAGCTCTTAGGGGTCATAATCACCAAAGGCTTGCGGAAGTCGCGCTTCATTTGCCTGCGTAACAGGTGGAAGAAGTTGGCCGGAGTAGTGGCATTGGCCACCTGAATATTGTATTGAGCACATTGTTGTAACCAACGCTCTAAACGGGCGCTGGAATGCTCGGCTCCCTGCCCTTCATACCCGTGGGGCAGATAAAGTACCAGTCCGTTCTGTACCTTCCATTTATCTTCAGCAGCGGTTATAAACTGGTCTACAATGATCTGTGCCCCGTTAAAGAAGTCACCAAACTGGGCTTCCCAAACCACTAAAGTTTCCGGTGAGGCCATGGCATAACCGTAGTCAAAACCCATTACCCCATACTCCGAAAGCAGGGAGTTGTATATGGCAAAGCGGCCTTCGCGGTCTTTGATCTTATTGAGGAGCACAATCTCCTCTTCAGAGTCTTCCACTTTTACTACGGCATGGCGGTGTGAGAAAGTTCCCCGCTCGCTGTCTTCACCACTTACGCGAATGTTATAACCTTCCTTAATAAGAGAACCGTAGGCCAGAAGCTCCGTCATTCCCCAATCCAGGGAATTTTTTTCGTCTACCATATCCCAGCGCTGTTTCATCAGGCGCTTGATCTTATTGAAGAATTTTTTGTCTTCCGGAAGGGTGGTAATAGTTCTGGCTATTTCAATCAGCTCTTCTTTGTCAAAAGAAGTGTCTATAGATTCGCCAAAATCTTCGGGTTTAGAAGTGCGGTAATCTTTCCATTCATCTTCCATAAACTGGGTAATGGTATTCTTTTCCAGTTTTTTGGATTCATCGAACTTCATTTCCAGCATCTCCTTGAAGCTGTGCTCCAGTTCTTTCACATATTCATCGGTAACTATGCCTTCATCCTTCAATTTCTTCAGGTAGATGTCCTTAGGATTATTGTGGTTGTTGATGGCTTTGTAAAGCAGGGGCTGGGTAAAACGGGGCTCATCCCCTTCGTTATGTCCGTATTTGCGGTAGCAAAGCAGGTCAATATAAACGTCTTTATGATAGCGCTGCCGGTATTCCATGGCAAACAGCAGGCAATGCACCACGGCCTCCACATCATCACCGTTTACATGTAAAACAGGCGAAAGGGTAACCTTGGCAATATCTGTACAGTAGGTGCTGGAACGGGCATCCAGGTAATTGGTGGTAAAGCCCACCTGGTTATTGATTACTACGTGAATGGTGCCACCAGTACGGTAACCATCCAGTTGTTCCATTTGCGCCACCTCGTACATAATACCCTGAGCAGCAATGGCTGCATCTCCGTGAATGAGAATAGGCATAACCCTGCGCTCCTCACCATCGTAATCATTATTGATCTTAGCACGGGCAATTCCTTCCACCACAGCATCTACGGCCTCCAGGTGGGAGGGATTAGGAGAAATGTTAAGTTTGATCTTTTCGCCATTGTCCAGTTCTTTCTCACTGGAATAGCCGAGATGGTATTTCACATCACCGTCAAACTCATTTTCTTTAAATTCCTTGCCTTCAAATTCACTGAAAATATCGCGTTGTGTTTTTCCGAAAATATTAGATAACACATTGAGGCGGCCACGGTGGGCCATGCCCACAACAAATTCTTTAATACCCAGGCTTGCGGCCCGCTTGATACCCAGGTCCAAAGCGGGGATAACAGCTTCTGCACCTTCAATGGAAAAGCGTTTTTGCCCTACAAACTTGGTGTTGAGAAAGCTTTCAAAACCCACTGCTTCGTTGAGCTTTTCCAGTATTTCTTTTTTATCATCTTCGTTAAAAGAAGGCTGATTATCGTTTTTGGTGAGCCGGTCTATCATCCAGTTGATGCGTTCCGGATCACGGATGTACATATATTCCACACCTATAGACTGGCAATAGGTTTTTTGCAGATGATCTATAATATTACGGAGGGTATCCGATTTATGAGAACCTACTTCTTTAGCCGCCTGAAAGGTTTTATCAAGGTCTTCTTCACTCAGGCCGTAATTGGAGATATCAAGCGTAGGTGTGTAGGTACGCCTGGCCCGTACGGGGTTGGTTTGTGTAAAGAGGTGGCCACGGGTACGGTAATCTTCAATGAGCTCCAATACCTGGAATTCCTTGCGGATCTCTTCCACAATTTCGTCATGGTTAAGCATAGCACCCACCGCAGCGGCAGAGCCGCCCTCTTCTGCATATTCCTCAAGTGCAAAGTCATAACCCTGAAAGAACGCACGCCAACTGGGCTCCACGCTATCCGGGCTTTTTAAATACTTTTGATAAAGGTCGTCAATGAATGTTGAGTGAACTCCCCCGAGGAAGGAAAATCTGTCCATGATAATGATATCAGCCGAGTGAAAATTTTAACAAAATTAATACTTTTCAAGGTTTTAGACGCACCTTTAAGAGTACGGAACGGTTAAAAGTAACGCGCCTTTGATACCTTTGTTTGCAAATTTACGTTTAGCGAGTATGAAATTGAAAATAAGCAGTTTAATTCTACTGTTCATCTTGAGTACAAATGCCTGGGCCCAGGTGCCTGAACGATTCAGGGATAAGGGAAGTAAAAATGATACTATACAGGCGGAAGAGGAATCGGGCACGGAGAGGGAGAAAGTATCATCGGTTAAACCGGTACAATCCAAAAGTGAGGAGAGTAATTTTTGGGACAAGGTTGTTTTTGGTGGAAATGCCAGCCTGAGTATTGGAACTTACACTCTGATACATCTCTCACCCAGTATGGGTTATAAATTCCGGGAAAATTTTATTGCAGGAGCAGGTTTTATCTATCAGTATGCTAAGATCAATCAGGCGTATGACCTTACTTCCGGGAGGTATGTGCAGGTAAAGGGTTACGAGAACCAGATATACGGGCCTAAGGTGTTTACCAATTACTTCCCGGTAGATTTTTTATACATCGGCAGCCAGTTTGAATATCTGAATCATGACGTGGGCTTATATGACTTTTCCACTTCTCAGTTTTATGTGCAAAACCAATGGACTCCGGTGTTGTTTCTTGAAGGAGGGTATGCTCAGCCACTGGGAAATAAAGGCTATGTACAGCTTGGCCTTCGCTTTAACGTATTACATGATTTTGATTCGCCTTACGGTAGTAGCTGGTTCCCTGTAATAGGATTCTTTTTTTAGGTGTGATATTGCTTGCGAAAAAGCACTTTCTGCATCTCCCGTTCAAGTATCAACCATACAATCTCATTTAATTCAAAGGGTTGGCTGTACACACCGGGCAGTCGTTTTTCTTCTACATCTATACGGTACAACCACGTATTCCATTCGCCTGGATTTTGGTCCAGTATTTCCCCCAGCTTGTCGCAAATGATGGGTAGTTCATCATCTGGCGAGAGAAATGAGATACCAAGGTCTTTTTCCAATTGTTGAATGAGCGCCTTACGCAGGGAGGTGTCCTGGCTAAGCCGGACTTTTATTTTTTGCAGGGCCGGAACCATGGTTTATTTATCCCGGATAATCAGGTAGCGTGCAAAGGCTTCCAGTTCCTGCTTTAGTTCCGGTTTTCCGGTAGTTTTTCTAAGATGCTTCAAGGCTTCTTCAAAGTGGTAATCCTTGGTTTTTTGGGCGTGGTCACGGGCTCCGCTCTCTATAAAAATGGTTTTTACCCGTTTTATTTTTTCAGATGGATGGTCTGAAGCACCCAAAAGGTTTTTCAAACCCGGAGCATGGGTAAGCGCATGGATCATCAATAGCGTCTTTTTATCCTGTAGTATATCGCCTCCGGTTTGTTTACCTACTTTATCCGGTTCGCCAAAAGCGTCCAGCAAATCATCCTGTATCTGAAAAGCAATACCTATATGAATTCCAAACTGGTAAATGGCTTCGGCATTGCGGGAGTCTGTACGGGCAATCAGAGCACCTGTTTTAAGAGCACAGCCCAGTAAAACTGAGGTTTTAAGCCGGATCATTTCAATGTAGGCTTCCTCCGTTACTTCGGTCTGGTCTTCAAAATTCATATCGTATTGCTGCCCTTCACATACTTCAATGGCAGTTTGCGAGAATACTTTCAATACAGATGGCAAAATATCATGATCAACCTCAGCTAAATACTGATAGGCCTTTACCAACATGGCGTCTCCGGAAAGTATGGCGATGTTGGTGTTCCATTTTTGATGGACGGTAGGTTTGCCTCTGCGTACAGGTGCGGCATCCATAATATCATCATGGATAAGTGTGAAGTTGTGAAATACTTCAATAGCCATGGCGGGCATTACCGCATCTTCAGGCTGGCCATCAAATAGCTCACAAGCCGCCAATGTTAATGCCGGGCGAAGCCGTTTGCCACCCAACCTTAAAATATAACTGATGGGCTGGTATAATTCTGCGGGTTGCAGGTCGAAGTCCTGACGGGCCAGGGTGTTCTCAACCAGCCTTACATAATATTCAATTCTGCTCACCTTTATTCCTGGATAAGACTAATGAGGTATTCACCATAACCGCTTTTGAGTAAGGGCTGGGCAATTTTTTCCAGTTGAGACGCATCAATAAAGCCCTGGGTATAGGCCACTTCTTCAATACAGCCTACTTTAAGGCCCTGGCGTTCTTCTATTACCTGAACAAACTGACCGGCCTGCATAAGGCTGGGGAAAGTTCCGGTGTCCAGCCAGGCAGTACCGCGATCCAGGATACCCACGGCCAGTTTTTCATTTTCCAGATAGGCCTTGTTTATATCGGTAATTTCATATTCACCCCGTGCAGATGGCTGGAGGTTGCGAGCTATTTCTTTCACCTTATTATCGTAAAAATAAAGCCCGGGTACCGCAAAGTGTGATTTTGGTTTTTCAGGTTTTTCTTCAATGGATATAGCTTTGAGGTCTTTATCAAACTCCACTACGCCATAGCGCTGAGGATCTGAAACCCGGTAGGCAAATACTACCCCGCCATCGGGGTTGCTACTGTCTTTAAGCAGCTGCTCCATTTCGGTACCGTAAAAAATATTGTCGCCCAATACCAGAGCCACACTGTCATTCCCAATAAAATCAGCTCCTAATACAAAAGCCTGTGCCAGGCCATTAGGGGTTTCCTGTACGGTATAACTGAAATTACACCCCAGGCGGCTGCCGTCTCCCAATAATTTTTTGAAGAGTGGCATATCATGGGGAGTGGAAATAATAAGGATGTCCCGTATACCGGCTTGCATCAAGGTGCTGAGCGGGTAATAGATCATGGGCTTATCATAAATAGGCATCAGCTGTTTGCTAATGGCTACGGTAAGCGGGTGTAAACGGGTACCGGAACCTCCGGCCAAAATAATTCCTTTCATGATGGTAAAGTATTTTGTTCCTCTTGCTGAGGTTCGGGTTCGTCCTCTTCCTCGTCATCATTGTCTTTATACAAACGTATGATCGGTTTGTTAAATTCCTTATTGGTTACCAGTTTTTCCAGGCTCATCAAAAGGGAAGGTAATAGCAACAGATTACTAAGCATGGCAATAATAAGTGTCATAGACACTAACATCCCCAATGAAACGGTACCTCCAAAACTGGACGCAATGAATACGCTGAACCCAAAGAAAAGGATAATAGAGGTGTATAGCATACTTACGCCTGTTTCCCGAATGGCCGCCAATACCGAAAGATTGATGTTCCAGTTGGAGGCTCTTAATTCCTGCCGGTATTTGGCCAGGAAGTGAATGGTGTCATCTACGGAAATACCAAAGGCAATGCTGAACACCAGTATGGTGGATGGCTTAAGGGGGATACCTGCGAAACCCATTACTCCGGCTGTGATCAGGAGCGGAAAGAGGTTGGGAAGCAGGGATACAATTACCATGGCAAATGACCGGAACAAGAGGGCCATAATGATGGCAATCACAAAAACGGCCAGCAGCAGGCTTACTAACAGGTTTTTGATGAGGTAATCGGTCCCTTTCAGGAATACAATTGAAGCACCGGTTACCACCACATCATAGCGTTCCGGCTCAAAAACGTCATCAATTACAGACCTTATCTTGCCCTGAAGCACTTCGCTCTCCTCCTGGCCAAGGTCTTCCACCTGCATAGTTACCCGAACTTTTTGTCCGGCAGAATCCACCAGGGAGTTAAGCAGGGAAATGTCATTTTCGGCACGGGGCAGGTAAGAAAGTATAAAGTTGCGTTCCTGGCTGGTGGGTAAACTGTAAAAAGAGGGGTCGCCACGGTAATACGCCTGTTTGGCAAATTTAAGGCCATCCGCTATGGATAAGGACCGGGACAGGTGAGGCAATTCGGCCAGGCGGGTTTGCAGCTCATCCAGCTTTTGGAGGGTGGAGTTTTTCTGTGCTCCGTTTTTACGTCTGGTATCAATTATAATCTCCAGTGGCACCACACCCTTAAACTCTTTTTCCAGGTATTTAAGGTCTTTATAAAGTGGGTCATTGGTTTGATATTCTTCCGTAAGGTTACCGGTAGCATACATTTTAGTAGTGCCATAAATGGCAGCCATGGAAAGAAGGAACACTATGCCGTATACAAAGGGTCTCTTATTAGTAACAATGTGGGTTAGGGTATCAATGAAGTTTTTTACCCAATTCATTTCCAGGTGTTTGTAGTGCCTTTTTTTAGGAGGCTTTGAAAAGCTGTAAAAAATGGGAATAACAATAATAGATATTACAAACACCATCAGGATGTTGACGGATGCTACTACACCAAACTCACGTAATACAATACTGTCGGTTAAAATAAGAGCGGCAAAACCGAGTGCGGTAGTCGTGTTGGTCATCAGCGTAGCAGCACCAATGCGTCTTATTACCCGTTGCACAGATAGTATCTGGTTGCCGTGTTCTTTGTACTCGTTATGATACTTGTTGATGAGAAAAATACAATTGGGCACCCCAATAACGATAATGAGTGAGGGCACCAGCGAGCTGAGCATGGTGATGGTAAAACCAAAGGTGGGTATAAGGCCGAAGGTCCAGCAAACACCCAATATTACCACAACCAGTGAAATAAGAGTGGCTTTGAAACTGCGCAGAAAGAAGAATAAAAGGAGTGAAGTAACCGTAAGGGAAAGACCAATAAAAAGGAATATCTCTTTCGATACCTTTTTGGTGTTGGCCATGCGGATATAGGGCAAACCACTGGCGTGCATCTTCACACCGTTCTCTTCCTCAAAACGGGCCACTTCAACCTTTATCTCTTCAATAAGGTCTACAATACGTTTTACATAAAGGGCATTGCGTTTTACCTGAACCAGCATCAATGGTGTTTCACGGTCCTCACTATAAAGCAGGCCCTGGTAAAAGGGCATATCGTAAAACTCAGTTTTTAAGGCCTGCAGGTTGGGGTTTTTAATACCGGGGTTTAAGCGTACCACCTCCAGTTTTTTCAGGCTGTCATTGCGGGTAAGGGTAAAGGCATTGATGGGTGATAATACACTGGCTATGCCTTCTATATTTCCTATCCGTTCCTGGAGCTTAAGCCAGTGAGGGTAGTTTTCAGGTGCAAAAACATCATAATCCTCAGCGGCCAGAACCACCGTATTGCCTACCTGATCAAAGGTGGCGCGAAAATTATCGTAATCAACCTGGGTGGTGTCATGGGTAGGCAGAAGTCTCGAAAAATTGAAACTTACTTCGATCTTTTGCGCCTGGTACAACATAAAGATGGTGCCCAAAAACAAAATAGAAAGGATAAGAATCCTGTTTCTTAAAATTAAGCGCGCAATGAATGTAAACATAAAAATTTAGCCGTGCTCTACCCCCGTAGTATTTGAGCTTTCAAAATAACGACATTTAGCACAAAGGGTTGAAAGCGAAAGCAGATTTCTTTAGAAGCTGAATTTTGAAGTAAGCTTGATGGCTATATTATCGACAAAATTACTTCCGGCATAGGCCCCGTAACGATAGTAAAAACCAGCGCCTAAGCCCATAAAATTAACCACATAAAGTTTGTTCAGTTCCAGGCCGGATTCATAGTATCCTTTTTCCAGAGTTTTAAAAGCAAGACCCTGATGAAGTTCGGGGCGTTCAAGACTACCCCATATGGCGCGGGTAACGACCTCTATGTGTGGCGCGAAATTTTTTCGTCTGAAAAGCAGGGATTTAAAATCCTGGCGCAGGAAAACCTGAACATATCTGTCTGACAGGAATTCATTGAAGTACATGGTTTCAAAACTATTCCGGTCGGCAAGGTTCAGTAACCTGTCTAAAGAGTTACCTTCATTAGTAAGGTTTGAGGTGCCTACATATAGTTTGGAGTAGGGTACATCAGAAAGTACCATACCGCCCTGCAGAGCCATACTAAATGTCCCCACCCGTACGGTTTTGTAAGCATATTCAAAGCGGGCGTCCAGCTTGTCATATGAAAAATCGGAACCAAAGGTATTATCCAGGCCACGGGTATACTGCAGGTATACAAGAGGATATTTTATATCAAAGGTAAGTTTGCCAAACCCTGGTCCTTCAATAAACTTTTCATTGGGTGAGTAGCGGAATGAAGTAATCACCTCACTATAGTTAAAACCGTTTTTCCAGTTGGTGCTACCTTCATTCTCTTTAAGAAAATAGTAATCTCCAAGGGTAAGGCGGTTTTCGCGCTGAAAGCGTATTTCGCCATGTAGTTTCGGAAGAGGGTCATAGGTGAGGCTGGTAAAGTAGCGGGTGGTTTCATCAAACTGGGTGATGTAAATAATGCGGTAATTATCAGCCAGTAGTCCGCTTTTGGGTTGTTGTAAAAAATTAACTCCGCCCGACTCAAAAATGTCCTGCTGATAACCGAAGCTTAAAGCCAGGTTGCTGTGTTTATGCAAACTGAACTCAGAATCCCATCCGTACTTCCAGTCACTATCACGGGTACCATACCTGAAATATCCGCCAACCTTAAACCAATCGGATAAACGGGAATTGGTATGGGCTCCAAGCCCCAGCTTAAAACCTTCGTATACATTATACCCAATGATCTTATCCAGTTCCAGATCAGCAAAATAAACAGGAATACGTCCGCTGAAGATGGCGGCCATGATCTTGAGGTTCCGGTCCAGGTTCTCCGCTTTTCCTATGGAGTCCACCACCCGGTAGGTTTCCCGCTCCCTGCGGTCCAGGGTGTCAATCCTGAAAATCTGGAGAAGTTCTTCGGCCCGGCTGCTATCTGAGGCCTGCTCGGTAATGGTAAGGTCGGCCCGGCTAATGTCTTTCCGTTTTAATTCCGGGTTCAGGTCAATGTCCTTAAGATAGGTGCGAAGCTTTCCATAGGGCTTGGCATCATTAAAAGAGAGGTTGTTCATTCTGATATGAGCATTCAGCTGTGTGGGAAACCAGGTGTGATCACCATAACGTTTATACAATTGCTCAATTTCCACCTCAATACCACCATCTTCATAAGGCTTGGCAATTACGTTTTGGATAGCCCAGTCAGACGTATTGATAGAGATCTGGCCTTGTAGTGGCTGAAAACCGTAATTGGGCTTCGGACGGAAAGAGATCACATACACAGTATCTGACACACTGTTGTAGGTAGTGTCTTCAATAATAAAGAAATAACGCGAAGTGCTGCCTGGCGTTATAGGGTTCAGGTATTCATTACCGGTAATTTCAATATAGTCTTCATAAAAGGAAAAGGACTGTATTTCAGTGGCTATTAAGGAAAAAAGCGGGTTTTTAAAGCCGGAGGTACGGCTTACCAGTACGGTTTCATTGTCTCTGGAAGGAGCCAGGAAATCACGCTTGGTTACGGTTTCCATCATGAACAAGTGTTGCTTGTCCATAAGTTGGGTAAGGTTGTAACCCGAGGAATCAATGCGGCTTATACTGGTGTCACCCACCTCAGTTACCACTGTGTCAATATTGGGGTTTACAGAATCCGTATTGATGGACAATACAAATTTGCTGTAGGTTTTATAGGAAAAGGCTTCGATGTTTTCCGGGTTATTCAGTTTCCGGTTTTTCTCGGCATTTTTGATGATGCGATGAGCGGGGTTTTCACCGGGAAAAACAGTTACCTCGTCCAGTGTAGAGGCGCTTTCCAATAGCTTAATGGTAAGGAATTTTTCGGCAGGATTTACAGTGACTTCTTTTTTTTCATAACCCATAAAGCTGAGGTTAAGAGACTTAATAGGACTTTCTGATTGAATGTAAAAGCGACCGTCAATATCGGTAGAGGTTCCGGTATAACCCTGATTGGCTACGATGTTTACAAAGGGCAGGGGTTCCTGTGTTTTTTGATCCACAACCTTGCCGCGTAACTCATAAGGCTGAGCATACATAACGCCATTGCTTAAAAAGAGCAGTAAGAAGAACAGTTTTAACTTCATAGTTGCTAAAATACTTTTTCTTTATTGACACTGAAACGGTCATTTAAGGTTGGCCGCAAAAAAGAAAAAGCCGCTTGCCTAAGCAAGCGGCTTTTTTAATAGGAATGAAGAGAAGAATCTACAAGGTACCCCGTAATTCCTGTTCTCTTTCTATAGCTTCAAACAAAGCTTTAAAGTTTCCTTTACCAAAGGAGCGGGCCCCTTTACGCTGGATGATCTCAAAGAATAGTGTGGGACGATCCCCAACCGGCTTGGTGAAAAGCTGCAGCAGGTAGCCTTCGTCATCGCGGTCAATAAGAATACCATGTTCCTTTAGAGGTTCAAGATCCTCATCGATCTCCCCAACACGGTCTAGTACGTCATCGTAATAAATGGCAGGTACGCGTAAAAATTCCACTCCACGGTCGCGCATCTGGGTTACCGTTTCAATGATGTTATCTGTGGCTACGGCAATGTGCTGCACACCAGCTCCATTATAAAAGTCTATATATTCTTCTATCTGTGATTTTTTCTTTCCTTCAGCGGGCTCGTTGATCGGGAATTTAACACGGCCATTACCGTTCGTCATCACCTTACTCATCAGGGCGGTATAATCCGTAGAGATATCTTTGTCATCAAAAGAAACGAGCTGTGCAAAACCCATTACTTTAGCGTAAAACTCCACCCACTTATTCATTTCATTCCAACCCACATTTCCTACCATGTGGTCAATATATTTCAAGCCCACCGGTTCAGGATTATAGTCACATTCCCAGGTTTTAAAACCGGGCAGGAATGGTCCATTGTAATTCGTGCGCTCTACAAAAATGTGATTGGTCTCTCCATAGGTACGAATAGCCGAAAGGACGGCCTTGCCATTTTCATCTTCAATAGTTTTAGGCTCAAAAGCAGACTGCGCACCACGCCTGGTGGTTTCTTCCCAGCTTTTAGAGGCGTCATCTACCCATAGGGCCACATTCTTTACACCATCACCATGTTTATTGATGTGATCGTTAATGGGGCCGTCTTTAGTAAGGGGTGAGGTAAGTACCAGGCGGATTTTATCCTGTTGAACTACATAAGACACACGGTCTTTCATTCCGGTTTCTAAACCGGCATAGGCCACGGATTGAAAGCCAAAAGCGGTTTTATAAAAATGGGCAGCCTGTTTGGCGTTGGCCACATATAATTCTATGTAGTCCGTACCATTCAGCGGAAGAAAGTCTTCTGCATCCGGGTATTCCTTTTTTAGTTTGAGGGAGGAAGTATCAAAAGTTGTATCCATTGTTGTATTACTTTAAGGCAAAGGTAAAAAATGTTTAGGGCTAAAGGTTTATGATTATGAGGTAAACCCTTTGAAACTCATTAGGTTTTTATAAGGAGGCTTGTACTTTTGCCTGCCATATAAGGAAGTATTCATAAAGGTGATTGGTTTTAACAACATTTTAGAAACGGTGGGGAATACTCCCCTGGTTCGTTTGCAGGCTTTGTCAAAGGAATTGAATACCCATATATGGGCTAAACTGGAGGCCGCAAACCCGGGGCATTCTGCCAAGGATCGCATTGCCCTTTACACCCTTGAAAAAGCAGCAAAGGAGGGAGGCCTGCAGCCGGGTGGAACCATCATTGAGTCTACATCGGGAAATACCGGCCGCAGCCTGGCTATGGTGGCTGCTTTAAAGGGGTATAGATGTATTTTATGCACCACCACTAAAATATCTTTTGAAAAAAAGGCAGTGCTTGAGGCGTATGGAGCTGAGGTGGTGGTTTGTCCTAAGGATGCTAAGGCCGATGATCCGGAATCTTATTACTCCAGGGCTAAGGCCTTACATAGGGAAATACCAAACTCAGTGTACATTAACCAGTATTACAACACCGCTAATATAGAAGCACATTATAGTTCTACAGGGCCGGAGATATGGAAACAAATGGAAGGCAGACTTACACATTATGTAGGTTGTGTGGGTACGGGTGGTACCATTTCCGGAACGGCTCAATATCTCAAAGAACAGAACCCGGGTGTTAAGATCTTTGGCGTAGATGCAATAGGTTCGGTGCTCACTAAGTTTGCCCGTGAGGGCGTTTTAGATGAAAACGAGATCAGACCTTATCACCTTGAAGGAGTGGGTAAAAATATAATTCCTTCTACGGTGCGTTTTGACCTGATTGATGAATTTGTGCAAGTAGATGATAAGCCCAGTTTATTAAGAGCCCGTGAGCTGGCACGTACCGAATCCATATTACCCGGGCCTTCTGGAGGAGCAGTTTTGGAAGGGGTGTACCAGTTCCGTGATCGTTTCAAACCAAATGACCATGTGGTGGCACTGCTACCGGATCATGGCATCAGCTACCTGAGCAAACTGTACAATGATGAGTGGATGAAGGAAAACGGTTTCCTTTGATTACTCTACCCAGCTTTTCCAGTAATTACCATCATCAATATCCAGGGCAGCTTGTGTAAGCCGCAATGGCCTGAATGTATCTACCATTACCGCCAGCTCTTCAGTTTGTGTTTGTCCTATTGAGCGTTCCATGGCACCAGGGTGCGGGCCGTGGGGAATGCCAGCCGGATGCAGGCTTATGAAGCCTTTATCTACGTGGTTACGACTCATAAAATCACCATCAACATAATAGAGCACTTCATCACTGTCAATATTGCTGTGATTGTATGGTGCAGGCACCGCTTCGGGATGGTAATCATAAAGCCTGGGGCAGAAGGAGCATACTACAAAATTATGCGCTTCAAAAGTTTGATGTACGGGTGGTGGCTGATGTACACGGCCGGTAATAGGTTCAAAATCCCTGATATTGAAAGCGTAGGGGAAGTTATAACCATCCCAGCCCACTACATCAAACGGGTGGGTAGCATATACCAGCTCATGCAGCATGCCCTCCTTACGGATCTTGATATGAAAATCACCTTTTTCATCGTGTGTTTCCAAATCCTGCGGAGTACGCAGATCACGCTCACAGAAGGGGGAATGTTCCAATAATTGCCCAAAATGATTGCGGTAGCGCTTTGGTGTATATATGGGTGAAAAAGAATCTACAATAAACAGGCGGTTATCTTCCGTATCAAACTCTAACTGGTAGATCATACCCCTGGGAATTACGAGGTAATCGCCATATCCAAAAGGGATAGTCCCTAAAAAAGTGCGCAGCTTTCCGCTGCCACGATGTACAAATATCATTTCATCGGCATCGGCATTCTTATAAAAGTAATCCTTTAACGATTCTTGCGGGGCGGCCAGTGAAATATGGAGGTCACTGTTTACCAGTACTGGAACCCGAGACTTCAGGTAATCCCTGGCAGGCTTCACATTCCAGCCCTGTAACATACGACTGGTAATATTGCGTGCCTCAACAACTTTAGGGCTTACGTCTTTAGCCTCCAGTATGGCTTTTACCTGAGTAGGGCGGTGTACGTGGTACAGCAATGACGCCATACCGCTAAAGCCTTCCGTGCCAAAAAGCTGTTCATAGTAATAGCCACCATCCGGTTTTTTAAAAGTGGTGTGCCTTTTATGGGGGATCTTACCAAGTGTGTGATAAAAGGGCATATGATCTGTCTTTTGAGATTGTCAAATTTAGACATTCTTCAACGTCTTAAAACATGACAAATCTCAGGGATCAATGTTTAGGAGTTATGGGTAAGCCTTAATACATGATTTTACGGGCAAGTCCATTCTCTTTATTAATAAGCAGATAAACCCCTTTTGAAAGCAGGGTTTTATCTATCTGAAGGTAACTATGGCCTTCAAGCTTTAAATTTGAAATAAGCTTACCATCTATACTCACCAGTTTAAAATTAAAGTTTCTATCAGACTGGTTGTGAAGCACCCAATTTTGTAGCCTTACATCAAAATAGAGCTGGTATTTATGGCTGGGATTGAAGTTACGGATGTTTACATTGCGCACCGGCTGTTCCCTGTTCAGCTTGGTCAGCCCATGGTTTAAATTGGTATAACCGGCACTGGCCGAACTATCGCGGCTCCATACGATGGCCATATTGATATCAAATGATTGTCCGGGGGAAAGGCTGAAGGGTCCCATGTTGGCCAGGGCGCGGTGATCGGCACTATTAGAGGGTGAGGCAAACCAATTATTTGGTAAGGGCGGGCTATATGTGCCGGTGGTATCATAGCTATTTCCCGGAAAGATATAATTGGTTTTGGTTCCAGAACCATCAGGGGTATAGCCATCACCATTGGCGGTATTTCCGAAGCCAGAAGGATTTTCAAGTACCAGGTTATTACCATTCTTCCAAAGGCTGCGCATGTAGTTGTAATAGTGAATAGGATCTCTAGGGTCTTTGATGTTAATTGAGGCTCCGGAGTTGGTGTGATAGTAAGCCATGCTAGACGACATTTTATAGTACTCACGAATACCGGATGCAGTATTTTCAGGTTGGCAAATACCATTCAGAAGAACACCGTCCACACAGCCATCCTTATCATTATCCATTCCATCAAAGAGGTCAGCCGGAGGGCCTTTTAAAATGCGTAAACCGCATGAAGCGGGTTGTGCCCCGAACCCGTCTGGTCCATTGTCATTATCATCTCCATTATAGCAAAAAACAGCGTCTGCGCTCACATTGGTTCCGGGAAGGTCGTCTATAGAGTTACCCAGGTCAAAATCAACAAATGAGGAAATATATACATCGCTGTAACCCTCATTAGAACGGTTGAAGATTTTATAATCCAGGTACACAATGCTATCCTCCGGTCCCCCGGTATTATAAGCATAGGCCATAGTGTGAATTTCAACACCCATTCCATCAACACCACGCCCATTCTTGTCATTTGAGATAGCAAAAAGGGCCTCATCACCTTTAATATCCGGATAATCACCCTGGGAGGGATCGTAATTACCATCATTGTTGATATCCACAAAAGGGGCAAGGTTGACCGCTTCTCCCATGGCTGTATTACCGTGAGCAGGCCAGTTAGCAATTTCGGCCGGTATGCCGGAAGTGTTTCCGTTTACAAAATCAGAGATAGTTTGGAGACTAATGTGATACACATTGTTATATGTTATATGGGCATTAGGGTCATTGGAAATGGGGCCGGGCCGAAAGCCGGGCATGCCGCTTCGAAAGGTTATGGCGGAAACGTGCAACGTATCGTTTGTATCAAACCCTCCCATCCAAAGGCTTTGAGCATATATTAAATTCTTATACATTCCGGAGTCTCGAACCTGCACTCCCAGGATACCACCATCAGCAGCGAGGATTGTTTTAAGGGTGTTTACCTCCATTGAGTCTGTAAACTGGGCGTTAGCACGCTTGGTATTCAGAAAAAAAACAGAGCAGCAAATAAGAACAAATAGTGTTTTTTTCATAACTGGTTAATTTAGGATTCAGATTTTAGACCCCGAAATTCTAAATAGTTGGTTTCCCAGTTAAATTAAAATACCAAAGGAAGTAGGGGCTATTTGAATTTTTTCACCCGCTCATCAGGTTGACGATGGTTGTGAAAGCGCTTTTTTTGGGTTTTTTGTTGCCTTAGTTTTTTTTGCTCTTCCTGATCCAGGTGGATAACAGCCAGGCACTCATCGCTACAGGTCTGTTCCATTTTTTGCGCACATGAGCTGCATTGGATGAACAAGAGGTTACAATCCTTATTGGCGCAATTCACGTGTGTATCGCAGGCCTCACCACATTGGTGGCAATGGGAAATAACCTCATTACTGATCTGCTCACCCAAACGCTCGTCAAACACAAAATTCTTACCCTTGAATTTATTGGGTAATTTTTCATCCTTTATCTGGCGGGCATAATCAATGATACCTCCGTGCAGCTGGTTTACATCTTTAAAGCCATGGTGTTTGAGATAGGCGCTGGTTTTTTCGCAGCGAATACCCCCAGTGCAGTACAGCAGTACCTTTTGATCTTCCTTGCCTTTGAGCATTTCCAATACTTCAGGGAGTTCATCCCGAAAGGTTTCAGCTTGCGGTAACATAGCGCCCTCAAAATGACCGATTTCATTCTCGTAATGATTGCGGATGTCCACTACAATAGCTTTACCGCTGTCCATAGCGTCATTCCATTCCCGGGCTGTTAGGTGGCGTCCTACGTTAGTTACATCATAGTCCTCAATACGCAGCCCGTCTGCCACAATTTTTTCGCGTACCTTAACGGTAAGCTTCAGAAAAGATTTTCCGTCATCTTCCACAGCTATTTTAAAGGGCACATCCTTAAATTCGGGATGGTGGTATAACTTCTCTGCAAACTCCGTCCAGTGCTGCTCCGGAACGTTCATTTGGGCGTTGATACCTTCTTCCGACAGATAAACCCGGCCCAGGCAATTCAACGCGCTCCACTCATTGTATAAAGTATCCCGCATGGCCTGCGGGTTTTTCAGTATTACATAGCGGTAAAAAGATACCGTACGCCTTTTAAAAGTCTCGGCATCTAATTTTTTCTGTAATTCTTTTCGCCCCAGTTTATTGTAAAGGCCTTTTTTACCAGCGTTGGGATCCATCTTTAAGCATTTTCGGCTTGCAAATTTAAACATATCTAATAGTTTAAGCCATCAGAGTATCCACCAGATATAAATAAGCGAAAAAACGGTTAAAAAGAGAATGCCTGTGTAACTTAAGATTTGTAATAAGCGTCCCGGCTTCTGATCCTGTTCTATATCGGACCCCATGACCAAACGAAAGTTTATAATGGCAATAAAGGGAGCCAGCACAAAGGATATGGTGGTAGAGAGATCTATTAATGCTTTTAAAGAGCTTCCGAACTGAAATATAATAATAAGAGCTACAGTGGCAATTGCCAGTAATGTTATGCGGTAAAAGGGGCCATTTGATGCTTTGGGCTTAGCGTTGTTTTTACTACGCAATAACTGGAGTATTCGCTCCATAGCGCGTGAATATCCATCAAAAACAGCTATGCAGGTGCCAAGCATGATGGAAAAGGCTGAGGCTGCAATAAACAGGTAGCTCCATGAGCCTATGGATTGGGTGTAAAGCTCTACTATAGCATTGGCAAAAGCAGCAGAAGAAGCCGGAAGCTGATATTGGGTTCCGAAAATCAAGTAGGCCCCCAGCAGGAGAAAGCAAGGTGCCAGTATTGCGGTGGTCCAGTAACCAAAACGAAACTCCTGCAGCGTTTCTTTGAGGGTGGGGTGGTAACCGGTTTGTTTAATGCGCTCTAAAGTCCAGAGGCTGTTCCAGGCAGAAAGGTCCAGGGCAGTAGGCATCCAGCCCATAAGGGCAATAAGAAATAGAAAACCGCCCTGGCCAGGATCAAATACGGAAGTTTCAAAAAAGGTATAAGGTTCTGCTACCGGACCGTTGATTAAGGTCAGCAGGAATGCAGCCAAAGTAGAGACAAGCAACACACTGCCCACTATTTTAATAAGGGAGTCCAGTACTTTATACGCTCCTATTAAAAGAACCACAATACAGATACCAAATAAACCGGCTGTGGGTAACCAGTTGCCGGTGGAATTGAGCCAACGGTTTATGCCAAACAGGTTATCCATAAACCCGGCTGTAACGGCTCCTACGGCAGCTGCCACAAAAAACATGGAACTTAAAACTATAAAAAAATATAGCCACAGCATCCAGGTGCCTACCTTTTTATAACCGTCTATTATACTTTGGCCCTTAATGTTGGCGTAGCGGGAACCATACTCAAAAAACGGGTACTTAAGAACGTTGGCCAATATAATTGCCCATAACAAACCAAAGCCATAGAGTGCTCCAGCCCTGGTGCTTTGTACCAGGTGGCTTACTCCAATGCAGGTGCTGGCAAAGAGAATTCCCGGCCCGAGTGACTTTAAAAAACGCGAGATCTTGGTTTGCATATCTGCAGTCCAAAATAGTAAAATCCTACTAGTTGGCTGGTCGGTTAGGATTGGCTTCAAACCTTATATTTGCCGCGCAAGAAATCTAGTTGTATGTCTGAAAAAATACTGGTACTGGGTGCCTCAGGGCAAATAGGTACGGATCTGGTAGAGCAGCTCCGCGAGAATTATGGAAATGATGCTGTAATTGCTTCTGATATAAAAAATGCCTCACGCTCCATTATGGAGAGTGGTCCTTTTGAAATCCTGGATGCTCAGGATGGTAACCGTATGCTGGAGGTTATTCAAAAACATGGCATTACTCAGGTGTATCATTTGGTAGCCATGCTTTCAGCTACGGCAGAAAAATTCCCTGACAAAGGGTGGGAGCTCAACATGGAAAGCCTTTTCCACGCTTTAAAACTGGCTAAGGATGGATATATTAAAAAAATGTACTGGCCAAGCAGTATTGCAGCCTTTGGGCCTACCACGCCTAAAACGGATACCCCTCAGTTTACGGTAATGGACCCGCTAACGGTATATGGTATCAGTAAGCTCTCCGGAGAGTTGTGGTGCGATTACTATCATAAAAAATATGGAGTGGATGTACGGAGCATTCGCTATCCCGGACTCATCTCCTATAAAACGGAGCCGGGCGGAGGTACCACAGATTATGCGGTGGATATTTTTCATAAGGCTCTGAAGGATAAAAAATACGAGTGTTACCTGGCTGAGGATACTACTTTGCCAATGATGTATATGCCGGATGCTATTAAGGCTACCATTGGTATTATGGAAGCCCGGGCTGAAGAGGTGAAGATCCGTACCTCTTACAACCTGTCTGCTTTTAGTTTTAACCCTAAAACCATAGCAGAGCACATTCGCAAACACATTCCTGAGTTTGAGATCAGCTATAAGGTGGATCATCGCAATGCTATTGCCCTGGGCTGGCCTCAGGCTATAGATGATGCCCGAGCCAGGGAAGACTGGGGCTGGAAAAATGATTTCCGGCTGGAGGATATGGTGGCGGATATGCTAAAGAACCTTAAATAAAAAAAGCCCCGCTTACGGGGCTTTTTTTATTTCTCTTAGGATTGTATTAAGGTAATTTTTCAAGGGTAAGGCTCACGCTTATCTCACTTGAGAGTGTTGAGCCTTGCTGGTTGGTTGAGGTTGCCACGGTGGCGTCCAAAACTATTTCAGTAGCACTTTTTACTGTTACATCAAAAGGAGTGGTGCTCACCTGAGGATCAGAGGTAAAACCGTCCAACTGTCCATTTGAGTTAATACTCCAGGTGTTTACGGTGCTGGTTTGTGGGATAACACCCGTAGTAACTTGAGTATTACTGTTTCCGTTAAAGAAAACCGTAAGCTTGGTTTCAAAATCATAAGCTAAGTCAGAGGTTATTTTATTGGGGTTCGCCTCAAATAGAGCGGTTCCCTTAAAGTTGGAACCTGTGGTGACAAAGGTGTTTATTACTTGTCCGTCCAGTTTGTTGGTTCCTTCCTGGTGTGTATGGGTCATTTTCCATTCACCGGGTAGAATAGCTTCTAGATTAGAAGAATTATTAGTAGTAGGTTGGGTAGTGTCTTTGTCATCCTTAGAGCAGGAAAACAATACCGCAGAGGCGGCCAGAATCATAAAAATCTTTTTCATGATGATTAAGGTTTTAAAATTAAGGGACAATAATAGTTATTTTTCACCCTGTAGGGAAATGCTTTCGGTCAATCAGGTTATTAAGATTTCAGTTTTTTCTAAATTTGCAGCCCTTTAGAATAAGGAGGAGGTCCCGTAGTTCAATGGATAGAATAGAAGTTTCCTAAACTTTAGATGCAGGTTCGATTCCTGCCGGGACTACTTCGGCTTTTAAACACGGGGCAGTGTGGATGACATTGCTTTTCTTTACAACAGAAAATGGCTCCGTAGTACAATGGATAGTATATGGGTTTCCGGTACCCAGGATCTAGGTTCGATTCCTAGCGGGGCTACAAGTAAAAGCCTCCTGTAAATCAGGAGGCTTTTTTTATGGATATTATCATACCATGCCAGTTATGGAGTTGTGCGTGTTCGTAAGATTTGGCACTTTGATATGGCCACCCGCCAACCTCCCTGCTTGCGTTTCCGAAAAAAAATGTTCTTTCTTCTTGTTGAGCTGAATTCTTCAGTTCATTTTTTTGTACATTAGAATAACCAAACTCTACTTGCGTGAAAACGAAAACCTTACCCATTTCCAACCAGGAATCTATCTCCGGTTATTGCGGTGTTCTATAACTTTTTTTGGCCCCTGCAAAAGCTGCCTTTTCTGACAGAATGGATCAGAATCATTGTTTAGTTACAGGACGCTCTTCCACCGGATTAATGTTTAATCCGGAAGTATTTTCACTGATTTTTAACAACTTAATAAGTCTACATTATGAAATGTTGCAACTCTACCTCAAAAACAGCAGCCTTATTATCCCTTCACAAAGGGTATTTTATACTGCTTACTTTACTCTTTACCTTCAGCCAGCAAGTAACCTACGGGCAGGCCTGTAATAACCCGCCTACTGCGCTTGTCAATGGAGATTTTGAACAGCCCCCGGGTGCTATTTCCACCAGCCATTTATCAATTAACAGCAATATGCCGGGCTGGTATGTCTCTCACGGTACGCCCACCACAGCCAGTTCTCCTCCCCGTTCTATGTGGATGTGGTCCAATGGCGGTGTGGGAGAGGGTGTATTCAATTGCTTTGATTTTCAGCAAGGCAAAGAATACCTGATATGTTTTGACCTGATGACCAATGGTCATCCCAACGGTGTCTTTAACGTCAGGGCTACTACAGGCCTTAACCCCTATACCGCGAACCCGACACCGGCTGGTTCCGCTCCGCCCTGGCCTGCTACTTCCCAGCAAATATTCCTGGATGCGCTATCCCCTTATACAAGCTGGACATCCATGTCTATCCTTTTTGCCCCAAACAGCAATTACAGTCAGATCTGGTTTTATCCGCAGCAGAATGTTTCTCTTGCAACCCAGTCTGAAGCGCAGTTTGATAACGTGGTTATCCAGGAGATCAACCCGGCATTGTATACGGTGAGTTCCGATGTTGTGATATGTCCTCCCGCCAATGTACAGCTATCGGCCACCGGAGGTACGAGCTATAATTGGTCTCCGGCTACGGGACTGAGTTGTACCAATTGTGCCAACCCGGTAGCGACCCCTGCCGCTACAACCACATATACCGTTGAAATTATAGATCCCGATCTCTGCGGACCTGTAACGAGAGAGGTTACAGTGACCGTTGACTGCGACTGCGACTGCGATGTAACTCCGGACTTTATGTTTACCCAGGAAGCAAATTGCAGTATCTATACTTTTATGAACAATTCAAGTGGGAATGCCTGCACCAGTATTATAGGGGCCAGTTGGGATTTTGGAGATGGTGTTACCGGAACAGGCAGCAATATCACTCACACATTTCCCGGGCCGGGTACGTATAACGTATGTATGTCAGTAGGCGGGTTTGACGGTGAGAATTGTTGCAGTGACTCCATTTGCTACCCCGTAACCATTGACTGTAGCAGCAATGATTGTGAATGCGATCTTACTCCGGATTTTATTTATAATGTGGAGGAGTGCCAGGTTGAGTTCTTTGACCGGACATCCACCGACTGTGATATAATATCCATGCATTGGGATTTTGACGATGGTACTTATGCTTCGGTACCAAACCCTGTACATCATTTCAGTGGACCGGGGACTTACAACGTTTGTTTGATAGTGGAAGCCTCTGATCCGCAAACCGGAGAATGCTGTATAGATTCGGTGTGTTATGATGTAATAATAACCGATTGTGAGGCTTGTGAGTGCGATATCACTTTAGCACAATTCGATTTTCAGGTAACGGGTTGCGATGTTAATTTTACTGCTGATATACAAGCCGACTGTGAAGTGACAGACATTATGTGGGACTTTGGTGATGGAAATACCGTTACCGGCAACTTTAACCCACAGCACACCTATAGCTACAATGGCGTTTACAATGTTTGTGCTACTATCTTCTATATAGACATTGCAGGAAAAACCTGTGCGAAAACGTATTGTGGTGTGGTCACTATTGAAGATTGCGAACCGGCACCTTGTGATGGCCCTGGAGATCCGGATAAAGGCAAGACTTACGGAGACGATCCTCAGGAAGAGGTTTCTTCATCTCTCGGTCTTAGTGTGTACCCCAATCCGTCATCGGGCTTAGTGTACATAAACTTTAACACTCCCTCGGCAGGGAAAGTAGAAGTAAATGTAGAGGGTGTAACAGGAAAGCACATTGCCACTCTTGTCGATACTGAAATGGAAAGCGGCAATCATACGGTTAACTGGGACCCCTCTGCTTCGGGGAAGGCCTATGGTATGTATTATATCGTGGTGAAATATGGAGAGAAGGGAGAAACCGTTAAGTTTATTTACGAAAGATAACTTCCGGTAAGACTCTATAGATATCTGAAAAGCTGCCTCAATTTGAGGCAGCTTTTTACTTTTTGGGGTTTGAAGAGTTTTTAGAGCAAGATTGCCGTCATAGAATGCATGTCATTCTGTTGACACTTCATTTCCATGCGATCTTGCCGGGGAGAACCCTGGAACCCCGTGATTTTGGACATTTATTTCTGCTTCGAATTTTGAAATAGCTTTGGCTGACTTTTCCTGACCAACCTATGAACCGCTATAAAGCCTACCACACCTCTATCAAGACTTGTTTTGCTTTGGGGATTCATCAGAAACTATTGCCTGAACATTTCCTGAGTCTTATTCCGCCTTCTACGTCTCATTATTGGAAGAAACAAAATCCTAGCCAATACCTGGGTGATGAACTGGCCTTGAAGATTGAAAGTTCATTTGAGGATGTAAATACATTGTTGGATCAAAGGGCTATCCGTTTAAGAAAGGCTTTCGTGGCTTTTATCAGTGTGAACATCGAAAAGAAGATCGCTTTACGGGATGTGGTATTCTCCAATTCCATCGTGGAAGCTCCCTATCGCATACTCAAGAGCCGGTACTTTCAAAACAGGCCTATCCTTTCAACTACCATCCAACAGGAACTGGACTTCTTTGTAAACGATTACAATAACAACCGGCCTCATTATGCGCACATTTTATATACCCCAAACGAGGTGGCTCAAAAGCCGGAATTACTCAACGTGAAGCCGACCCTTCAAAGGATCAACCGGGAAAGATTGGAGAATAACAGGGCCTATTGTTGTAAAATGAAGTAAAGGGAACAGAAAGTGACCTTGTCTTAAGGTTCATTCTTAAAAACTCATTGAAAAGTGCTATCTAATAATCCATTTTTCCGCTTTCTTCGAAAAAAGCTTCATGAAGCGGCCATATTCGAATTTTCGAATACTTCTTTTGAGAAATCAGTAGTTTCTCAAGGCCCATTATCACTGGACTATAGAGCTTTCACCCTTTTCTAATCATTCTGCTATCGCATTCAATCTTGCCCCGTGAGAACGTCCCAATTTTACTACTGATAGACAGGGAACTTCTGTACTCGCTCATCCCTATTTGAAGGGCGCCTGCCGCAGCCTCACCATATCCCGCATAGTCTCCTGTATTTTTCAAGAACTTCTTTACCACATTGAACTCTAAACCATTGTCACTATTACCCGAAGTTAAAAGGTTTTCTCTTCCGCTCATCAAGGGGCTTGATGTCTCGTTACTCTGCTTTGCAGATGGAGGTTCTGTACCACCATCATTGGCATACATTACAGGATTATTTTCCATCCGTCCTAGAGCCTCTTCTGCTCTTTGAGCAGGATCGCCATGCCATGCTCCAAGATCAGAGACAGGTATAGCTGATAGCCCGTCTGGATCAATTAAGTTGATGGGGTTGTTCTCCGTAAAATTATAAGGCGTTAAGTGCGGGAATTCCCCAGCCAACGGATCAACGCTCAGCCAAATCGAAAACTTCGGATCATAATACCTCGCCCCGTAATAGTAGTTCCCCGTCTCTGCATCATATTCCTTTGCATTAAACCGGTAACTTGTTGCCTTATGTGAATTTTCAGGATTACTTTTCAAAGAACATTTCAACTTTTTATGCAGAAAGTGACATTTGAAACACTTTTTTACATTAAAATCTGAGAGATACTTTTTCCTTTTTCATGCTCTTAACATCAATAGTAAAGGTAGATGGAAATGACATAACCTTATTCTGATTTTGATCAATTAAATTAAATTGAACCGACAAAGTATCTATTCCTTTTGAATCCGGCACATAGAGAAGTGTACCGGCAAACCCATCCTTACTTAAATTCACTTTAGAATTCTTTGAAGAAGAAGCCTCAAAGGAAAGGATGGAGGTTTTTCCATGCCAATAATTATTATCTGCAGCCAGAAATAGATGAAGAGGAATCGTATCACCCAAATAAAAGTTATCTACACCTGGCAAAATCATAGGTTTAATATATTCAAAGTGATAGAATTTTTGCATTCGTTCTAATGAATCTTCTAAAATAGAGATCTCACGTTTTAATTCTTCATTTTCCTGTTTATATACATCATTACAAGATGAAATACCTAAAAAGAAAAAGGTTAGGATAATCATGATTTTTAATAATCTAAGCATCTTTTTTCTATTTTGAAATACTAATTACATCAACACCAGGATTTAACTTCCTTAAGTTTCTAGCATCTTCTTTAGTCATGTTTGAATCAACCATACGCCATGAACCATTTGACCGTTGCTTATTGACCCAAACAGAAGTAGGCTTCTGTTCCTCCGGCACCGGGGCAACAGGAGGTGTTCCTGGTGGTGTGGGTCTTGGCGAATTACCATCATTAACACCAAACCATCCCAGTATTTCCTTAACAGCCTCATTATATACATCACCCCAAAAGTCATATAGCTTAAATGTCTCAATAGGGTCACCCTGGCGTTTTGCATCTGGCATTTGAAATGCATCCCTTGTAGCTTCTGCCCATATCTGTTCTCCATATTCCTGGGCATTCGCACTAAACACG
This sequence comes from Owenweeksia sp., assembly GCA_965212245.1. Lineage (GTDB taxonomy): Bacteria > Bacteroidota > Bacteroidia > Flavobacteriales > Schleiferiaceae > CAKZNE01. Next base: position 760,409 of record OZ243107.1, on the reverse strand, counting down.
CTTCCACTTGCATTGGGATCAATCTGATTTAAACTTGCAGAGGTGTTGTCAGCTGGGGTTGTGCCGTATTCTTCAGCCGTAACGGTGACTTCACCCGCCTGCTGATGGTTGCTCACATGAATCTCACCGCCATCGCCTTCTTCATTGGGTACATAAGTGTAATCTACTAACGGATCATTTCTATACTGTTCAAACCGCTCTTCATCGGGGCAGGTTTCACAGGTGGCTGATCTGCCGTCTGGATCTGTGAAACGCACAGGGTTATTCAACACAAAATTATAGGGTGTATGGGATGGATAATAATGTGCCAACGGATCCACAGACAACCAAATACTCAACCTAGGATCATAATACCTCGCTCCGTAATAGTAGTTCCCCGTTTCCTGATCAAACTCTTTACCGTTAAAGCGGTAGCTTGTTGCTTTATGCGAATTTTCAAGATTACTTTTCAAAGAAGACCAAAATGTAAAGAACATTTTCAGACGTAATGCTATTTATGGGACATTACCAAAGCCCCGCACAAGAACGGGGATACTTTTTGCCATGAGATATATCAGGTAGTTAATTCCTGAAGCTGTTTGTCTCACTACTTTGAAACACTGCCTGTCTTGTTATATATACCGGAATAGTGGGGAAGTGTCTTAAAGTAAAGCTGTAGTTTAGATTCATCACTATCAATAAGTCCCACTATTTCCAAATCATCCCGGCAACTATACTGGAATAGTATCCACTCAATGTCAAAGGAGTTTTCAGCTGAACTGCTAGTGTGATATTGCTTAGAATAGAAAGTCTTTTGAGTCAATGATAAATTTGATAGAGATTTTCTATATGAGTACCGGAATTGTATAGTGTCATGGACTCCTTTTGTTGGAACGAACCAAGGCCCTTTATTTGAGGATAAAGGAACCCACTTTTCAGTACCAAGTTTATAAGATAAAGTCCCGAAAGTATTTGTGTCAAGTTTCCAGCTGTCGTTGAGTACAACATCATCAGGAAGTTTAAAATTTAGGCTTATGCGAATACTATCTTTAGGTAAATTCAAATGATCAGACTTAACCACCAACGAGTCAATACAATCGGCAAATTCAAAAAAAAGGCCATTCCCTTGTTTGACATATTGTCCATGAAGCTGGTATTTCTCCTTTTCTAGTGTCCACAGGTTTAATAAGAAACTATTGTCTGGATTAATATGACATTCCGCTTCAACTTGTAGAAGATCATCAACCAGCACTAACTTTTTATATATCGAAGTTTGCGTGATTTGATTTACAGTTACACTTTTGCAGCCTGAAATCCCCAAAAAACAGATAATTAATAGTCTAAAGTTGAGGGTATGTTCTTTCTCTATTACCTTGATCATTGATGAAATATAAACCTTGAATATAACTTTTATTTATTGAGCTTGGCGAATAGCCACCTCCATTAATAGAGATTGGCATAGAACGGGGAGAAAATCCCCATTGAGCTCTATAACCCTGTAATTCCATATTTAAGGGAGACAATCCTCCGCCTTTAAATAGTGGACTCATTCCTTTAGGCATTAGTGTTATTTGACCTCTAGCGTGCTGTCCACCATGTCTCATCTCATGCACTTTGCTGGCCATATTGCTATTGTGTTCCATTACCACTTTACCATTTTCAGTATAGGATTCGCTAACCGGTGAATCAGCATTTTTGAAGGTGTAAACTTGATTGTCCGAATCAATATCATTCCAATCTTGAATTGACTGATCCAACTCCGATATACGTTCATTATTTCGATCAATTTTATCTTGGACACGACCTGTTTTCCTCTCTGTCTTAGATGCAGACCAGTTTTTCGACTGATATCTTACAATTTTACCTTCTAGCTTCTGATTATCTTTAATTAGGTCTTGTTTAACACTTTTAATGTTCCCTAGTAACTTGTCAGCATCATCTTTTACCGCAGGGTCCCAAGTCAATCCTGTAGGATCGATAAGCATTATTGGATTGTTTTTCACGAAGTGGTAAGGCGTTAAACCAAGATCACGACTACTCATCGGATCAACACTCAACCAAATACTCAGCTTGGGGTCGTAGTACCTAGCCCCATAGTAGTAGTTCCCGGTCTCCTGATCGTACTCTTTACCGTTAAACCTATAGGTTGTTGCCTTATGTGAATTTTCAAGATTACTTTTCAAAGAACATTTTTCCTCTTTTTGCAAAAGTGACATTTGAAACATTACCGGTAAATATCCCAAGAGCCCCCTGATAATCTGTTAGAGATTATAAAATGTTAAATAGTGTATTGTAAAGACTAATCGAATATTCTTGTCTTTAAAATTGAAACTGGTGGCCTTTTTAGCAAAACTGCCTAGAATATTAGCTGCTCCCAAATCACCGTGTTTGACTAATTGCCCATGATAAGATTTTATGAAAGGGTAATCACTTCCAAGCTCTTCAAGATAACTCATATATTTTCCATCAGGTTTAATATTTACTTGTAAGTTCCCATTACCTAAATCATTAAACCACCATATATCATTTGAAACACTCAGTTTTTTTGCAGTATCAAAAACAGATAATATCCTCTCATGAGGCTCCAGGTTTATTCCCTCTTGAGTCCTTTGTAGAATTTCTTTAGCATAATGAGAATATGATCCATCAATTGTTTGACTTGGGTAAACTTCTGATACACCAATATCGAAGCTTTCAACTATAGAATTCAACTCATCAATTTCATCCGATGTAAATAGACCTTTATGATTTTTGAGAGTTTCCCGTTTTGTGGATATGCACCCCGTCATTAAAATAAACAACAATATTACTGTCCTTATTCTCATAATTAATATTTTGTTAGCGTCTCCATATAGTTATTACAGGTACAGCTGTCGACTTCCAGCCTCTATTTCCAATAAATGGATTGGCAGGATAAGCGTTTGGATGTAGGTAATCATAAGCTTCAGCTCCGTTGGGAAGTATTCTAGAAGGTGAGCCATTCGGAGAAGTGCTAAATCTACCATCATTGCTACCTGATATCCCAACATTTATATTCATTTCTTGCCCTTGAAGATTAACTTTGGTTGGTCTAGACGGATCGGTGTCAACACCCATTCTACTACCTCCTGCACCAGCTTGTTCAGTTGACTTCAAATTACTAAAATAGTCATTCAAATTACCTTCAAAATCCTGGTCATTAACGTTCTCCTTATTGATAGCAAAAGCCACTTGCCGGTTTATATCAGCATCATTGAGGCCTTTACTACTCAAATCCAGCTTTAGAACGTTACTTCCAGTTGCCTCATAGACTTCACATCCATCTATTCTTGTTCCTTCGGCTATAGGAGTTGAGCCCTGAGCACCAGTAATTTGTTCCGCTTGCTGTTGCGAAATACCATACTGTTCGGCCATAGTAGCAGGACTATCTCCTTTCTCAGCGACATACGAAGTATTTCCATCAACATCAACCTCTGGCTGCCAATCCAACATACCCGTTGGATCTATCCGCATAATAGGATTATTGCTGACGAAGTTATACGGTGTAAGATTAGGCCTTTCACTACTCATCGGATCCACACTCAACCAAATACTCAACTTCGGATCATAATACCTCGCCCCGTAATAATAGTTCCCGGTCTCTTGATCATACTCCTTGCCATTAAAGCGCCAGGGGCTGTTATACTTGTAGATTATCTTTTGAACAAAACCAAAATGTAAAGAACGTTTTTGGGCTTAATGCTACTTATGGGACACTACCACCTGTGGGTGGTTTAATATTTATAATGAATTACAAATTAGCAGGATTAATAAAATCTACACTTAGTCGATCTGGAGTCATGGGAAAGTTAAATCCTTGAATTTCCTTGTTACCTTGCTCATCTTTACCCATGTCAGCAAAGATGAATAAATCTAAATCCTCAGTAGTCCTGGTAGTATCAATCTTGATAAAACCATCACTCATAGCAGCTTTACTGACAAGTGTATCACTTGAATATAGATAAAGGCTATCATATTGTCCTTGCAGGTGCGGTTTAATTACGAGCAAACCGTCATATTCAACTTCCAGATAATGGCTCTCTTCCATCTTTATTTTACCTGACGCATTATAACTTATAGCCTCCGATGGTACATACTCACCGTCCCTTAGTTTATAAAGATCAACGATAAAACCGTCTCCATATGGTCTTTTTATCGTTCGTTTTAGATACTTTTTCTTATAATCATGAAACCCATAAATAGTATCACCATTGTCAAAAAGAATGAAATTACCTTGCCTTAAACCATTTTTGTAAGTGTAAATTGCTTTAAGCTCACCATCAATGTATTCTTCATGGAGCGAATCACAGTCAGATTTACAGTCTACTAAAGGTGTATAGTTAATAGTTTGATTACAACCTATACAAAACAGATAAGAACTTACAGTGATAAATAAACTCTTTGTAAACTTCAGTTTCTTCATGTTAGTGCTTAATTAATAGTTTGATAGTAAGGTAAAGGGGTCGAAAATCTGATTGTATCACCTCCCTCCGGAATAGTGTCTTTAGTACCATCGGCCTGAATTATGAATTTATCACGAACATACACAGAATCTCTACGAGTAGGTTTTGGGTCAAATGGCACTGGTGCCACAGGTGCCCCCTCATTCATATCTTTTGCAGTTTGATAAATATCGGTTAAGGATTTAGTCAAATCTTTCACATCATCGCTCCATTCCGAACCGGGGATAGTATTATTATAAAGTTCCTTTTGGCCCCAGCCAAGTAGAGCTGACCAAAAAGGATCAGTCATATCAATGCTAAATAAAGGATTCAATCCAGAGTTCCAATTATCTACTCCCCCTGAGCCGAAACCATATATACTTATACCTGAACCGATAGGACTTGTACTTCCCGAACCTGAACTTTGTCCAGAGGCTATAACCGTCACATCTTCCAATTCCGTTGGTGGGGCGGGCTCACCAGTGTATGAACCGTCTGGATTTTTACCTTGCCATACGTCATCGCTTTTTTCCCATCCGTTTCCGGAAAGCCAGTTTCCCAGCTTATCAAAGAATCCTCCAATACCATTGCCGGGGTCTTCAGCATTCATTCCGGTGGGGTCAATTAAATTAATGGGATTGTTCAACACAAAATTATAGGGTGTATGGGATGGATAATAATGTGCCAACGGATCCACAGACAACCAGATGCTCAACCTAGGATTGTAATACCTCGCCCCATAATAATAGTTTCCGGTCTCCTTATCATACTCCTTACCACTAAAGCGGTAGCTTGTTGGCTTATGCGATTTTTCAGGATTACCTTTTAGAGAATTAAAAGTCAAAACTTAAAGAACAATTAACAACAAAAAGCTACATAGGGGACACTGCCCTTTGACACATTACCGGTTTTCAAAATTATTCAGGTTGGTTTGAATCAATATTTTTCAGCAGGATCTCTATTGACTCTGTAGTATAGTGGCTTAATTTGAAAGGTTCCTTATTTTTATAGAAGTATTCAAAAGTTGCTGCAAACTTCCAAAGTCCGTCTACTTTCCCAGTAAACTCTTGAACTTGATCATCAATTGTATAAAGGTCGTTATGATAAATGAATGCATCAAAGGCCAATTGTTCCTTAGCTGGCACCAAAATATGAACGGGACTTCTTATGAAGTCGTTGATGGTATCTATCTTGTCAGGATAGAAGTACTCCATTCGATATTTTTCTGAAATGATATTTCTGAAATTGAAAAAAGCTGGTTCTGTTACAAAGGTTTTAGACCAATTAAAGGGGAACTCCACCACTACATCATAGTCATCGTTATTTTTGAAAAGAAATTTTAACACTGGCAAACTATCAGGTAGGTTTCGCGCTTCTGGAGATTTCTCATAACCTAGATATTCTAGAGTAGCGTAAAATCCACTGTCGCTTGGATCAATAACGGAATATTCTCCTATATGAGACTTTCTGGAGTTTGGAAACTTTTGACTCATTGAGCATCCCATAAACAGAAATAAGCTTGCAAAAAAGGTAAAATTTCTCATATTCATCAATTATCTTGGAGTGTGTGGACGCATAAAGTTCTGGCCATCTTTCAATCTAGTTCCCGTATAATTATTAGCCCTAAATTGTGGAAGAGCATGATAATTAGAGGTAGGAGGATAATAGCCGAGAATTATTTTGGCATTACTATTAATCACACTCTGTTTACTCAAATTTGTGCCTAATCCTCTCATGTCGCCCTGAAATGTATTATTTCCATTATGATCAGTTAGAATCGTGCCAGGTGCATGAGACCCTGCTCGCATAGCTCCCATTTCATCTGTCAGGTCATAACTTGAAGGCTGCCAAGTACCGCTTTTATCTTTTCTGAAGCCAAATTCACCATGCTCAAATTGAATGGCGTGTTCAGTTTCATGTAATAGAGAAGTAGCCTTTCCAGATCCTGCATCTCGATCCTTACTATTAAATGAGTAATTTATGTAGATGTCATCACCATCTGTACTTGTATGGCCACCACCTGAAGGGTTGTCACTGCCGTTAAAAACATACATCTCATCAGATTGCTTTAATTCATGAAGATTCTGCCTAAACTCCTTACTCAGGATTGAGTTGAAGGTGACATTGAGCCAATCTTGGAATTTATTATAACTAACACTATCCCCATTAGGATCTATAAAGTTGATAGGGTTATTTAATACAAAATTGTATGGTGAGTGAGATGGGTACTTCGCAGCTAATCTATCAACGCTTAACCATATTGATAGTTTAGGATCGTAATAGCGTTGTCCATAATAGTAGTTCCCCGTCTCCTGGTCGTACTCCTTACCGTTAAAGCGGTAGCTTGTTGCTTTATGCGAATTTTCCAGATTACTTTTCAAAGATTTGAAAACCAAAATGTAAAGAACGTTTTCAGGCTTAATGCTACTTATGGGTCACTACCATCAAAAGTGTAGCCCCCAGCCTTATTTCAATTATTCATTGATGCTGTTTATCATGAAATGTAACTGGCCGTGTCTGAACAATCTCATCATCCAAGCTAATTAAAGAATTGCCTCTTATAGTGAATCCAGATACGAAGTCTCCAAACAGAGTCTTTTCAAAAATAGACATATGTCTATTTTCTATCTTATAAGAAAAATCGTAAATAGAATGTAAATCTTTAATGTAACAAATGTAAGTGGTGTATTTTATTTGATCTATTTCTGTTTCGTACTTTCCAAGTATCGCTCTGTTATTTTTAAACTCCAATAGCTGTATGTCATGGTTTAAAAGAATTTCAGAAGTGTCATTATGAAATGATTCGTACGATAAACTCATGTATTCTTTTAATGATAGATCTTTCGCTTGGTTTCTAATAATTGTACAGTACTCCATCGAGCCTACTTTAGAACTTTTATTTAAGTAAGCATAATAAAGAGCCTTATCGGTTTCAACTTGCTCCCATACCTCCAGAATATTAAGCTTTAAACTTCTATCAGGGTAGTTTAAAATTTTCCAGTCAACTGAAATCACTGTATCATTCATTGAATAAGTCCATTTTCCAATTTTTAACCCTCCCTGGTATTCGCCTTTGGCTTTGAACCCTTTAACAGAATCCGAAACTTCTCTATTTTCCTTAGATTTTGACTCTAAGTCAGTCGTATTAGACTCATTGCATGAGCAAATGAAGGTGGTTAGGATTACTAAGAATAACCAATCTTTTAGTATGAACGTCATATTACTTTTCATGTGAGAGTGAGAATTTACCTCCGATTGTGATTGAACTGGTTCCAACTGAAACTGTACCTTGAGCCTTGACTCCGGCTTCCGTAGTACTTGAACCTTCAGATGATTGAGTTTGTGAAGCAAAAATGCCACTGGAACCTGCACCGACCGTGACTTCATCTTTTATTTTTACTTCGTTTGTGGACACATTCTGGGACTCCTTATGTTGAAAAGTTACATCTAACCCTTCTATTTTCCCTTTCACTTTTACAGAGCTAACTGCTTCCGTTTTAGAGTCAAAGCTTACCTCAAAAGGTGTTTCAACACTTGGTTTAGAATCTGAATTGGGTGAATTCTTGGTTGGAGTAACAAAGTCCTTAAAACGGGTTCCTGCTGATACCGAGCGAGTTGTGTTCACAGAAGTATTTGTCCCTGTCTTACTGCTTTGAGTGAAAAATGCACTGACAGAAGCACCCAAATTATCAATGGTCTGACCAGCCGCTTGAAACATCTCTGTCCACCCTTGATAAAAGTAGGACATTGGGTTTCCAGAAACCCTAGGTGGGTCACCGGGAGCTCTTCCGTCCGAATCTACTAAATTAATAGGATTATTCAATGAGAAGTTATAAGGACTCCATGCGGGGAATTTGTGTGCTAATGGATCAACAGATAACCAAATACTCAACTTCGGATCATAATACCTCGCTCCGTAATAGTAGTTGCCCGTCTCTTGATCGTACTCCTTACCGTTAAACCTATAGCTTGTTACCCTATGCGAATTTTCAGGATTACATTTCAAAGAACTATCTCAATAGACTGTGCATCAATTTTCTATCACTACTTTGGAACACTACCCGTTTCTTAAAAAAGACAATCTGGAATATTATCTACTAATTGGTTTATCAACATCTCATAACTTTAGTCCAATTCATAAATATGGAACTCATCATAATGAATTACCTCTGGAGATTTTAGAGCTTCCTTTGAAAGTTTATCCATTTTTCTTTGAAAGACCGTTTCATCCCAGGTAAAATCTTCAAAAGCACCGAGATAATCACACTTGGGCTTAATAAGGCCATCCTTTTTTAAATCTTCGAAAATCATTGATTTAGATTGATCCAAAGATTTATTGGTGTAGAGGATGCAATTCACATAAAAGCCATAAGGAAAAGTAATTTCCTCATTTGGCATTCCTTCGCCACTTATTTTAAAATACCAGGTTTTCATTTTATCGTTTTTTATTCTTTGCTTTTCCCCAAGTGTGATGGATGTTAGCATCATTTATGTCATGATAGTGAGGTCGTTGTCCACGACTTGTAGATTTGTTATGAGTTTCAGGCTTAACACTTCTTGGTTGTCCTGAAGCCTGTTGTGCTGTTTTAGCATTTGGATGCAGGACGAAATGCTTTTTGGTAGAGGAAGGTTTATAGTTCCTTATTTGACTTTTGGGCTTGTTCTTTCCCTTACCAATAAGTAAAGGAATAGCCATCATAGTTTCATAACCTGCTTCCTCTGCTGACTGTGGTACCTGAGTAGTACCACCAGGTTGTCCAAGACCAAAAGGATCACTTAGAAAATCTAGCCAAGCTTCAGGGTCACCATCAATTAAGTCATTAGCAAGCATTATTAGGCCTTCTCTTGCATCCTCACCTGCTCTTACCATGCCATCATTGTAAAAACGTGAAAGTAATGAGGGTTCTGGGCTATTCAAATCGTCATAGTATTCACTGGAATATGGACCATTATATGAGGAATTAGTCTGGGGACTTGGTCCTTGAGCAACAACCTCACCATGGTATTCTTCTGCAGGCACATAACCACCAGGGCTAATTTTATCTTGAGGATCACCAGGTCCTCCATCCAACATCCCGGTTGGGTCCGTCCACATAATAGGGTTGTTCTGCACAAAGTTATAAGGCGTCAACCAGCTTCGTTCACTGCTCATCGGGTCAACGGATAACCAAATACTCAACTTCGGATCGTAATACCTAGCCCCATAGTAGTAGTTCCCGGTCTCCTGGTCGTACTCCTTACCGTTAAAGCGGTAGGGGCTGCTGTAACTCCCCAGAGTGCCGTGCTGCTGTTCAATAGTTTCCCCAAAGGCACTGAACAGAAAGTACTGGTAGGGTTGCCCGGCCTGGTTGGTAATGGCTTCGGTATGGCCCAGGTAATCCGGGTGGTACCAGTACATTATCCGTTCCTGACTGCAATCTACATTGGCTTTTTCGGCCCAGTACCAGCTGATCTCACATAAACACTGATCATCCCCTGGAGGGCAGTTGGCGCTCATGCTCTGATAGTTGGCCTGGGTGTCATAATCTTCAATATCTGCGATATCCAATTCTTCTACAGCATATTCCTGGTTAAAGGCTTCCAAAGCATCCTGAAGGTCCTGTAAAATAGCATTAAGAGGGCCGGACGAACCTTCTGGTGGCTCGGGGCCGCCTCCGCCTCCACCGGTGCCGGTACTGGCAGTAAAAGGGTAATTGATCAAGGCACTGGCCACGCGCTGGCTACCCATATAGTAGTGCTTACTGACCTCTGCCACCTGAAGGTAGTGCGTGGCTACGTAATAAGGGTTTACATATACGGCATATGGGGCCATGTCGGCACTGGTGCCTTGCCCCTGACCGTTCTGAGCGGTGCCGTATTCGTAAAGGGTGGTTTTTAATATCCGTTCTCCGTTATGGTCGTAGACATAATGGTGTACGCCTTTATCATTACGTACAGCTGTTATTTGCTGTTCTTCATCCCGCCTTATATTTTCCTGCAGGGTAACGGTGCCGCTAATAGAGCTCAAGGGCCGGGTAATACTACCTTCAAGATTGTAAATAAAGGTAGTTACCTCTCCTGTAAAATCTCCAATGCCTTTATTGGGAGGAGGGTTATATACATAACGATATTGAACGCGGTCCAGCTGGTGGGTAGCGGACTTATAAGTATACCACAGATCATAGGTGTGGGCAGGCAGGAAGTTTCCCTGCTCATCTTTATGCAACTGCTTTTTAGTTTTTATTCCCCCGGCATCATTATAGGTAAGATCGAGCTGCAGAAACTTTTGATTCCCATTTTGAGGTACACCGTAATTGCTAACACTCTGGTTAAGGCGGTTTGCTGGATCATAGCTGTAGGTATGATCATAGGGGCCGCCAAAGTCTACCCCACCTGCGCTGACGGCAGTGGAAGTATTATTTACCACACCGGATACATTACCTCGAGCATCGTAACTGAAAACCTTGTCTAAAAGTGTTGCACTTTGCGATGCTCCGTTAAGCACATCCAGTTTTTGGGTCTTTAATGCCCGGTTATAGGCGTTATAGGTAAAGTTAGTAACGGTGTTGTTGCTGTATTCAATGGTTTTAATATTCTCAAAACCATCGTACAGGATCTTGTCAATAATGGGATTATCGGGACCCGAGAAAGGTGGAGGTAAGGTAGGGTTGATCCCTTCCAGCTCTCCGGCATTGCCATAGCTGTAGTTCACCTTCTCCCCGTCCGGGTATTCCACCCACCGGATACGCCCCCAGGAATCGTATTCAAACTGCGTGGTAAAGTTAAGGGTGCCGGCTTTGGGTACGGACAGTGTCTTTTTTTCATAGATACGGTTACCCAAAGCATCGTATTTATAATTCTCAGTTTTAAAGTTGGTGCCCTGAGCTACTGTGGTTACCCGGCCTGCTCCGTTATTTCCGTCATTACGGCTGCCATAGGTGTAAAAAGTTTCATTGAGGTTATTGGTGTTGGGGTATAACTTATGAGACAAACGGTTGTAGTGGTAATCCAGCCGTATAAAGTAGGGCTTTATCTCATCTGTTTCAATCTTACGCAGGTTACTGGCCGGATCATATGTGAAGGTTGAAACGCCACGGTCGGGATGGGTTTCCTCGGTAACCCGGCCCATAAAGTCATACTTATAGGTGGTTTTCAGACCCAGCGGGTCCTTAACTTCCTGTAATTGGTTTAATGGGTCAAAAACAAAATAGGTGGTTGGGAAGGCGGCTTGTACAGAAGCCAGGGTTTGCCCTTTGGAGTTTATAAAGTTCCGCTGGGTCTGACCGTGCATTGTAGATTCCGTGCTAAAGGTGGAAGTACCATCCAGATCAGACCATTCGTAAACCATACTGGTTTCTGAAAAACTGCCTGAGGCTTCGCGGATGGATTCTTGCTTTTGTACTCTTCCGGCATAATCAAAGGTGTTTTTGGACTGATAATAGGCACTTTTGGCGGTGTTGAGCTTACCCAGAGGATAACTGTTCAACTCTTCCACCTGCAAGCTCAGGGTACTATCACGCCATTGACGGTCATACTCCGCAAGCCCACTCACCAGCTTTTGTTTGATATTATCCGTACCGGCTGAGTTAGCTTTGGGCACTTCCTTTTTAATCTGCACCACTCTTTGTATACCATCCATAAAAGAGGCCGTGTGCAAGGGATTGCTCATGGCCGGGCGGCTATCAAAATCGCAGACTACATCACAATCATTAGCCGGGTTTCCGTCTATGCCATTCCAGCAGGCATCCGCATCATCCAAAGTTTCCTGAGGATTTATATTGTGCCGGGTGATGGCCACCGGTACTCCTAAAAGATAATCACTGCTATGACCCATAGCCGAATCTATCCCGCTGGGGTGATACGAAAACCCTATTGTAGCCGACTGTCCCACACTTTTAAAAGCATCCGGGGCAAACACACCTACCAAACGATGATAGTCATCGTAGTCATATCCCATTACATTACCGTTGATATCCACGGACTTCAGGAGCTTACCGGTGGCAGGATCGTAAACGGAACAAGACTGATCCCCATAGGAGTTGGATACGTTAGTAATAAAATGATGTACGTCATTGTCGTAACTGAAGTCGACCGTCATGCGCTGGTTTTGATGGTTTTCAGGACCCTTGATCCGGGTCACATTGCCATATACATCATATTCAAAATCAGTCAGCGATTTCACACTGCTGGTAGAATACTGGGCCATAACTTTAACGGCTTTTTTATCTATGGTCAGGTCATCAACGTGAGAGTGGCGTGTAAGTCCATTCTGGGTATCGCCTATATATATCTTATGATCCTCCAGTACATTGGTGCGCCCGGCTGCCTCATCGGGCAGGAAGTACTCCATCCAGGCAAAAACGGGCGCGCTGAAATTAGTACTGTGTTGTTCTTCCTCAATATAAATGGTTTCGGTAACCTTTCTGCGCAAAGTAATGGAGTAGGTTTCCGTATCGCCCCCGGAAGGAGGTTCTTTGTCCCAACATGGGCTTTCCTCCGGAGGATTCAGGATGTAATCGGAAAGGCATAATGTATCTGCACCATAATCATCTACCGACATTAAAAAGCAAAACTCTCCACTGCCATTGTTGTATATCGGTTCGTTAAAGGGAGGGTTCCTGTTCTCAATATCCAGGTTGGTGAATTCCAGTTCGTAGAATTCATAGCGCTCTTCTACTATGGTATCTACTACTACCAACTGCGTATTAACCTCTGCCGAGATTCCCTGGTCAACATACTCAGTTACGTTAAAGTATTGATCGTATGCAATCTCATAGCGACTCATCAGGTATTTATCTTTATTGACCTTATCATGCAAGGGCGCGAGTTGAGGAGCCTTGATCTGTTCGGTGGCCGTAACAGCCGGGAACAGGGTTTGGGTCTCCGAAACAATACCCCAGTTTACAGGCACAAACTCCTCATTTTCTATAACCACTTTAGTAAAGTTCAGATTATCCGAACGGTCAATGCCCACCTCCCGGAATTCGAACTCCCTTCGGTCATGCGCCATCATGGTGATCTCATAGTTGTCTTCTACGTACGTAGCTCCACTTTCCTGCAACACTTCTATCCTCCACTCTTCGTGTAAAAGCGTATAATTATCTGGTGATAAGCCTTTCATATATTCAAAGCGTTTGCGGTAGTGCGGATCATTTTTATTGGGCCGGAAATAATCGCTCACCTCCGCTATCCAGAACTTACGAGGATCATCATTATTGGCAAGCAGAGGAATATCTTCCCGATTTGGTCTATAGCTTTTTTCCACGCGGGTAAAGCCCAGGAACTCCCGCTCCCTGCGGCTCTTGACCCCTCCGTCATAACGGAACGTAAACTCCATATCATCCCAACCGTCAATATCTTCTTGAGAACCGTTTTCCATGTGAAGCCCATCATCCACCACCAGGGATTTCATAACCCATTTGCTGTTGGGCATATCCCATATTACTTTCTCGTCTTCTGCCGTGTTATGAATGGGCACTTCCACGGGGTACGCCCCGTAGCGATTACCTTTCCGCTCATAGTCGATAACGAAGGTTCCTTTTAAGGAATTGGTCACTTTCTTTAAAAGATTGCTCTTACCGACTTTGGACAGATAAATGTTGAGTCCTCCGTCTTCATCCCTTATATAATCCACAAGCCCGTCACCGTTCATATCCCGGAAGGATGAAAGTTGGTTGTTGGTGGCATAGTTAGATTGTACATTACCGCTAACGGACATCTTAAAATGAAATGCCAGGAAGGACCCTAAAGGAAAGGCATAGCTTCCGGCTATATTCCCTGAAATACCTAAACCTGCCATTTTGTTGAGTTCTTCCAGTTGTGAAAGATTAGCTGAACTGTACAGCTGAAAGGTAGTTCCGGTATTCAGGTACAATTTCAGATTACCTCCGGATTCTTCAATCAGGTCGGTTAGTCCGTCCCCGTTCATATCCATGTACATTTTCTTGGACTCTCCACCTGCTTTATTGATCCCAATACCACCACTAAAGCTCAGGCCTAAGCCACTTTCATTATTCTCCAGGGCACCAAGGCCGGCATTCAGACCGATGCTAAGGTTATCACTTAACTGACTGCCGGTGCTGGCCAAAGGAACAGCAGACAGTAAGGTACTTCCATTATTCAGCTCCAGTTTTACCGAAGAGCTGCTTAGTTTGTCAATGCGATCAGCCAGGCCGTCCCCGTTCATATCCATCCATTCGATGATCGTTTCAGATTCGCCCATACTAACCGAGAATCCGGCAGAAGCACTGGTTTTCATATTCAGAAAGCGGACATCATCGTTCACAAAAGTGCCACTCACTACATCGGCCTGGTTGTTGGTAACGGATTTGGTCAGTTGACCGGAGGCTACATCAACAGAGTTGCTGCGGTGCCCCCCCTGGGGGTCGGTTATAAAAGCGTCCACCCCGTCAGAACTGCTTAGAATATCCGGGTAGGCATCACCATTAATATCCATAAAAGAGGTTAGAGACTCACTGTAATATTTGTCCTTATCATTAATGGTAGAGGAATGTACATAGGATATGCCCACATCGGGAATGGAAGGCCCGGCTGACAGGGCCAATGTGAAGGATTTGCTGTGTTGCAGAGTGGCCAGAGCCCCGAATGTACCGGGACTGGCAGGCGGTAAGAGCTGTGGTCTGCGGGGTTCTTCCCCAAACTTTCCCGGTACTGTTAAGCCTTCACTGCCATAGGCCGCTACATACCCTCCCAACACAGACCAGCGATCCAGGCTTTCCGGAGCACCGGAATGATCACTCTTCACAGGCGATCCTTTTACTAAAGGCCTTTCACCCCGCACTGCATTCAGTGGCCAGAACTCTTGCTCCATGGGGTTCATATCCTGCAAGGCTTGATTGTTATCCAGACTGGAAGTAGTGGGAGGTTCACCTTCTCTATAATCATTGTTTTCAGCGAGGCTGCGATCCAGCTTCATCTCACTGGTAGGGATCGCATTCTGACCCAGGTTGCTCCAACAAAACTGTCCCCAGCCCAACAGGAAGTCATTGAACTCACTGCGCTCCTGAAAAAACACATTTACATCCAATACCTCAGTTGGTTCTCCGGTATTTCCTTCAATCACTTCGTAGAGATATGCTGTGGCATGGTCTTTTAGTACTTCACCTATTCTGCGATTGGGGGCAAAGTATTCGATATATACCTCTCCATTAGATAAGGATGAAACCGGAAAACTATAATTAGCGGCTGCCTGACTGAGGTTTAGGCTGGTTGAGCCCGGGTCGCCAAAAACAGCCGGTACTTCATAGTAAGATATAGAATTCTCGAAAATATCCAATAATACAGCATAGAGAATCTGGTTATTTCCCTTAACAACCATATAGGCCTGATAACTTCCTCCCTGACCAAGTTCCTCATCGTGGAAAATTTCGGAAAAGTTACTGGTATTCACATAGGGCCAGGCTATGAGATGAGTGCCTGATCCTAATGAAGTAGTATAGGGAGCTTCCATTTTAGCCACCCGGTTGTAAGTCTGGTAATACACAGCCGGGTATTGAATACTGTTTGCCTCCCCGCACTCCGGCCCGAATTCTACTTTGGGCCGCCAGTCTACATCCTTCCAGTCTACATTTGAGGTACTCAGTACCTCAAAGGTAAGGTGACACAAATGATCACTGTCCAGGCCACTGATCAGGGTAAGACTATTCATAAAAGAAGGAGCCGAACTTTGGCCGGGCGTCTTAAACTGTGAAGGTGATGGAACTTGGCTGCTTGAGCGGGGTATGATGTAATCGTAATGTTCGTCCATCACCACGGCTTCACTAGCTACATCCTGGGCTGTGATGTGGATACGCAGGGTTACATCATCACTCATACCTGACACACCAAAGACAGGCCAGCTGATCTTCAGGGCTTCGTCTCCCCAGAACCGGGCTGCCTCAAAAGCAGACAGGAGAAAATTATCCCGGTATTCGGTATGCCCATAATTACTGCCGTTACCGTCTTTTTTGGTGCCGGACTGGTACGAAACCTCCGGGCTCCATTTTACCACGTCCCCATACCCGTTCTGATTGCTTCGCAACCGAAAAGTCAGGGTGTCATCTTTATCAACCCAGACATTATTCTTTATCATATCTGTAGGCGTTACCGTATCCGTGATCGCGGTCATCCCTATTTCAAACGAGCCGTTTTTCTGGATGGCTGCGTATACATAATCATCCGTGGTGTACTTGAGATCAATAATACCGTCAATATCCACGTAACCATCGTAGGGAGCGATCCATACCCGGACCAGTTCCAGGTCTTTTAAGGTGTCTTGTGGTTCAGGAGGTGTTATCGGAGTGGTTCCTTTTACCACGGCATTGACCGAGTGCTCACTGGAAGGGTCAAAACGAACCTCCCCGGATTTGGAGAGCGCTCCAAAGTAGATCATAGGCACACCTCCGTTGGCCAACACCAGGTCTTTGATCCCGTCTGCGTTGTAATCGGTCAGGTAACGCTGAACCCTGGATCTGGTCTTGTTCCAGTTCATACCGTAATAATACACATTCAAAGGTAAGGCGAAATCAAACCCATAGGTAAACGTCCGGGAATAGGACTCCAGAAGGTCTCCGCTTATATTAATGCGGTGGAAACCGTTAAAGGAGAATTGACCGGTTTCATCTATACGCAAAGGATGATACCGGGCACCATTGCCTTTGTCATAAATAAGATCCGGCAAACCATCCCCGTTCATATCATCCAGGCTTAATTTGTCCCGGCTTTCCGTTTGGGATTGCCCTAAGCGGCCTGAAAATGTAAACGTCTTAGAAGGGTAAGGGAAAGTAAGAGGTGCTATACCTAATCCAATTGATCCTCCTGCTCCCCAACCATTTGTTATGGTGGTTTTAATACCGGAAGCAGAAGTCAAATCTCCTAAGGGGCCGCTGATGGCTGCGAGTTCACCGGGCATTTCATCAAATAAGCGGTTATTGAAATGACCGATACTGACCTGTTGTTCATCTTCAAAATCAAGCTGACCATGATGATATTCAAACGTATGTTTATAGAAATACTCTCCTGAACGGTATTCCACTACTTTCTCCAATAAAGGATGTACCTCAAAATCTCCGTTGATGTAATGAAAATCAAAGCGCTTTACTTCTTCGGGGGTGCCGTTATCGTAGTAATTAACCTTAATGGAGTTCAACTGACGGTCGTCCAGCTCTTTCTGTCCTAGGTTCATCATCACCCTTCCGTCCTGACGATTACCACTGGTCTCAAAAACGATCTCGTAATTACCGGGATCGGTATCATAACCGGTATAGCGGATGTTATCCAATACCAACTGTTTTCCACCACTTTTGATGTTACCCGTAGTAGTATTGTTATAAGGCACATAGTTGTAGGTAATCCGGTTACCCCAGCGGTCCTCAACACGCTTAAGGTACCAGCGCAGAACATTACCACTCTCATCCTTCAAGACGGAACCATTATCTAACCCAACTCCATCAGTAGTTCCGTAATAAAAATGCATCCCTCCGGCTGAAACTTCTTCCCATCGGTAATTGGTGGGATCGGTCCCGTAACGAACGATCCTTTTGTAGCCACTCATAGTCTTCGGAAAGAAATGCACGCTATCCAGGGAAGTAAGGCGAGTGCCCGGAGCACGGTTGGCCTTAACCCCATCTTCGCGATTCAGGGATTCACCATTGAGGCTATAGATCTCACTTTCCAGGTTGGGATCAAAGGTGGGCACTCCCCAGCGGGTGTCGATATTTACGGAAGGCACGTTGATATTCCAGCCCACGCCCATCCAGCCGGTACCGGCATCACTGCTATAGGTAAGGTTCACATTGGGTTGAACACCTTGCCGTCCAGCCGGAATCACCAGGGGGTAATTGATCCGTGCTTCCCCGGTCTGGCTTACGGAAGGGGGCTGCATGATATTCATTTCGGCTGCGGGATTAGCGGCTTTTATATCACTGATTGTAGTAGGCATAAAGGCGCTGGCTTCCGGCATTTCGGGGGTTTTGATCAGTCCCGCAAAGTAATTGGTTCCTCCGGGGCCTTGTGCCTCCAGGCTGGCAGTTGCCATATCTATATGCTCCACATGCGTAGCCTGCCAGCTTTGCGAAACCTGGTCAAAAAAGAACAACCGCACCTCCGACAGTGAAGTACCGGCAGGGACTTTAAGCCGGTTGACACCCAGCTTTACACGAATGGGCTGACCAGCTCCCTGAGGTACCAGGTATCCCCAGCTGTTCGCAGTAACATTTGTGATATTGCGAGGTATAGCAGGCATATCAACATCCTGTACGCTAAGCGCACTGAGTGGCAGGCTGTCCATAGACGCCTTAAAACCCTCACTGCTCGCTTCCGGACGTGCTACCTGGCTCAGGGCAGGACTATTTGATATTTGGGTGCTGAGGGTTATCTCTACATCCCGCACTTCTACGGAAGCCTTCAGGTTATGAGGTGCGTTAAACCGTATTTCGTTCATTCCCGCTTTTAAGAGGGAGGTGGAAATGGTATGAGTTACTTTTTGCCAGCCTTCTTTTTTTTGAGGACGTGAGCTTACAAAGGCAGGCGCTCCGTTAATGGATTTAGGCAGACTTAAGCCATCTTCCAGCCCCGATATCCGGTAGGTGAGATAAGCATAAACTTCCTTTTGCAATTGTGAAGGCTCTATACGGATATTGAACACATCATCAGCCGGCAGATGCATAGGGTCAGCCGGGTGATCCCCCAGGTAGGCTACTTCTTCTTCCGCACGCAACATAAATATGGCGGCAGCGGGCCCTGATACTTTCCGGTTTTTCGTAACGTCTTCAGAGGTCCTATAGTCCGCTGGTGTGTGGTCACCTTCAGTCCGGTAGATGTCGTTCACAGCCGGTTGTGGTAAAAGTATGCCCCGGCTTTTAGAGGTGGAATACGGTTCATAAAAACTTTGCACGATAAGCTCTGTGGCGCGGGCCGAAGCCAGAAGGTCAGGAGCTAAAAAAATAAAAGCAAGTAGAAAGCTGGCGGTTTGTGCTAGTTTGTTATACATGAGGTTAAGGTTATTTAGTGCAGGTTTGATTTAATACGAACGTGTTTGGTTTCAGAGTATTGGGCGGAACTGAAACGGATGAAGTAAGACCCGTCCACCCGGAAGCGCTGCTCAAAATGGGAAATATGTTCTGCTGCGGTAAAATGTTGTTGCTTCATCAGGTTGCCCTGGCTGTCAAAAACCTGAACGCTAAAAGGGGTGCCGGCAAAACCGTTGAGGCGGAAGTGTACTACTTCCTGGCGGGAGGCTGGGTTGGGAAATACACTTATTCCTTCTTCGTCTGCCGGTGAAGGGTTTGCGGGGTCAATCCCGAGGGACCGGAGATAGGCTTCCAGGCTGCTTTTATCCAGGGTGGCCGGCCCATTGCCGGGCAGGGTGGAAAGGACCCAGGGTGTCGTCTGCTCGGTGCCTGATCCGTTTGCTCCTCCATTGCCGTTGCGGTAAGCTTCGTCTGTGGCCAAAGGGTATGGGTCTCCAAAATCATCGGTATCGAGGCATGCTCCCAGGGTAAAGATCTCGTCCAGCAACATTTGATTTTCCTGGAATACGTTGAGCTCGTACTGTCCACGCTGCATACGGTCAATCAGACTCAGGGGTGCGTCTAGCTGTGTATGGAGGGTCTCTCCGGTTTTCAGGTTTACCAGGCTCAGGGCAGCGGGCAGAGCTTCGGGTTGTACTTGTATATACAAGCGGTTGGAAGAGGAGTCTGAAAGACCGCAATCCAGAAGTTCGGCTTCGGCCAGGGGTTCGCATTCCTGGGAGGTGGCATTCCAGGCCAGGTACAGGTCTTCCCGGGTCTCCAGTTGATCGAGCGGGATACTTAGGCGGGTCTGGCCGTTCATACTGCGGGCAGGTATGGTGACCCGTAGTTCGCCATTGGTCAGCAGAGCGTGTTGGTTACTGTCCAGCAGGGTGTCAAGCGTGAGGTATAGGTTTTTTGCTTCGGAGTTCCAGTTGATGAGTTTGAGTTTCCAGCCGTGTATCAGGGCACTGCCTCCGCAATCGGGATCCTGTAGCTTCTGGTTCTTCCGGGATAAAATCAAAAGGGATTCATCGTCTATGTCTATTAGAGGCTTCTTGCCGAGGGTGGCGGTTGAGTCCAGGCTTACACAAAGGCTCCTGGCGTCTGAAGTATAGGTTTGGCTCTGGAAAAAACTGATTCGGTCTAAACGGCCCAGGGCCAGTACTTCTTCATCGTAGAGCTGATCCAGCCGGGCGTTCCAGGCTTTGGTTTTAAAGATATCCAGGTAATCCCGGAGTTCGGGATCGGTGTTTTGGGTGATGTTTACGGAGTACTTCATAGCAAGGTAAGACTCTACAATACGGGCGGGTTCTTTGGTAAGTATTTTGTCGTAAAAGATCAGTTCTGCTATCTGCACATGTTTACTGATAGCTACCCGTGCGAGCCGGTGACGATTATCCAGCCGCCCCTGAAAGTTGAAGCGTAAAAGGGTGGCTTCGGTGCCAATGGTATCCAGGGGTAATTCTTTTCCATCCAGGTAGGCTTTAGTGGGGTGTACTACTACCCGGCCCAGTTGTAAAAGTTGTTCATCGGGTAAATGTGCTGAACGGGTTTTGAGGACCATAAAAAGGGTGCCGGAACTCTGGCTGGCAATACGGTTGAGTTGCTCTAGGGCGGCTTCTTCGGAGAGAGGTAAAACGGGATGGTTTCCTATGTAGCACCCTGGGGTTAGAACTGTGGAATCAGCATACATACTATCAGACTGGCTTAGCCATACGGTGGCGGGCTGATGGTCTAAAAGCTGTGCAGTGGATGGTAAGTAAAAGAATAGTGCCGTAAGGATTAGCCATACAGCACGCAGGTGAGAGCCTGCTACGGTAAAGTAGCTCATATCAATTAGATTTAAGGTTTATTTTAACAATACCACTTTCTGCCAGTTATACCGCCTTACAGGGGTATACCCATATGAGATGGATTGCCAGTATCTTTTATTCCCCTCCCTGATATGGCTTGTCCAACTTATACCTTGTAGTATAAATCTTATTTCCGGCAAAAATATGAGTATTTTTTAGAAATATTAAATTATCAATATGTTAAATTTTTAACGATATGATAATCAAGTGAAATTAGAATAAATTTATCGGATTTCAGAACCGTTAGCTAAAGGGTGAGATATTTGCATAAATACGAGCTTACCTTCGGAGTCTTCTCCCATTAGTATCATACCCCTGGACTCTACGCCACGTAATTTTTTAGAGGCAAGATTGGCCACTACGGAAACTTGTTGTCCAATAATATCCTCTGGTTTAAAGTGCTCAGCAATACCAGAAACTATGGTGCGGGTTTCCAAACCAATGTCAACGGTTAGTTTGAGTAGTTTATCCGTTTTGGGGACGGGTTCTGCCGTAAGTATGATTCCGGTGCGGATATCCAGTTTGGTAAAATCTTCAAAAGTGATCTCTTCTTTCAATGGAGTAAGGTTTTGAGAAGGGTTTGAAACAGGATTGCTCTCCTTAAGTTTTTTCAATTGAAGGTCTACCGCTTCATCCTCAATTTTTTGAAATAGTAATTCTCCTTTTTTAATGCTTTGCCCGGCTGCAATAAACTTAGCTTGTTTACACTGAGTCCATCCTAAAAGATCCAGTCCCAGAAATGACCGGAGTTTTGAGGATGTAAATGGCATAAAAGGTTCGCCCAGCTGAGATAATGTTGCACACACCTGCACAGCCACGTATAATATGGTTTGGGTACGTTCAGGGTCAGTCTTCACCTGTTTCCATGGTTCTTCATCTGCCAGGTATTTATTTCCGGATCGTGCCAGTTGCATATAAGCAGCCAGGGCTTCCCTAAAGCGATACTGATCCAGGCTTTTACCGATAGTGTCCGGGGCGTGCTCTAAAAGGCTCAATATCTCATTATCTGACGTAGTTAACTGAGCTGGTTTTGGAACAATACCTCCGTAGTATTTCTGCATTAAAACCAAAACACGGTTCACAAAATTGCCATAAATAGCTACCAGCTCACTGTTATTACGTGTTTGAAAATCTTTCCAGGTGAAATCATTATCCTTGGTTTCCGGTGCAGCAGCACAAAGAGCATATCTTAATACGTCCTGTTGATCGGGGAAATCCTGCAGATACTCATGTAGCCAAACAGCCCAATTACGGCTGGTAGATATTTTCCGGCCTTCCAGATTAAGAAATTCATTAGCGGGAACCTGATCCGGTAATACAAATTCTCCGTGCTCCATTAGCATGGCCGGGAAAATGATACAATGAAATACGATGTTGTCTTTTCCAATAAAGTGGATCAGAGAAGTGTCCTCATCTTTCCACCAGGTTTCCCATTCCTCACCCATCAACTCTTTGGTAGCAGATATATAACCGATAGGAGCATCAAACCATACATATAATACTTTTCCTTTTGCTTCAGGAATGGGCACTTTAATCCCCCAATCCAAATCACGGGTCATAGAACGTGCCTGAAGGCCGCCACTATCGTCCAGCCAACTCATGCACTGACCATACACATTAGGTTTCCAGTCTTTATGAGACTGAATGTATTTTTTAATACTTCCCGAGAGGTGGTCAAGCGGTAAAAACCAATGCGTGGTTTTTCGCCTTTCAGGCTGGGCGCCTGACAAACGGGATCGTGGATTAATAAGATCTGTGGGACTAAGAGATGTACCACAGTTCTCACACTGATCACCGTACGCATCCGGAAAATGACAGTTGGGACATTCCCCTTCAATGTAGCGGTCGGCCAGGAATTGCTCGGCCTCAGGATCGTAGTATTGTTCGGTTTCTTTTTCAGTAAAAGCGCCTTTTTCGTAAAGTTTTAAGAAAAAGTCAGAAGCTGTTTGATGGTGTATCTCTTTAGATGTACGTGAATAAATGTCAAAACTGATACCAAAGCCTTGAAAAGCATTTCGCATAATGGAATGGTATTTATCCACTATCTCCTGCGGGCTTACTCCTTCAGCTTTAGCTTTCATGATAATAGCCACACCGTGTTCATCAGAGCCGCAGATGAACTTTACATTTTTGTTATTTTGCCGTAGGTAGCGGACATAGATATCGGCCGGCAGGTAACAACCCGCCAAATGCCCAATATGCACAGGGCCATTGGCATAGGGAAGAGCAGCTGTTACCGTGTATCTTTTTGGTTCTGACATTCGTATTTTTGCGCTTTGCCCGCAAAAGTAGCAAATAATGAAGGCTACCGCAGGATGAACTTATATCTGTACTGCGGAGTTGAAAGATCAAAGCTTAGTCAATGCGATTACATTCAAAAATTATGGGTGAGGGAGAGCACCTCATTATCATGCACGGAGTTTTTGGAAGTGGTGATAACTGGCAAACCCTAGGTAGAAAATGGTCTGATACATACACGGTTCATTTGTTGGATATGCGTAACCACGGAAAGAGTCCGCATAGCGATGAATTTTCATATGAATTGATGAGCGATGATCTGGAAGAGTATATGGATGAACATACCATTGATCAGGCCTGCATAATTGGCCACAGCATGGGCGGTAAAGTGGGTATGCTATTCTCCGTGCTTAATGAAAGCAGGGTGAAAAAACTGGTGATAGCTGATATTGCACCCAAGCCTTATAAACCCCATCATCAAAAGATTATTAAGGCTCTTCAGGCTTTAGACCTGGAAAACATAAGTTCACGGGGAGAGGCAGAGGATGCTTTTGGAGCGGAGATAGAAGAAGAGGGAACCCGTCAGTTTTTACTTAAAAGTCTCTATTGGAAGGAAAAGGGTAAACTGGACTGGCGTTTTAATGTGTCGGTAATAGCCCGTGAGATCAAAAAGGTGGGGGATGCGCTTCCGCCCAATGCCATATTTAACGGAGATACTCTTTTTGTAAGAGGGGGCAACTCCTGGTATATCGAAGATGAGGACAAAGGAATGATCTTAGAACATTTTCCGGAGGCAGATCTCAAAACTATTGATGGAGCAGGCCACTGGCTACATGCGGAAAAGCCCAAAGAGTTTTTTGAAAGGGTAAGTAAATTCCTGAAAGCCTGAATCAGGAAAGTACTTTTTCAGTAAGCGTAATGTCTTCTCCAAAAAAGTTGCGGGCAATCTTGGTAAAAGCCTTGGTTTTTTCGGATACGTAAAACTGGTAATTGACTTTCGCGCCTTTTGATTTGTTATTGATCTTATGGTCTACCAATACCGCTTTTAAGTGATGAGCTACCAGTTCCGGTGAGTCCACCACTTCCGTTTTACCCTGGTAAAAACTTTCCAGTTCCGTTTGAAAAAGCGGGAAATGAGTACAGCCTAATATGAGTGATGATAAAGAGCGAAATTTATCATTATCCAGGTAGGCGCGTATAGCACCGCGGCTTATATCGGTATGTGTAAAATCTTCTTCCGCAATACCCACCAAAAGCGGGGTAGCTGCAGTCACCACATTTAATTTAGGCTTTTTAGCCAGAAGACTCTTTTTATATATTCCTGACTGTGTGGTGGCACGGGTAGCGATGATACCCACTTTCCCTTTAGCATTCTCGGCCACATAATCCACCACCGGGTCTATTACATTTACAATGGGTACTTCAGAGAATTTAGAAATAAGCTTCTTGTAGGCCAGTGCCGAGGCTGTATTACAGGCTATTACAATAGCTTTGCAGTTCTGATCCAGCAAAAACTGGGTAATCTCCGTAGAGTAGGTTTGAATCGTGTCCCTTGATTTATCACCATAAGGACTATGACGTGTATCCCCAAAGTAAATGAAAGATTCGTCAGGTAAGTGTTTCTTGATAGCTGCAGCTACGGTAAGTCCTCCTACACCACTATCAAATATGCCTATGGGTTGTGCCATGCCTGTTTAAATAAAAAAACCGCTGAACCTCACGGACAGCGGTACGAATATACTTTTAATAAGGAATAGACTTACTGAATTCCCATTTTTGCTTTTACTTTAGGCATCAGGTCTTCACTATTATCAGCCGCGAAGATTACCACTGCTTTACTGGGAGAGCTATCTAATATATAAGTAAAGCCATTTTCTTTAGCTACATCCTGAACGGCTTTAGTAGCTTTCTCAATAATAGGCGTTAATAACTCAACCTGCTTTTGCTGCAGGTCTTCCTGAGCTTTCTGGCTGTATTCCTGAATGCGGTATTGCAGTTCCTGAATTTCTTTAGATTTTGTTTCACGGGAAAGCTCCGTCATTAATTTTTGATTTTCACGGAAGGTATTCACTTTGGTCTGAAGCTCAGTTTCCATATCCTTCAGATCTTTCTCTAACTGGCGACCGTAAGTTTCCAATTGTTTTTGAGCAGTTTTGGTTTCCGGCATCAACTGTAACAATTCGTCTGCATTAATATGACCTATCTTTTGTTGGGCCATAGCACTGAAACTCATCATTAATCCAAGGGCTAATACCAAAATTGCTATTTGTTTTTTCATCGTAAGTGTTATTTCAATTTAATTAATAACCTAATTTTTCCAGGACTTCATCGCTGATGTCCACTTTATCGTTGCTATACAGTGTAATCAGGTCACTGCTTTTATCAAAAACCGCATCCAGTTTCCTTCTGCGCGCTACTTCCTGAACGGCATTGTAGATCTGATCCTGAATGGGCCTGATCAACTCCTGTCGCTTTTTGAAAATATCACCGGCCGGGCCAAAATATTTGCGTTGCAATTCTTTTACTTCCTGTTCTTTAGCTTTGATGGGATCCAGTCTTTCCTCTTGCATTTCCTCTGTCCAAAGAACTTTTTCAGCATTGTATGCTTTCTGTAAAGCCGCTACTTCTGACTGTAAAGCTTCAACCTCTCCCTGCCATCTTTGCGAGAGTTGATCCAATTGTCCCTGAGCTTGTTTATACTCAGGCATTTTGGTTAGGATCAATTCACTGTCAACGATAGCAAATCGTTGTGCAAAAGCCTGAGTTCCAAAAATCAGACCAATTAATAAAATGAGTGCATTTCTCATAAGCCGGGCGAAATTAATTAAATTAAAATTGCTGACCAATTATGAAGTGCGTGTTCCAACCTGAAGGGACAAGGCTTCCCGGAAAGGGATCAAAACCATATCCGAAATCAATACCCAATAGTCCGAACATGGGCATGAAGATGCGCACTCCGGCACCGGCCGATCGTTTTAACTTAAACGGCTGATAGTTGTTAAAAGTATCGTAATTGTTCCCAGCTTCTAAAAAAGATAGCATGAAGATCTGGGCGCTGGGGTTTTCGGTAATCAGGTAGCGAAGTTCCAGCGTAAACTTATTATAAAGCGCGCCTCCCAGGTTTCCGGAGCCTCCACCGTTTGGAACGATAGAGTTATTAGGATACCCACGCAATCCGATAATCTCACGGCCATCCAGTACAAAGTTTTGAAGACCATCACCACCCACATAAAAGCGTTCAAATGGTGGTAAACCAATCTCATCATTATAAGCTCCCAGAAAACCAAACTCTCCCGCTGTTTTTATAACTGTTTTATTAAAGATCTCTGTAAACCAGCTGGTATTCACCTTTAATTTATAATACTCCAGCAGTTCATATTTGTCCGGATCACTTAAGTCTGAATAATCACGACCATTTAGCAATGACCAGGGTGGAGTTGCTTCAAGAGTAATATTAAAGAGTGAACCTCTGCGCGGATAAATAGGGTAGTCTGTACTGTTTCGGCCAAAGGTTGAACGGAAGGCAAGGTTATTAACCTGCCCCTCGGTAAACTGAATACCCGCAAGCGGATATCGCTTAAGGTTGTAAACCTGATAATCCAATGCATTGTACAGCGTGAAATAATCATCAGGCCACTTCAGGCGTTGCCCTAATCCTACCGTTACACCTGTGATATTAAGAGATTGTCTTAGCGGGTCATCTTTAGGACGACCATTTAAATTCTGAATGTTATGATATACGGATACGGTAAGCGAGTTTGGTTTTTTACCTCCCAGCCAGGGTTCGGTAAAAGAAGCACTGTACGATTGGTAAAATAAACCATTACTCTGCGCCCGCAGGTTAATAGTTTGCCCATCTCCTGAGGGAAGTGGTTTCCAGGCTTTTTTATTGAAGATATTACGGGCCGAGAAGTTGTTGAAATTGAGCCCCAGGGTACCTACTATACGCCCTGCACCGTAACCGCCTTGCAGTTCTAACTGGCTGGTAGAACGTTCTACCACTGAATATTCAATGTCTACTGTACCTGTTTCTGCATCAGGCTTAGGATTTACATTCAGCTCGGTAGGTTCAAAGTAACCCAGTTGTTGCAATTCCCGCATGCTACGCTGAATATCGGATCTCCGGAAGAGTTCTCCGGGCTTGGTGCGTAATTCGCGAATTATAACATGATCATTGGTACGGTCATTACCTACTACTGTAACCTTATTAATAGTAGCCTGGCGCCCTTCGCGTATCCGCATTTCAATGTCAATGGAATCATTTTCCACTAATACTTCCACAGGGTTCAGATCAAAGAAAAGATAACCATTATCCAGGTAAAGTGAACTTACATCGCCCCCCTGAGGGTCTAGAAAAAGTCTCTCCTGAAGGTAAGCGGCATCATAGATATCGCCTTTTTTGATGTTTAATATTTTAGCCAGGGTTTCATTACTGTATTTAGTGTTTCCCAACCAGGTGATGTTGCGGAAGTAATATTTCCGACCCTCTTCAATAGTTATATCAATTTCAATACGGTCATCTTTAATCTTATATATGGTATCATCAACAATGCGGGCATCACGATAACCGTTCTGGTTGTATTTCTCGATGATATTGCGTTTATCTTCTTCGTATTCATCTTTAATAAATTTAGAAGACTTGAAAATGTTCCATAGCCGCTTACGCTTGGTTTCTTTCATAGCCTTGCGAAGCTTGTAATCAGAGATGTTTTCATTGCCGATAAACTCTATCTCCCTGATCTTTACTTTTTCACCACGGTCTACAACCACACCTAAAATTACCGCATTATTGGTGGTGGTATCAATGCGCTTCACCACATCTACCTCAGCGTTCAGGTATCCTTTTTCAATAAAATAATCGCGTGCTATATTTTGGGTATTTACAACCAGGTTTTCCGTTACAATGGTTCCACTGGAGAGGTTGATCTCTTCCCTTAAATTGTCCTGCCTGGATTTACGGATACCTTTGATATAGTATTTACTGAGTTTGGGCAGTTCTTTTAAACGGATCTCCAGGAAAACCACATTTCCCTTGATCTCAGAAATATAAATGCCGATGTCATCAAATAATCGCTGGCTCCAAAGGTTTTTTACAGCCCTGGTAGTTTCCTCACCCGGCAGCTCTATTTTGTCACCCACTTTAAGTCCGGAAATAAGAAGTATAACCTGCCGGTCCAGGTTATCTGAACCGGTAATGGTAATTCCACCAATTTCATACGCACCGCCTCCTTCTACAGCAAGCTGCTGAAGGCTTTTGGACGTTGAAATCTGAGCTTGGGATATAGTGAATATAAAAAGTGCACTCAGGCACAAAAGTACTCTTCGCATTTCTTGGTTCAGGAATTTAATTGCTCACTGATTTTACCAAATCTTCTCTCTCTCCTCTGGTAGTCTAAAACAGCTTGAAACAGATCTTCTTCTCCAAAGTCAGGCCATAGTTTATCAGTAAAATACAACTCGGAGTAAGCGATTTGCCAAAGCAGATAATTGCTGATCCGGTATTCTCCGCTGGTGCGGATCAAAAGATCGGGATCAGGCATATTTTGAGTATATAGGTTTTGGGTAAGGTGGTCTTCTGTAATGTCTGAAGGTTTTAGCGTGCCATCCTGTACTTGCTGCGCCAGGATACGGGCCGCATCAGTTATCTCTTCTTTGCTTCCATAACTCAGAGCCAGGGTAAGTGTCATGTGATCCAGATGACTGGTTTTTTCAATGACCTCGTTTAATTCCCGCTGACATTTCTTAGGGAGTGAATCAGTTTTGCCGATGGTATTCAGGCGAATGCTATTATCGGTAAGGGTCTTTAATTCTTTGCGCAGGCTGGATACTAAAAGGCCCATGAGCGCATTAACCTCGGCACGGGGGCGGTTCCAGTTTTCACTGGAAAAAGCATAAACCGTGAGGTATTTAATGCCTGCTTTTGCCGAAGCAGTAGCTATATTTCGGAGAGCATCCACACCATTTTCATGACCTATGGCACGCAGGTAGCCTTTCTTTTTGGCCCAGCGTCCGTTGCCATCCATTATAATAGCAATGTGTTCAGGTAATGGGTTTTGTTTGATCTCGTCCTTCAGGCTCATCTTCCCACAAAGCTTGCACATTTCTCATACAGTTCTCCAAACTTGAACTGAAGAGTAAGTCCTGTAAAAATGTACCAATCATTATTTTGGGGATTACCACGATACAAATTTTCCTTATCACCTCCCAGAATGCTTCGATCTGAAAGAGCAGCAGCCACCGCTCCGTTTTCTGCTTCAATAATTTCCGGATCAGCATAATATCCACTTACGTCATCAAGATAATCCGTGCGTGTACTTCGGAAGGTAGTTTCTATGCCGATGGATGTAAATTCACCTATAGCTACTTTGTAACCCATCCCGAAAATAAAGAATGATGAGGCCAGAGGATAGGCTCCCTCGGTATTGGCTCGCGTGCCCTGTCCCTCAGTACCCAAGGGCTGAAGCTCATGTTCTTCACCCTGATACATAGCTTTGGGGTTAAACCTGAAAATACCAAAACCAGCCATTACATACGGTGTATGGAAATGCTTGGTGCCTGGTTCAAAATCCAGGAAGTTGAATTCAGCCATCAGGCTCCCTTCCAGAATAGTAGAGGTGAAGTGAAGGTTTCGGTTTAAACGGTAAGCAAAAGCAGAAGAACTGTCTTCATTGGCAATGTAGCCGTAATTGACCTGTGCCCTAAAGGCCCATCTGTCGTTTACACTGTAGCGCACAAAACCACCAAAGGCGTAACCTTTGGGGATGTGAATACCGTAATCACCTACGTCTCCTATAAAATGACTACCTCCCCCAAACAAACCAATTTCAGTGTACTGGCCGTGGGCAGGAAGCCATAGTGAGGCGATTAATATTTTGAAAATGAACAGTTTAATCTTCATTCTTCGAAAATGAGGGCAAATATAACTATTTAGTATGAAGCCTGCCCGTTAATCAGGATGTTAATTCCTTCGGTCCAGGCCCCATAATAACTTGTTTCTTAGCGTTTCTGCAAAGTTTTGTATTTCGGTTTTCACCAGGCGGATTCTAAATGTTCCGAGGCTTACTTCTAATTCAGAGCCAGAGTCCAAAGCATAGATCCTTGAATCCAATGACACTAAAAATTGCTTCTCCCGCCCCTCAACCTTCAATTTTATTTTATAGTCATTGGGAATAACGAAGGGTCTTACGTTAAGATTGTGTGGTGCTATGGGAGTAATGGCAAAACTTTCTGAACCGGGCATAATTATAGGTCCGCCACAACTTAGCGAGTATCCGGTGCTGCCCGTGGGTGTGGAAATGATGAGACCGTCAGCCCAATAGCTGTTTAAATATTCACCATTAATCCAGGTATGTACAGTAACCATAGCGGTGGTATCCTTCCGGCTTACGGTAACTTCGTTAAGGGCAAAAGGCATTTCCAGGTTCAGGTCCGGAGTGTCCAGCGCTAAAACAAAGCGCTCATCAATGCTGAAATTATTTGCATGTAGTGCCTGGATGGCATCTGTTATTTTTTCCTTGCTCACATTTGACAAAAACCCCAGGCGTCCGGTATTAATACCCAGAATAGGGATTCCTGAATCACGGATCAGTGTAACGGCATCCAATATAGTACCATCTCCTCCCATAGTGACCAGGAAATCGGGCTGGGCTTCCAACAACTCCGAATGATTGGAAAATTCGTTGAAGTCCAGGCCCAGGTCACAGTGCTCCCGGATGAAGCGGTTTAACCTTTTATAGACGGTTATTTCAGCACCAATCTCCAGCAGGTCATTATGAAGCTTTTCAATAAAAGGCCTGGATTCAAGGGTTATGAGTTTTCCGAATACAGCTATCTTCATACATCAAATGTTCAGGTATTTCATAAGAGCTTCATAGCGCTGATCCAGGCTGTCATCAAAAATGCTCTCATGGTGAACGTCTTTAACCGTATAATTATAGCGTTCTAAAGATTTAAGGATCCGCGTTATATCTTTTTGATTTATTTTAAGGGTCACATCAATAATGTCCATTTCATCTGCGGAATTAACAAGAAAGCCCAGTATGAGTGCGTCTTCACTTTCTACAATATGAGCTATCTGCGAAAGCTGGTAATCGCGTATCGGTATTTCCAGCACCAGTGTGCTTCCGGTCTCTTTAAAGGTAAGTTGCCGCCCCAGATCCTGCAAAAGTTCACGGGCGCAGATATATCCTTTGTAAGTACCTTTAGTATCTACTACAGGAAGCATACTCAACTGCCCTGCCCCTATCATTTGAATAGCATTGAATACATCTGTTTCCTGCAGAACTGAATATGGTTTAAGTAAGCGCTGATGCGTCTGAAGTAAATGGGTGTCGTCCTCCAGTTCAAGCAAATCATTTTCGTCAATAAGGCCAAGGTAGTGATCAGGTGCTTCCACCACCGGTAAATGAGTAAATTTGAGTTCTTCCATCAGGTCCAGTACATCCTTAACAGACTCTGAAGACTCTAACGGCTTAATATCGTTTAAAAGGTGTTTTACAACATTCATAGGTATAAGCAAACTTAAGGTTTTTATCTTTGCTTCAATGACCAGATTAAGTGTAAACATCAACAAAATAGCCACCCTGCGAAACGCACGCGGAGGCTCGGTTCCCAACGTTCTTGAGGCAGCTTTGAACTGCGAAAGATTTGGTGCCCAGGGAATCACTGTTCACCCTCGTCCTGATGAACGGCATATACGTTACCAGGATGTTCGCGACCTTAAACCCAAACTGAAAACCGAATTCAATATTGAGGGTTACCCATCACCTGATTTTATAGACCTGGTATTAGAGGTTAGACCGGATCAGGTAACCCTGGTACCTGACCCACCGGACGTGCTTACTTCTAATGCGGGGTGGAACACTATTGAGCAAGCATCTTTTTTGAAGGAGGTGGTAACGCATCTTAAGAAAGCTGGTATAAGGGTGTCCCTTTTTATGGAGTGCAATGAAGACTATATTGAGGCGGCTGCTGTAACAGGTGCGGACCGTATAGAATTGTATACTGAGGATTACGCCCGTGGCTTTAATAAAGATCCTGATAATGCAGTGGCCCCTTTTGTGGTTTCGGCAGAGATAGCTCAGAAGCATGGTTTGGGCGTTAATGCTGGGCATGATCTGAGTATGGAGAACCTTGAGTTTTTTGCTGCCTCAGTTCCTAATCTCCTGGAAGTTTCTATCGGACATGCACTTATTGCAGATGCTTTGTATCTTGGGTTGGAAAATACCATTCAAATGTATCGGAGAAAACTTGAAAATACCAGCCATTGATTACACCTAAACCCCTGAAGAAAGGAGATACTGTAGGTCTGGTTTCCACAGCCCGAAAGGTTAATAGTGAAGAACTGAAGTTTTCACTTGAACTTTTTGAAAGTTGGGGTTTAAAGGTGGAGCTTGCCTCTAATTTATATGAGGTACACCATCAATTTGCCGGAACGGATGAGCAACGCCTTGCAGACGTTCAGGGTTTTATCGACAGCCCGGATATCAGCGCTATAATTTGCGTACGCGGAGGTTATGGTACCGTGCGTATTATAGATGAACTCAACTTCTTCCCTTTGGTGGAGAACCCAAAATGGATATGCGGCTACAGTGATGTAACCGTTTTATTGAACAAACTCAGAAAAGTGGGAGTAGAATGTTTACATAGTCCCATGCCGCTGGGTTTTGCAGATAATACACCGGGAAGCCTTCAAAGCTTTAGAAAAGCACTTTTTGGTGAAGACCTGAAGATAAGTTGTGCACCCCATGCACTCAACCGTATCGGAGAGGCCAAAGGCAGGCTAAACGGAGGTAACCTATCTGTCCTTTACAGTCAGATGGGTTCAGGTACAGCGCTTGATTTGGATGGAGATATTCTTTTTATTGAAGACCTGGATGAGTATTTGTATCATATAGACCGAATGATGCAAAACCTGAAAAGAAATGGTTATCTCGATCATATTTCGGGTTTGATAATAGGTGGAATGACGGATATGAACGATAATAAAGTTCCTTTTGGCCAATCAGCGGAAGAGATCATATCTGAAGTAAGCCGTTCCTATAATTTTCCCGTTTGTTTCGGTTTTCCTGCAGGCCACGGACCCGATAATCATACCCTTATTTTTGGACGCAGAGCTGTTTTAAAAGTGGGTGACTCTGTAGAGCTTACGTTTGAAAATGGCTAGTCATAATATTTTAGGCAGTCAGGGAGAAGACGAAGCCATACGTTACCTGCAGGCCAGGGGATACGATATCCTGGAATGTAATTGGCGATATAGGAATGTGGAAATAGATATCATTGCCGAAACCAGGGAGCACATTGCGATAGTAGAAGTGAAGGCACGTACCAGTGCCAAATATGGAACTCCGGAAGAATCCATTAGTGCGGCTAAACAAAAACATCTCATACAAGCGGCTAATGCCTACGCTGAGCAAAACGAAGTGAATAAAGAGCTTCAATTTGACGTAATCAGTGTGATTTTTAAGCCTGAATTCCGGCTGGAACATATCAAAGAGGCCTTTTATCCTTAACCTTTTTGTAGGATTTTTCTTTCTAAGTGTTTGAGTGTCAAAAGGCTTGATTTGCTCTTTCAGTAGCTCCCGTCAATTTATTTTTTGTAGGGACATTCTGTAATTTTATTATTACATTTGCATATGTAAGATTGAATTATGGGGAAAACGATTACAATTCTTT
The DNA here is from genome assembly GCA_965212245.1 of Owenweeksia sp. Lineage (GTDB taxonomy): Bacteria > Bacteroidota > Bacteroidia > Flavobacteriales > Schleiferiaceae > CAKZNE01. The sequence continues at coordinate 726,215 of OZ243107.1, read as the reverse complement.
TAGCACTGCTTATCCAGCTAACACTCAAGGCAAGTAACTCAGGCGATAATAGGGTTGAGGGTGATGTTTACATCAACCTTTCATTTATAAAGGTGGAAGAAGATCACCAGACTTATGCACTTGAAAGGCTTCTAAATGAAGTTCAGTCCAAGGTAAATGAAGCTTTTTCCTTACACGGTATTCACTTCGTGTTTAGTCCAAGCATAGAATACCTTAATAGTAAAGAGGAACTTATTAAAGATTGGGAAAACCACACTCTTCCGGTATTTGATGACCGGCTTACTGTATATATATATCCTGTAGAAAACGCAAATGAAGAGGATCATGAATACAGTTTTAAAAGAGTAAGCTCAGAAATTGCTTTAGTTCCTGTATACCATAAAGCGGAATTTACACAGTTTTTGATCAAAAACCTTCTGTATATGTTGGGTTTGCCTCTTTCAGTGCCCGGTGCTAAAGATGCCTGGGCCTCCAATGACTTAGCCTATAGCCAAGTAAAGTTTATAGCTGACCATCAGGAAAGCAAGAAGCTGATAGCGCATAAAAAACAGGCAGGTAAGACCAAAGATGTTTATAATATATTGGATGAAAACTGGTTTACTGGTGCGCGTCCGGCTATCTCAGACGCACAGGCTTTGATTATCCGAAAAAACCTTGCGCAAAGGCTGCATCTTAAGAATAAACTTTTCAAACTTCCGGTTCCGGCTTTTGCTCATAATGGAGAACCCAGCATGCCTACTATACTTGAACCCTGATCATCTTGTGGTTTAGAGAATTAAATATCTCTAACTTTGCAAAAATTTTTTTATGCAAAAGAAAGGGTCAGGAAAACGTCCTTCTGGTAAACCATCTTTTTCCAGGAAGCCCCGGCCGGCCGGGAGTAAACCATCTCCAAAACCATCTTCTGACGGTCTGACCCGTCTCAATAAGTATCTGGCACATTCCGGTATTGCTTCCAGGCGAGAGGCGGATGACCTTATAAAAGCTGGCTTGGTAGAGGTAAACGGTAAAACGATTACTGAAATGGGCTTTAAGGTAAAACCCACGGATCAGGTAAAATTCAATGGTTCAGAAGTAAGTCAGGAAAAGAAAGTTTATATAGTATTGAATAAACCTAAAGGGTTTATAACCACTACAGATGATCCCAAAGCACGTAAAACTGTGATGGACTTGCTGGGTAGTGCCGGTGGCGAACGCTTTTACCCGGTAGGTAGGTTGGATCGTAAAACTACAGGTGTGCTTTTATTTACCAATGATGGTGATCTGGCTGAAAAACTCACGCACCCTTCACATGGTGCCCGAAAGATATACGAGGTAGGCCTGGATAAAAATCTCACAAAAACGGATTTACATAGCATTCAAAAAGGCTTGGAACTGGAAGACGGACCCATTCAGGTGGATGAGATACAGTATATAGAAGGTAAATCCAAAAATAATATTGGCGTGGTGCTCCATAGCGGAAGAAACCGCATTGTAAGAAGGATATTTGAGAGTTTGGGTTATGAAGTATCCAAGCTGGATAGAGTGTTTTTTGCCGGAATAACCAAGAAAAATCTCAACCGTGGACAGTGGCGTTATCTGTCCGAAAAAGAGGTTCAGTTCTTAAAGATGAGTAGCTGAAATTTAAGGAATTAGGTGTATTAGATTTTAGTAATTACTTTTGAATCAAATTAATTAATTCAACATTATGGCAAAAAGAAAAATAACACCTGGTGTTTTGGTGCACACCTTACGTGAAAACCAAAATAACAACAAAACCCTTAAGGCATTATTTGCCACTCAATTTCTGGGTAAACTTTCTGTTGACGAACTCGAAGCATTTAAAAAGAGCATCAACAAAGAGCTTAAAAAGAGAGAAGGTAAAGTAATTCAGGAAAAAATTGACTTTCTTGAAAAGTATGGTTTTAAAGTACAAAAATCCTGAGGGGGGAAAATTAAAAAATTCAGGTAAAAGCCCGTTTCTCAGAAACGGGCTTTTTAATTTTGAGTATTGAGCAAACTTTTTAGCCGGGGTTCAACGTTTGGTTGTTTGGAACATGAGGAAGAGACTTATAAAGATAGTGCTTTGGACAATAGCCGTATTGCTGGTTATTTTTATGATACTCTTTGCATTTCTATATGCCAATCGTGATAAGTTTTCCGGAATTCTTATTCAGGAGGTTAATAAACAACTGACTACAGCCGTAAGCGTTTCGGATGTAAACGTGAGTCTGCGAAAGTTTCCCAGCGCTTCTTTTGTATTTAGTGATGTGTTTTCCCAGGGTGCTTACAGTACTCCCGGAGATACACTTATTTATGCCAAAAAGATATACCTGCAATTCAGCATCTGGCAGGTGCTTTTCTCCTCAGTGTCGATCAATGAAATTAATGTGGAAAAGGCAGTGCTGAATATTCGTTTGCGCGATAAAGGAAGAGATAATTTCAGGATTTGGAAAGAAGATTCTGCTTCTTCTGAAGGCCTTTTTACCCTTGAGAAAGTAAGTCTTGAAGAGGTGCAGACCTATGTAGAAGACCCTTCTGCAGATTTCAGTACGCATTTTAACGTGAAAAGGCTGGTTTTTAACGGAAACTTCGGAGAGTCATACTATACGCTGGAAAACAAAGGCGGGCTTGATATACAAGATCTGATGCTCGGTAAAACACCTTATTTGAGTTCTATGCCCCTGCAGATTGATTTTACCCTTCAGGGATATCCGGATTCTGTGGTTATTAAACCTGCTCTTCTTAAATGGGAAAACCTGGCATTTAATTTTTCTACTACCACCTCGGGTGGAGAAACCCATGTTACCGTCTCTTCCCCTGACCTGGATCTAGAAAAGGTTCAAGTGCTCATGGAGGAACAGGGTTGGTACAATCTTAAAAAAGTGGACCTGAAAGGAAAAGGTAGTGTGCGTTTTGCCGGAATATTTGGAGAAGGAAGGGAGCCTGACTTTACACTCAATTTTGCGGCTAATGAAGCTTCTGTGGAAGGGTATAGAGATGTTGGGGTGAAAAACATCTCTTGTTCGGGCACTTATACAAGGAGGGGCGAAGGGGATGTATTAGAGGTAAACAGTTTTAGCGGCCGGGGGGAGACCGGCAGTGTAGAAGGCAGGCTGATGATTCGTGATTTAAATAACCCTTTTGTGAACATGGATCTTCGTTCTGACCTGGAACTGGCCGAATGGTTGGTGCTTTTCCCTGTGGATACCGTGGAGAATGCCGGGGGCAAGGCTATCGTAGACCTGCATTTTGAAAACCAGTTCGGATCCCTGAAAAAAATAAAAGCATCTGAATTGAGGAAGGCCCGTACCCAGGGCAGTTTGCGTATTGAAAATGCCTCATTTCAATTTCTGAAATCCGATAAAACGGTAAACAGCATTAACGGGGAACTCAATTTTTCAGGAAATAACCTGCAGGTAGAGCGTCTGTATTTTAAAACCGGAAAAAGTGATATTTACCTGGAAGGGCGCTTTGAAAATGTGTTGAATTTTGTCTTACTTGAGGATCAAAGGCTGCTGGTGGATTGTAGTGTAAAGGCGCAGGAAATAGACCTTTCCGACTTTGTGGGTAGCCAAAAGAAGGGTAGCGATAGATATAATCTTGATTTTGCAAAATCTCTTGATCTTGAGCTCAGGTTGGGAGTAGACCGTTTTTCCTTTCAGCAGTTCCATGCTTCTGATATCTCTGGAAACCTGAATATCCGCAACCGTAAAATTGAGGTGAGTCAGCTGTCGTTAAAGGCAAATAAGGGGTTTTATAAAGGTCAGTTCTCTATAGATTTAAATGCGCCCGACCGTTATAGGCTCACGGCTGGTTTAAAGGCAGATGCTATTAATGTGCATGAGCTGTTTGTAAGCTTCAATGATTTTGGGCAAGAAGCGATAGCAGCGGATAACATCTATGGTACAGCCACCGCAGATATTGATTTTGAATCATATATGTTGCCGGATCTTACCGTTCTTACCGAAACAATAGATATGACCGCCCGGATCCGGATAAAAGATGGCAATCTGAAGAACTACGCACCCATGCGTGCCCTATCACGCTTTGCAGATATCAAAGAACTGGAAGATGTGCGCTTTAGTTCCCTGGACAATACTATCTCAATTCACCAATCACAGGTAATGATTCCTAAAATGGATGTGATAAGCAATGTGCTGAGCCTGCAGGTTAATGGTGCGCACAACTTTGATAATCAGATTAATTATACCATGCGGTTAAAACTGGATGACGTACTTTTTAGCAAGAAGACCCGGAAGGTTAAAAAATCTGAATTTGATGAACACCTGGTGGAAGTAAAAATGGATGATGATCCTTATATTTATGTTAAGATGATTGGAAAAGCTTCTGACCCTGAGATTTCTCTGGATCGTGAGTCATTGGGAAATTCCATATCCCGGGATCTGAAACAGCAGGGCGAAGAGATCCGGAAGATATTTAAGAAGGATAAACCTGAGGAAAAGAAAAAAGATGATACCGGGATAATCTTTGAGTGGGAAGAGAGTGACTCCGGGAAAAAGTGAAAATTAAAACTCCCTTAACATAAGCTGTTCAAAGCTTAGGTTAAACTAGTTATCTTTGCCGCGGATTTTGAAGCGGTAGGCAGATGAAAAGATTTTTACTGTTATGGATAGGGATTCCCCTTGGTCTTTTAGCTCAGAATGAAGAGCTTAAGATGCTAAACTATAACCTCATGTACTATCGGGCCGGTTCCTCTCCCTGTACACATAATATCTCCCCATCGCAGCGGGATCAGAATCTTGAGACGATTGTAAAATACATAGATCCTGACATTTTCACGGTAAATGAGATGGGCGCCAGTGTATCCAACTACACTTTTGTGCGCGATTTTATTTTGAACACCAATGGTGTAACCAAATACGCCAGTGCTCAATATTCCAATAATAATTTCTCCGGCCTTACCAATATGCTTTATTACAACTCAGATAAGTTGGGTTTATTGGGGCAAACGGCCATTGTTACGGATAACTCAGGCAATAACCTGGTAAGGGTAATTGATTTATATAACCTGTATTATAAAGACCCTAAGCTTAGCCAGGGTGCTGATACGGTAACTTTTACCGTAGCACTGGCCCATTTAAAAGCAGGAAACAGTACCAGTGATGCACTGGAACGTTTGGAAGCTACAGAAGCTTTGATGGATTGGCTGGATCAGGGCGTGAGTGAAGATAATGTGATCTTCTGCGGAGACTTTAATTTTTACTCCAACAGCGAGCCTGGCTACCAGAAGCTTCTTAATTACACTACCGTTTCAGAGCGGTTTTTTGATCCGCTCAATCAGGGAGGGGCATGGAATAACAACAGTGCTTTTGCTGGTATTCATACTCAAAGCACACGCAGTTCTGGTTCAGGTTGCTTTTCAGGGGGTGGCCTGGATGATCGTTTTGACTTTTTCCTGGTGTCTGATGAGGTTCTGAACGGTACTCAGGGTGTAAGTTATATTCCCGGTTCATACATTGCTATAGGTCAGGATGGAAACCATTTTAACCAGTCCGTAAACGCTGGAACCAACAGTAGCGTGGCCAGTAATATTGCCAATGCTCTGTACAACTTTAGTGACCATTTGCCTATTTTCATGAAGGTAGGAATAAAACTGTCTGATCTTTCTGCGCAGGAACCGGTTTCGCTGAAGCAAAATCTTAGTTATAATAACCCTGTGCACGAAGAAGTAAGCTTGAGGTTGGGCCGTTCCAGTGCAGAGGATATGCATATCCGTTTGTTGGATTTAACCGGTAAAACGGTTCTTGAAACAAACTGGTCTAAAGGTTCTTTTGAAAAGCGAATAGATGTAAATCATTTGCCCAATGGTGTATACCTTATTAATGTGAGCATTCCCGGAGGAGAAATCATCACCAAAAAGATTATTAAGAACTAATGCGAAGTGTAGCATTTTTATTTGCGTTTCTTACCCTGGCTTTGACGGCAAAAGCGCAGCAAAGTTTTGACGATAAAGTAACCAATGCTTCCAATGTCCGCCTTAATGTTTCCAATTACGGAACCTTTGGTAATGCGTTTCGTGGTTATAAAGATGGGAGCGGAAACCCTTCCTGTGAGTATCCGGCCGGATCAGGAGTAGAGCATCTTTTTGAAGGAGGTATATGGTTAGGTGGTGTTACAGACGGAGGGCAGCAGGTAGTAAGTACTTCTGCCTACGATGCTCCTCAGGGCTACGCAGCTGGCCGATCGGGCTTTGAAATCACAGCTGAGGTAGGAAGCTCCTTAATGGAGCGCAGCTCTTTATTTGATAGTAAATTTTATGATCCATTGGCGGTATCGCATCAGGATTACGTGGCCTTTTTTTCAGATAAAAATGTAAAAATACCCGGTACCGATATCAATATTTCGGATCATACTAACCCGATGAACCTTGAAATTGAAATGCAGACCTACAACTGGAATTTCACTTTCAGTGACTTTATGGTTATTGTAAATCTCAAGATCAAAAACACCGGAAATCAGACTTTTAACGACTTTCATGTGGCACTGTGGAATAATACCGTGGTGCGCAATGTAAATATTACTCCAGCCGGGTCAGGAGGGAATGCTTTTTATAATAAAGGCGGCAATGGTTACATGGATTCGCTGAATATGGCCTATTGCTTTGATGCAGCCGGAGACCTTGGTTTTACTGAAAGCTATATTGGTCAGGTGTTTTTAGGTGCTGAAGATAAAGACGGCTTCCATCACCCGCAGCTGGATTCCACCTTCAATGTAAACACACAGCAGTGGGAAGAGGATGACTTTAAGCTTCATTACAACGCCTGGACTTTTCAGGGGACTAATGAGCCCATCTTTTTCTTTCCCAGCAATGACCAGGCACGCTATAAGAAAATGACGGAAGGTCTCAATTATAACCCCTGTTGGGATAACCCTACCGGAGGGCCGTGCCAATCCGGTCTGGCGGTTGATCTGCAGCAACAGTTAAAACAAGCCGGTAACCGGTCTGACCTTATTTCAGCCGGGCCATTTGGGAATTTTGCTCCCGGAGATGAGGTGAATGTGGCTTTTGCTTTTGTATTGGCCCGCAAGAATGAAGATGGTAATCCTAATAATGCAGATAACCCTGTGCAGCGCGCCAATCTTATTGAAAACGCAGGGTGGGCTCAGCAGGCTTACAACGGAGAGGATAAAAATTTCAATGGCGTTCTGGATGAAGGAGAAGACAATGATGGTAATGACGCCATAACCCGGTTTATACTGCCAAGTCCCCCGGCTATACCGCGCACCAGGGTAGTGACCTCTGAAAATAGTATAGAAGTGTATTGGTCGGATAATTCCCGTAATTCAGTAGACCCGATTAGTAACGAAAAGGATTTTGAAGGATATCGCCTATACCTCTCCAAGCTGGGTTTTGATGTAACCGGAGTGCCGGATCTGGCTCGTGATTTTACTCTTGTTGGTGAGTACGATATTCCGGGGAACAATATCTTTAAAGAAACCGGTTTTGAACCGGTGCGTTTAGATCAGCCCCATTATTTTGACGGTGATACGGTTACGTATGTTTATAAATATACCATTGAAAATATTCCCAACGGCTGGCAATATGCGGTAGCCGTAACTTCCTTTGACCGGGGGGATGAGGAGGCTGGCCTGGAGTCACTGGAGAGTAGTTTTCTGGCCAATAATTTCCGTGTGTTCCCAGGTACACCAGCTAATGAAGATATGGAAGCTAATGCTCCTTTTGTGTATCCTAATCCATACTACTACGGCTCGGCATGGGAAGGGCGTTCCAATTTCCAGGAAGAAAGTCGCAAGCTCATTTTTGCCAACCTGCCCGAGCGCTGTAAGATTCGGGTATTTACGGTAGCGGGAGACTTTATTGACGAGATATATCACGATGAAAATTACCAGGGTGATGACATCCGATGGTACCAGACATTCGGTGCTGAAAATTCTGAACAAAACCGTTTTTCGGGTGGAGAGCACGCCTGGGATCTGCTTTCATTGCAAAGCCAGATCATTAGCAGAGGGCTTTATATGTTTTCAGTAGAAGACCTGGACACCGGAGAAGAAACCACAGGAAAATTTGTAATTATTAAATAAGAAACCCCAATCCAAGAGTTATGAGAAAATTAGTACTTCTTACCGTGATGACGCTGGGACTTGCGTTTGCTGCACAGGCGCAATATCCTTTTGTGAGCATCAACCAGATCAACCAGCCAAAAAACCTGGCCAACTGTAATGATTCCTCCATGGTTTTCGGTGATACCGTAAAAACAGTTGGTGTAGTTGTAACAGATGGAGGGTTGAGTGAAGTGGCTTCCGGTTCCGTTATCGGTGGGCTGCGTCCTTTCCTCTTTTTAGTAGATACTGCCAATGGTGGTGCTCCGGGACCTTATAAAGGTCTGGAGATGATGGCCATTTATGAGAATGCACAGGGAGCTTTTCAGGCCAATTCATTGGCTACCCAGCTTTTTGCCGGAGATATTATTGAAGTGACCGGTTATATTGGTGCTTTTGAAAACTCCAATCAGATCACCACCCTTGATGCTAATTCCATTTCTATTATTGGTTCGGCCAATACTCCTGCATCTACCGTAATTCCTCTTTCTGATCTTAATGATGCCAACCGTGTGAACAACATCCAGGATGGCCAGCAGTGGGAAGGCTCTTTTGTTGAGCTGCAAAACGTAACGGTTACAGACGTAATCCCTTTTGGTAATGGAAGGATAAGTTTTAATGTGGCAGATGGCTCGGGTAATGTAATTAATGTAAGTGATCGTTTCCTGGCTCAAAAAACCAGTTCACACCAGGTAGTTAATCCTAACTCACCAGCCGGTTCAGGTGGCACCGGGAGTTTTGTAACACCGGTTCCCGGAACCTTTTACAACTTTATCAAGGGCGTGGTTCGCCACAGTGCCAACGGTTGTACCGGTGGCGGTGGCCGCGGCTTTGAGATCAACCCCTTTGATGATGCACATTACGACCTGGGTTTTGCTCCTCCTTTTATTTCTGATGTAGACCGTGATCCGGTAGTTCCCAACCCTAATCAGGATGTGGATATTATCGCCACGATCACTGATCTTGATGGTACCGTTGATTCGGTATCTATTGGCTGGTCGGCTGATACTTCTGTTTCTCCGTCTGCATTTCCGGTATTCAGTATGCCATTGGCCATTGGTTCAGTTGACGAGTACGAATTTTCCATCCCCAAGCAAGCCGAGGGAACTATTGTACGCTACTACATCTATGCAGAAGACAATGAAGGGAATGGTTCATACTATCCCAATAAACCTTTCAACCAGCCTGAGCCTAACTACGAATTCTATACTGTTCGTACCAACGGTTTAACTATTGCTGACGTTCAGTTCAGCCTTACAGGTAACGGAAACTCACCTTATATAGGAAGAACTGTAACGGTAAAAGGTGTGGTGACAGCCAGTACTAAGCCTTATGACCTGGGTTACGTATACATTCAGGATACGGCACAGGGCGGCTATACCGGGATTTCACTTCTGGGTAATCCTAACCTGGCTAACCTTTTCCGTAATGAATGGGTTGAGGTATCAGGTGATGTTCAGGAAAACTTTGGTTTCACCCAGATTGCGGTATCAAGCTTAACCCGCCTGAATAAATACGATGTGATCCAACCTACTTCCATTGATCCTTCAGATAGCGCTGCGTATGCAAACGGAGATTGGGAAAAGTATGAAAGTATGTTGGTGAAATTTGAAAACCCGGCAGCGGGAGGTAAGCTCTATATCTCTAATGCCGATGCCGGTTTTGGAGATTATACCGTAGCTACAGACCCGGCTTTTGGTATGAATAAATCAGCCCGTGTACTGGCTGGCCGTCAATCCAGCAGTGCAGCCTCTTCACTATGGGTGCAACTGGTAACGGATTCAGCGTACGAAACACAGGACGGAGCCATGTTTGTTGGGCCGGTTGAAACCAGCGATACTATGACCATAGACGCTGTAGTAGGTGTACTTTCCTACGGTTTCTCAAACTACCGTATCCTTCCCCGTGCTAATGATGATATTATTGGGCTGAATGTACAGCTGGATACTACCAACCGCTCTAATCCTTTTAGTGTAGAAGAAATAGTTTCGCTTACCCGTGTGGATGTATACCCTAACCCGGCTTCAGAGTGGTTCCGTATCAAATCATTAGGACACACCAATATGAGTGCTGAGATCTATGATCTTAACGGTAGAATGATCATGGCTGCGGAGAGCCGGAATGGTGAAGAGCTGGAGGTAAATGTATCCGGTCTTACCAATGGTATTTATCTCATGCGCGTTCAGGATAAGGACGGTAATGTATTAAGTACCCAAAAGGTAATAGTTCGTAAATAATTTGAACAGGTTTCCGGCTACGGCCGGAAACTTTTTTTTTACAGTTTGCTTTGCGTCATTATTTAATTAGTTCAATAGTATTAGTTGCGATACTGGTCGGTTGCCGGAAGGGCGAAATAAAGCCCGGCCAATTGCCGGACACACAGTTATCTATAGCAGCTATTAACCTTACCGGGCCCAACCGCCTTAACTCTGAAGTGCGTTTAAGCTGGTACGGTACGGATGTAGATGGCTACATTAAAGGTTTTGAAATTTCACTGGATAATCAGAATTGGGATTTCACCACTGTTCAGGATTCGGTTTTTGTCTTTGATCTTGAACCTGGTTCAGACACCACCGATATAGACTTTTACGTACGAGCTATTGATGATGATGACAATACAGATCCTACCCCTGCTTACCTGAAAGTTCCGCTTAAAAACTCTCAACCCTCTGTCAGTATTAATGACGCACGAAGTGTGAAAGACACGGCCTTTTGTGTAAGTACATTTTACTGGAAAGCCACTGATCCGGATGGTGATCAAACTGTCAAACAGGTATTTATCCGCTTTAATGAAGGAAGCTGGAACGAGATTTCCGTTCGTGAAAACCTGATCTCCATTTTAGTAGATACCAATGTAAGTAGCGGTAACGCTACTGCTGAATTATACTACGGCCGTAATGATCAGGCAGAGAGCCTGGAAGTGGACGGCCTTCAGGTAGGCGCAGAAAATGTGCTTTATATCCGTTCGGTAGACCTGGCGGGTGCTGAAAGCCTGGTAGATACTTCCGCCTCTTTTTACCTGAAGAATAAAACTCCCGGAACGGACGTACTATGGGTAAGTGCCCATTCGCCTTCTGTAACAGCAGAGTACCACAGTTTTTTGAATAGCCAGAATATAGCTTATGATTTCCTGGATTACGGTTCAGATTTCGGAAAAAAACAACCGGTATACTGGGATCCTACTTTCAAACTGATCTTAAGCCTTTACCCTAAGCTTTTTGTAAATGCCCCTTCCTCCACCTTCCCCAATGTAATTACCGGACAGGACGCTATTATTCTGGATTATATGGCATCCATCATCCAGGATTACCAGAATAATGGGGGGAAAAGTTTGATTACCACCCAGCTTAACAAAGCTTTAAAAATGGAAGAGGTGGCCGTATTTGCCAATGCTTTTGCTATTGAAGATATTGATCGTGCCAGTGGGGTGTTCAGAGTAAGACCAAACGATACCGTACAACCTCAGACTTTATACAGCGATTACAATTATCTGGTGCCACAAAACACTCAAATTCTTACACCCGTTATTGCTGCTGCAGATGCGGATGATTTTTTTCGAGCGCAGTTTGATCCGTTTCGGAACTGGATGGGTAGCAACCTGGTGGCCACAGCACGTAAAAATGGCAATGGTGATCTTATTCAGGCTTTCTTTGCCATGGAGCTTCACTTTTTTCATAAAACCGGAGCACCCGAGCCTGTAGAACAATTAATCGGAAGGATACTGAAAGATGAGTTTTAAGCATATCCTATATACCCTTTCAGGGCTTTGCCTTTTTATAATAGGTGCATCTGCGCAAAGCGATGCCCCGGCCACCCTTACCGGTAAAATTACAGATGTAAACGGTCAACCCTTATACAGTGCCTCCGTAACTATTGTAGGTACCTACCTGGGCGGTGCGGCTAATTTTGATGGTGAGTACGTGATCAGCAATATCAAGCCCAATGACTACCAGATAAAAGTGCAGTTCATAGGGTATGAAACTAAAATATACAACGGTATTTCCTTTGAACCGGGAGAGACTAAAGTTTTGGATATTACGCTCAAAGAACAATCCGAATCATTGAATGAAGTAACCATTGTAGGCCGTTCCAGCCAAGTGAACCTGGAAGCTGCCGCTTCTGAAGTTTCCATTAAGCAGGAAGATATTGCGCAAATGAACGTGCGTGATGTAAAGGAAGTGTTGGAAATGCAGGCCGGAGTAGTAAAAACCCAGGATGGATTGCAAATACGTGGCGCACGTGTATATGAAACCGAATACATTGTAGATGGTATCAGTGCACAAGACCCCTTGGCCGGAACTGGTTTTGGTGTGGACGTATCCAGCTCTTCTATAGCCAATATTGATTTGATCACCGGTGGGGCCGGAGCTGAATATGGGGGAGGTTCTTCCGGGGTGGTAAATACCACTATTCGTGAAGGAGGCGAAGCCTTTGAGATTTCCGGCAGCTGGCAACGTGATTACTTTGGAAATAGTGATATCGGGACCTCCTTTAACACGGATAGGGTAGAAGCTTCGCTGGGCACACCCATTCCTTACACCAATAACAAGCTTACCCTTTTCACCAACATTAGTGCTTTTACTACAGATGAGTATTTCGGATCTACCGCAGATCAGCTTAATAGTTCTCTTTTTCCTGAAACATCAGAATTCTGGGCGCCCCGTCAAACTAACTCGTATACCAATACTATTAAGCTGGCGTACAGGATCAAGTCCGGAACAAAAGTTTCGTTAACCAACTCGCATTCGCTTAATATCAATCAAAACACCAGAAGTTTACAGATTGTAGGCTTTGATGCTATCCTTACCCCTGGTTTTCAGTACAGCCGTAGCCTGAATCTTGATAATGCCACCACCTATACTCACCATTCCAACCTTACCTCTCTTAATATCAATCACCTGATTACCAAAAACTGGGGAGTATCGCTTACGCTGGGCCGTTTGTTTACCAATTTGAGAGCCGATGCGAATGGCCGCCCTTTCCGTTCAGAAACCGTGGACCAGATACTGGACGAGGAAAATATTATTACCGACCCGGTAGCGGTATTTAACCCCAATGATCCCAGGGGTACTTACTACGTATTGCCCGGAAACGGCTTATACAATAACGGTGGTATCAGCCCTACCTGGCATGATCACTATGCGGAAGAATATACCATTAATGCGAAGGCTACCTATATTCCCAGTAAAGTACACGAGATAAGTTTTGGCGTGCTGCAGGTGTTTAAAGAATACCAATGGGTAGATGTAAACCGTCCCTGGGTAGGTGCGCCAATCCGTATCAATGATTCGGTTACTACAGCGGCAGTAAGTATTGGCTCCAGCAATGATATATGGAAAGTGAACCCCATTGAAGGAGGACTTTTCTTCCAGGATAAGATTACTTATAAAGGCATTATTGCCAGCCTGGGTTTGCGAATGAACTTCTGGGCACCCGGAACCTTCGCTGATGATGCCGTAAACGACCCCAATGCCCCGGTTTTAGATCAAACCCGGGAAGATTACCTGAATAAAACTGCCAAAATATTTGGTTTGCGCTGGAAAGCCAGGCTATTGCCCAAGATCAATGTGTCTTTCCCGGTAACAGAGAATAACGTATTGTATTTCAATTATGGGCACAGTATGCGCCTGCCACATCCCCGTTTTTTATATGCTGGTTTAGATCCTGTGTACCAGGATCGTTCTTTCCTGTCTGACCTGGGTAACCCTGATCTTGACCCGGAAGTTAATGTATCCTACGAGATTGGTTTAAAATCCAAAATCACCCGTGACCTCTCCATGACCTTTACAGCGTTCAACAACAACCGTTTTGATTATATCGTGTCACGCAGCGCATTGGTGCAGGATCAAACCGGTAGAACCGTAACCAAAACCTTTTACATCAATCAGGATTACGCCAAAATATATGGTGTAGAGTTTGGCTTGAATTACCGCATAGGTAAGTATTTCAGAACCTTCTCTAACGTGGCCTATCAGGTAGCACGCGGTAAATCGAATTCCGCGCGTGAATCTGCTCTGCAGATTGAGCAGAATGGAGAAGTATCACTTACCCGTGAACAGTTTCTTGCTTTTGACCGACCCTGGAATATTAATCTGGGGGTAGTATTTGCCCCGGATAGTACCCTGCCGGTTGCCGGAATAAAACTAACCGGTTTCAGTGCATACCTGTCCTACCAGTTTACTTCAGGTTACCGATATACCCCACAGGCTAAAGTGGGTGAAAATGACCTCAGCCGTCCGGAATACGAAGAACAAACCGATCGCTACCTTGAAGAAACAGCTGATAACTGGCACAACTTTGACCTTAAGCTTAGCTACAATATCCCATTGGGGTTGAAAGATGGAAAAGGAGTGTCTTTAAGTATGGAAATACGGAACCTGCTTAACAATAAGAATTCACAGATCATAAACCCGGTAACTGGCAGAGCTTATGAATATGGCGATGATGTGCCCAGTAGCTGGCGAGACCCACGACCGCAGTACAACGGACCTCAGGAAAGTGGGGAAGATCCTCGCAACCCGGCCCGTTACCTGGCACCACGTCAGATTTTATACGGTATAGCCTTTAGATTTTAAGCATGAAGAATACTTGGATCTATATCAGTTTACTAATACTCCTGGCCAGTGGAGTGCGCGCCCAGTTGTTACCCAACTTTGGAGGTGAGCGAGCCGGTCTTTCTACACTGAGCTTCCTGAAAAATGATATGAATACCCGTTCAGCTGGCCTGGCCGGAGCCAGTGTGGCCCTTTCGGGAGATGGTTATTCCGTGCTCAATAACCCGGCAGCCTTAACAGACCTGGAGTATACCACCTATGCTCTTTCCCATCAGTTTATTGGTGCAGGTATAAATCAGTCCTTTGTATCAGGAGCTTTTGGTTTAAAAGATCAGGTAAGCAAGATGGCGATTAGCGTGAATGCGCTGAATTCCGGAGAAATGGAGGAACGTACGGAGTTTCAACCTATGGGTACAGGCCGGCAGGTATATGTAACCAACCTGGCCATCGGGGCTACGTATTCGCGTCAGTTATCCGCCTTATTTAGTGCCGGAGTTACGGTAAAATACATTTATGAAGGTATTGCCAATTACAGCAATCATAATGCTACGGTAGATGTGGCTTTTCTGTATAAAACCGATTATAAGGATCTGAAATTTGCCGTGATGATCCAGAATTTTGGTGGTAATTCATCTCTGGGAAATGATAATAAAGAGATTCCTGTGGTGTTTAACCGTACGGAAGGTATCAGCTTAGACGCCAATACCGTGCCTACGGTTTTTAGCCTGGGACTAAGCATAGTGCCCTGGA
Organism: Owenweeksia sp.; assembly: GCA_965212245.1. Lineage (GTDB taxonomy): Bacteria > Bacteroidota > Bacteroidia > Flavobacteriales > Schleiferiaceae > CAKZNE01. Next base: position 710,847 of record OZ243107.1, on the reverse strand, counting down.
AAGAAGAAAAGCAAAGCCTTATGGCCGCTTTGCAACTCAACCACCCCAATGATAATTCCGAGAATTACCGCTTAGGTTTAGAGTATCAGACCAACAACCTCTTTTTTGCCCGGGCTGGTTATCGCATTAGTGTTAAAGGGCAGAGCTGGCCTACTTTTGGGATCGGACTTCGTACCCGTATGGGGGCACACCCTCTTTATGTGGATTACGCTATTAATCCTACTGACTTTTTAGGATTTCAGCATAGCATTGGCCTTCGGGTACAGATCAATAATGATAGCCGCTAAGATGAAGAGAACAACTTTAAAATCCATCCTCTTAGGTGTGTTGAGCATTAGCCTGTTCAGCAGTTGTGAGGATTATTTTGGCAACAAAACAGATCTCGGTTTCATAGAAGTGCCCGAGGTAGATTACCGCGAAGTAGCATATGTACCTATTCTGCCTACACTTTCAGATTTTGACCGGCCGGTGGATGTCTGTGTAGGCTTTGATGAACTTATATATATAGTGGACGCTGCTACAGAAGAAGTAATAGCCATGGACGAAGCGGGCCGTATTATTGGCCGAAAAACCATCCCCGGAGCCAAAGCCGTTGCACAGGATCGCAGGTTTGACTTACTGGTGCTGGGTAGTACCGATACGGTGGTTCAGGGTGGTCCGGCCTCCTTTGCCAGTATTTACCGTTTGCGGTTGATCGGCAACAGCGGTTATGGTTTAAATGAGGCACAGATCATCAATAAAGTAGTTCACCCCTTTTACGCTAAAAGCAGTTTTTCCAATGGCGATAAGCAAGTGGAGTTTAACCGGATTGCGATAATTGCAGATGTGAATCCACAGCGCAATAATCGCTATTACGTAACCCGTACCGGCCCTTCTTCCAACTCTCTGAACCCGGATGATGCTGTGGTATGGTTCGATAATAATGACAACTGGATCTCCAATATTTCAGTGAATACATCCAGCGGCTTGTTCCGCGACTATTTTGAAGACCCCAATGGTATTACCACTTTGGCGCAGCCGCCACAACTTACCGCTGAAACTGGTGGTGATTTTATCTTCACCTCCCTGGACCCTGCAAATGCCTTAAAAGTGCAGTACATTGAGTTTAATGAGTCTGAATTCGGAGCAGAGTTCCGTCCCCGTATTCTGGCTTCCGGTGGTGATACGGCCAAGGCAGATGGATTTATCAATAGCCCCGGCAAGTTTAACCGGCCCTATGATGTAACCATTGCCGGGGATGCTACTAAATTTATTTTTGTGGTAGATGCTTCTGCCGATTCACTGTATCAGTTTACAGCCACTGGGCTGGAAGGCGTTTTGCCTCCCGCTGCAACGGGAATTACCAAATATCAAAAGTCCAGTTTTGGTGGTACGGGATCGGATGTTACCCAGTTCAATGAGCCCTTGGCCGTAGCGTATTATAATGAGATTGTTTACGTGGCAGATGCCGGCAATGGCCGTATTTTACGCTTCAAACTCACTACGGACTTCGATTAGCATTCCGTTAATTCGGTACAGCACGTCCCTAAATAAGTGGCAGGTAGTTCTACAAGTAAGCTGGTATAAAAGTGACAGGTATTTAATTATATTTGTGTTTACAGTACAATGAAGCAACTTATACTTTCCATACTTTTTACCATGTGCTTTGCATTTGCCGGTTCTCAGGCCCTGGCCCAAAAGGGGGGTGGGGCAGGTTCGCAAAACCCTGGTTTGTCTGCGGTTAATACCTGCCAGCTTTTTGTGCCCAACGCTTTTACTCCTAATGGTGATAACACCAATGATCAGTTTGTGATAAAGTACAATGGAGATTGTATTATGGCTGAATTCTCGATGAAAGTATTTGACCGCTGGGGGCGCCTGGTTTATGAAACCAAGGAATCTGACCCGGCCCGTGCGTGGGACGGAAAAGGTGAGGGCCGTGATTTAAAAGAAGGCGTATATATGTGGCGGGTGTATGCCAAGCTTGTAGACCCTTCTCAGAATTACGAAGCGCAGCTTATCAATAAACAAGGTTCGGTGGTACTCATCCGCTAAACTTCCGTTTTCTACTTTTAAATTTTCCGTATTTTCCCCTTCTAATTCTTAAGTTTTGAAAGGGTATATCTTATTTCTGCTTTTCTTCAGTATGGTTTCCGGTATTTCAGCACAACACACTTTAACTGTAAATTTCGAAGGCATGGCCTCCGATAAAGGTAAAGTCCTGGTTAAGGTGGTGAATAAGGATAACGAGAAAGTAAGCGGTCATGAATTAAAAGTGCAGGATCAAAAGGCTACGCTTAAATTAGAATTGCCGGCTGGCCAATACGCCTTTTCCGCTTTTCACGATGCCAACGACAATAAAAAACTGGATACCAACTGGATGGGGATACCCAACGAAAAATACGGTTTCAGCAACAACGCACGTGGAACTTTTGGCCCTCCTTCCCTTGAAGATCAACTGGTGGAGATACAAAGCGATAAAACCATTTCAATAACCCTTAAGTAAGCCTATGAGAATAACTGTTCTGGCTTTCCTTACTTTATGGTTCACAGCAGGTTGTGTGAATTTCAAGAACCTTGATTATTACAGGGTACGCAAGCGCTCCGATATCATTAGTAAAAATTTCAGACAGGAATTGGTGTTTTATGAAAACCGCCCCCTTATTGTAATTCCAGTTGAAATACGCGGTAAAACCTACGATTTCATTTTTGATACCGGGGCCTCTACCACCGTTATTTCTCGGGAGCTTGCCAATGAGTTACAATTAAAGAAAAAAGCAGATGTAGTTTCAGGAGATTCCAAGGGGAACAGGCGTGAAATGATGGTGTCATTAATGGACACCTTAAGTATTGCCGGGGTGCACTTTGGTGACGTGGCCGTGGCCGTGGTAGACTGGCCGGATAATTCCATCATAAAGTGTATTGGCTCAGCCGGGCTTATTGGTAATAACCTTATCCGCCATTGCAACTGGCTGGTAGATTATAAGGAACACAAACTGGTGTTGAGTGATAGCAGCCTTGAAAAGGAGGGTATGCAATACGTGGAGATGAAATACCCCAATGGGAGGCCCTATATAAGCCTCAAGGCAGATAGCCTGGAAATAAATAATTGCCTTTTGGATCTGGGTTCAGCAGGGAGTCTGGATGTAAGTCGTGCCATGGTAAAAAACCAGGATTGGAATTGGGAGAAATATCCACATGTATATGATATTGATGGTTCCTCACAAGGGCTTTTTGGGTCTAATATGGATACCACCATTAAAGTAAAAGTAGACAGCGTTAGCATAGGCGGATATCGTCTGCACAATACCGTTATTGATATTGAAACCTATTCAGGCTCTAAAATAGGACAGGAAATATTAGATCAGGCACTGCTTCATTTGGACTATGACAATGCCCGGGTAGGTTTTTTACCCTATGATTCTATTCCGCAATTTCCACAACCTGAAGAGAGAGGTTTTGCACCCATGCTGGATTCGGCCGGTTTGTATGTAGCCTCCATAGTAAAGGGTTCGCAACTATGGGAGAAAGGTATCCGCTATGGCGATCGTATTTTGAAGCTGAATGGTCGCTCGGCTGCTGATTTTGATCACCTTTGCGATTTTGTGGATTTCCTTATAAATCCGGCTCGTAAATCCGAAGAAGAGGTGTCACTTATAATGGCAGATGAGCCGGATGTGGAAATTAAAATAGCCAAGAGAAATTTATGGGTAAACGACTAGTGGCCGGCCTGTGCGCCATTCTTTTTTGCACGGGTATTAAAGCTCAGCTTTTTGACGGGCATTATATGCCGTTCGGTTTGGGGTACGCTTATCAAACCGTAAAAGATGCAGCGCTTTCTCCGGTTAGTTATTCTGGTAACCTGGGCAGTATTCAATCCGGCTATTTTGATCAGAATGAAAAATGGTTAAGCCAGTTTGATCTGCTTGGTTTTAGCGGCTTTCAATATCCGGATGTAAACCCTGAAGGAAATGATAATCAAACCACGGTTTTTGCCGGAAGAGCACATTATCACCTGTCCTATAAAGTATTTGAAAAAAGTAACTGGTTCTTCTTTGCCGGCTTACTTTCACATAATGTTTGGGATTACCGTCAGGTAAGGCTTTACAACAATAGCGAAGCTAATTTTAACGGGATGTTCTCCGCAGGCGTACAGCTTACCGCTCAAAGGCCTTTTAGTCTTTTTGGAGAGCAGTTTGGTCTGCAATATGGTTTAGGTTTGCCGGTGGGGTGCTACTATATGCGCCCGGGCTACATTAAGCCGTTCTTTGCGGATGAAATAGCCAGCAAAGGCTTTGCCTTTTGGGGAGATTACTTTGCACTGGACTCCCGCACGGATATCAACTGGAAACTAAATGACCACAACTGGTTACGCCTTACCTATCAATGGGAATACACCCGGCTGGATGTACTCAATAAAGTACAAACCGGCACTCATTTTTTATCCGTAAGCACCCTGTTCAAGTTTTGAAAAAAATAGCATTACTCATACTAGGTTTAGGATTTCTCACGGCTTGTGAAAAAGCCTTGATAGACAAAAATCCGCAGAATGACCCTCAGTCTAATTTTGATGTGCTTTGGGAAACAGTGAGGGATAAGTATTCCTTCTTTGAGCTTAAAAACATCAATTGGGATTCGGTGCGTACGCATTATGACCCTATGGTAAATGCCAATACTACGGATGAAGAACTTTTTGCTATTCTGGATAGCATGCTGTTTGATCTGCGCGATGGCCATGTGAACCTCATCTCCCCGTTTAATATAAGTCGTAACTGGCAATGGTACTTAGGGTTTCCCGTAAACTTTAATTATGATGTGGTGGAGCGCAATTACCTGGGAGCCGGTCACCGTATTGCAGGAGGTATTAAATATACCATAATAGACTCAGTAGGTTATATGTATTACGGTAGTTTTTCCAATGGTTTTAGCGAAAAAAATCTAAAAGCCGTTCTGGACTATTTTAAAGATACCAAGGGCGTGATTGTAGATGTGCGGGATAATGGTGGAGGCAGTCTGAATAACGCCTTTGTTCTGGCACAAACCTTTGTTACCGAAACTAAAAATTCACTGATTACTTTTGAGAAAACGGGTCCCGGCCCCACAGACTTTGGTCAGGGGCTTTCGTATAACTTTGGCCCTTCACCATTAGGAAATTATGAAGGTGAGGTTATTGTATTGACCAATCGCAGTTGCTATTCTGCTACCAATACGTTTGTGGCCATTCTGAGTAATTATAATAATGTGCGTATAGTGGGTGATCAAACCGGGGGCGGGGGAGGTATACCCATTGACCAGGAATTGCCCAACGGCTGGCGCTACCGTTTTTCAGCTACCGCTTCTTTTACACCAGATGGTTACAATATTGAATTAGGTATTCCTCCGGATATTCCTGTAAATAATAACCCCACTACCAACGCTCAGGGTGTGGATCAGATACTACAAAGAGCTTTGAACCTGTTGCGTTAGATTTCGCGCTTTAAAGTAAGTACTGTTATCTCCGGCCAAATACCTACCCGGCCCGGAAAAGCCAGGAATCCGAAACCACGGTTTACGTATAGATATCGTCCGGCCTCTTCGTACAAGCCAGCCCATTTGGGATAACGGTACTTTGCAGGACTCCACTTGATAAATCCCGGTATTTCAATACCAAACTGCATACCGTGGGTATGTCCGCTTAAGGTAAGGTGCATCCATTTTTTAAATGACTTTACAATAGAATCAAAATGTGATGGATCATGCGACATTAAAACATTGAAGTCGTTGTCACCAATCTCCTTTGAGGCAAGCTCCAGGTTGCCATGCTGTGCAAAGCCTTTCCCCCAGTTTTCCACACCTACCAGGTTAATGAAATTACCATCTCTTTGCAGTTTTACATGCTCATTGCGGAGTAAACGGAAACCAAGCTTTTTATGCGTGCGATACAATTTCTCCATATTTTCCTGCTTGGCCTGTGCGCTTGGCCAGTTAATATAATCGCCATAATCATGATTACCCAGAATGGAAAATTTGCCCATAGGTGCTTCCAGCCGTGCAAAATGTTCTATCCAGGGGTCCATTTCATCAGCTCTGTTATTCACCAGATCACCAGTAAATAATAGCAGGTCTGATTGCTGTTGGTTGATCAGATCAATACCATAATTGATCTTCTCTGCATTATCAAAGCTTCCGGAATGAACATCCGATATATGTGAAATAGTGAGACCATCAAATTCAGGGGGAAGGTCTTTAAAAGTAAGCGTTTTACGAATGACCCGGTAATTATACTTTCCCTTCCAGATACCGTGTAAAATACCGGCAAAAGGAATGGCTGCCAAGACTAAAGCAGTTTGGCTGATAAACTTTCTGCGATCCGACATAAATTCAGTCTCGCGGCCCCCGTTTACTTTGCGCACTGTACCTGATAACAGCCTCCAGATATCCTCACCCAGCATAACCACTAACACTATAAGTTTAGGCACCAGAAAGAGGATCACCGTGCCCATCAGTAAAGCAAACGTATTGTTCTGAGGTCCATGCGACCGGTCAAAAGAAAAGAAACCGTAAGCAATAAATACCAGCACACCCAGCGAAATACCCCAGTAGACCCAGCGTGCCCACATATTTTCGCGAAAGGCAGTTCGCACCGCCTGGTATGCGTAGAGATCAATAACAAAAAGAAGAACTGCTACAATGAGCAGACGTATAAGAAGTGCTACATTCATGAATTAGTGTAAACCGAATTGGATAAACCTTGTCTGGCCTCTGATAATAATGCTAATTTTAGCGGAAATATATCTTACAAATGTCTGAAAACCCCAGGAAACTTTTTCTTCTTGATGCCTATGCGTTGATTTACAGAGCTTATTTTGCCTTTATCAGTAACCCCAGGGTTACTTCCAAGGGATTGGATACATCCGCCATATTTGGCTTTACCACTACCCTTTTAGAAGTGCTTGAAAAACAAAAACCCTCGCACATTGCGGTGATATATGATACAGACAAGCCCACAGTTCGCCATATAGAATACAAAGAATATAAGGCTAACCGTGATGAAACTCCGGAAGCCATAAAAATATCGATTCCTTATATCAGTCGTTTGATGGATGCGTTTAATATTCCCTTTTTGGGTGTGGATGGATATGAAGCGGATGATGTTATAGGCACCTTGGCCGGGCAAGCTGAAAAAGAGGGCTTTGAGGTGTTTATGATGACACCGGATAAGGATTTTGGACAATTGGTTACTGAGCACGTAAAAATGTACCGTCCCGGGCGTATGGGAAATCCACCTGAAATATGGGGCGTGGAAGAAGTGAAAAAGAAATTCGGGATTGAACGCGTGGAACAGGTGGTAGACTACCTTGGTATGATGGGTGATGCAGTAGACAATATCCCCGGTTTTCCGGGGGTGGGTCCTAAAACGGCCCAAAAGCTTCTTGCACAATATGGCGATATGGAAACCATGCTTGAAAATGCCGGGGACATAAAGGGAAAACTGGGTGAAAAGATAAGAGATAATGAAGAGCAGGGTCGGTTATCTAAAAAACTGGCCAAAATACTGGTGGATGCACCTATTGAGTTTGACGCTGAATTTTTTGAGAAGGAAGATCCGAACGAAGAAAAAATAAAGGAAATATTCTCTGAACTTGAATTCCGGACCTTGCTGCGCAGAGTTACCGGAGAAAAGCTTGAAAAACCGGCCGCTGCTCCCAGGGGAGGGCAAACCGATTTATTTGGCCAGGCCATGGAGAGTGCTGATACTGAAACCACAGAGGATGCTCAGGCCGGATTTAAGACGATTGAAAGCCATGACCATTTTTACCAACTTATCAACCACCCGGCAGAACGAAAACTACTGCTGAAAAAATTACTGGAACAGGAGTCAGTATGTTTTGACACGGAAACTACTGACCTTGAGGTGTCTGATGCTGAACTGGTGGGTATTGCGTTTAGCTATTCTCCTGGTGTAGCCTATTACGTGCACACTCCGAAAGGAGAAGAAAAGGCCATAGCTCAGGAATTTAAACCCTTTTTTGAGAGTGAGAACATTGAAAAAATCGGACAAAATCTCAAGTACGATATTTCGGTTCTTAAAAATTATCAACTGGAGGTAAAAGGTCCCTTGTTCGACACGATGCTGGCCCATTATCTTATTCAGCCGGATATGCGGCATAATATGGATGTATTGGCCGAAACCTATTTGCATTACCAGCCCGTGAGCATTGAAAGCCTCATTGGTAAAAAAGGCAAAAACCAAGGGAATATGCGGGATATAGACCCGGTAAAGGTAAAGGAGTATGCCGGTGAAGACGCAGACATCACTTTTCAATTGAAACAGCTTTTTGAACCCCAGTTGAAGAAGGCGGAAACCTTAAAGGTTTTTGAAAATATTGAGGTACCCCTGGTACCCGTGTTGGCCGATATGGAAACGGAAGGCATTAACCTGGACCGTGACGCCCTGACCAGGCTCTCCAAAGAACTGGAAACAGATATAGCCTCTTACGAAAAGAGCATCTATGAAATTAGCGGTGCTGATTTTAATATTGCCTCCCCCCGGCAGTTGGGAGAGGTGCTTTTCGACCAGATGAAACTCCTGGAGAAGCCTAAAAAAACCAAGAGCGGACAGTATTCTACTTCAGAAGACGTTTTGGTAGAACTGGCCAAAGAGCATGAGATAGCGCAAAAAATACTGGATTATCGTCAGGCGGTAAAACTCAAATCCACTTATGTAGATGCCTTACCCACGCTGGTAAGTGCAACTACAAACCGAATACACACCTCCTTTAACCAGGCCGTGGCCGCTACAGGTCGTTTGAGTTCCAATAATCCAAACTTGCAGAACATTCCTATCCGTACTGAAAGAGGACGGGAAGTACGAAAAGCGTTTATTCCACGTAATGATAACCACCTTATACTGGCGGCTGATTACTCTCAGATAGAGCTCCGGCTGATAGCCGAGTTGAGTAAAGATGAGAGTATGATGGACGCTTTTATAAAAGGGGAGGATATCCATGCTGCTACAGCAGCTAAAGTATTTGGAGTGCCGTTGGAGGAGGTAACCCGTGAACAACGTGGTAATGCTAAAACGGTAAACTTCGGAATCATCTATGGGGTAAGTGCCTTTGGCCTTAGCCAGCAAACTACCTTGTCCCGCTCAGAGGCGAGTGAGATTATTAAATCATATTTCCAGACCTACCCCGGCATTCATGAATATATTGAAACTCAAAAAGAATATGCCCGTCAACATGGTTTTGTGGAAACTATGATGGGACGTAAACGCTATTTAAAAGATATCAATTCAAGAAATGCCGTGGTACGTGGCCATGCTGAGCGAAATGCCGTGAATGCGCCTATACAGGGCAGTGCTGCGGATATTATCAAGCTGGCTATGATACGCATCCATAAGGAACTAAAGGAGCAGAAACTGGAGACTAAAATGATACTGCAGGTGCACGATGAATTGGTGTTTGATACCCCTGTAGGTGAGGTTGAAAAAGTGAAACCACTCATCAAACAAGCTATGGAAAGTGCGGTGGAAACCAAAGTTCCCTTACTCGTGGATTTTGGACAGGGCGCTAACTGGCTGGAAGCACACTAACGGGTAATCTCTACTTTTCTGCTTACCGGAAGCCGGGCCATTATAGCCTGGCTGCTACTGATCAATAGCTCTGCCTGAAGGGTAATCTGGCTGGGCAACTTTACCCGTCCCATAGTATCGGTGAAAAACAATCTGCCATTTTCCACAAGATTGTTTTTTCGGATACCGGTACTGCTGTTAACAATCCGTGAGAGTATAATGTCTTCACCCCACTCAGCTCTCAGAGCCCGGTAAAAACTTTCATCCATACCATAGGTAACTGAGTAGGCGTAAGAGGTGTCAAAAAGACTTTCTCTAATAGGGTTAAATGTATTTACCTCCCGTATAACGAGTTCAAAATTTTGGAATTCATTCTGGTAAAAATCAGTAGCCAGAAAGTTGTCTTTTTCATCGTAATCAAATACATCTGATTTAAAGCAACCAGAAGCCAGGCATACCAGAAGAAGTAAAGGAATAGATCTGTGCATTATCATATCAATTCAGGCTAAAAGTTAAACCCATGCTAAATCCTGAAGTTTGAAAGCCATTAGCCGGTAATACCGAAACATTTTCAAGGGCCAGCGGATTTTTTTCTTTTCCATATTTAGGAATCCTTTTGGCGCGTGCCCACTTTACGCCCTTATAAAGGAAATAGCTGCTTATAGCCAGGGCTCCGGCCTGTATGTAAAAACTGGTAATGCCGTTGCGATATTTATCCCGTGCTCTTTCAAATTCTTCAAAACTATTGACTCGTGTGGGCTGGTTATCAAACTTATATTCCATAAAAGCTGCTTTGGCTTCATCATACCTGGCCTGCGTATAAAAATAGGTGATAGTTGTAGAGCCTACCAGCAAGGCAGTAGTGGCTAAGGGCAGTGTAAAATGCACCTTACGCTTATTCTCGTATGAATTTACTTTTTGAAGATATTCAGTGTACGTTTCAGAATGATCTTTTTGTACCAAGACAAAATTGATCATTTTATCACCCTCATTCACCGTTACTGAAGTATCTGTAAGAGTATAGGTTGGAGACCAGATCTTAACGGGATGCCTGCCGGGGCTAAGTGCAATTTTATTGCCTTTTTTCAGGAGTGAATCTCCAATCATCAGACTTTCGGCAGGAGGATGTATTATAAATCGTACTAAGGTTGATTCTTCAACCTGACAAAAAATCCTGCCGCTCAAAAGGAACAGCAGGATCAAAAAAATATATTTCATTGGAAATAAGTTATTCCAGGATCAGTTTTTTGTTGGCCACCTTTCCTTCTTTTTCAAGGCGGATGAGGTATACACCTTTGGTAAGTCCCCATTGACGGGTGTTCATGTTGTACGAACGAGCATTGGTTTCAATTAGCGTGTGTACTATTTCCTTACCGGTCATGTCACTAATAGAAAGCTCAGTGCCATTTAACTCAAATTGTTCGGATTGAATGGTGAACTGATCTTTAGCTGGATTTGGAAAAACCTGCAACTGATCGCTAAAATATTCTTCTAAACCAATGTTTCCTGAAAAGTTGATATTGTCCAGGTAAAAGTTATTTCCACCACCGTTAATAAATTCAAATTTTATCAGCAACGGATCAGGGCCTACATAGGCGTTGAAGTTAATGTTCTGAGTAGTCCATTCATTGGCCGCTGGCACATATGGCTGAGAGGTGTTGGCACCGGTACGTAATTGGCCACCACGGTAAAAACGTCTTAATACCCAGGTCTCACCACAATCTAAAGAAGCATATACATTTAATTCATCTGAATCACTGTTTTGTTGAGCAGCAAAAGCATAATCAAAACTCAGGGAGAGATTTTCAGTGAAAATAGTGGTGATAGCCGGTGAGATCAATTCATCAATTTCACCAATTACACTGGAGTTCAGGTTATCAATAACTAAGGATTGACTGCCTGCGCTTCCTGCCTGGGTGGAAATCTGGAAAGAAATACCATCTCCACCATCTATAACATTTACGTCAGGCGAAGGGATGGTGCTGGCTTCAAAGCTTTCAGTCCAGTTGGGGTAATAAGTGGTAGAACCGGCAGACTTTACATAAATGAAGTCGGTGTAAGTGGTAGAATCCAATCCGGCTGAGTTACTCACCCTAAGGGTGACATTATATTTACCCGGGTTAGGATAGGTTATGGTAGGGTTTTGTTGAGTTGAAGCGGATGGAGTAGCTCCTGGAAAACTCCAGTTCCAGCTGGTAGGGTCGCCATCTTCAGACATATCCTGAAAGGTAATGCTCTCTCCTGAGCAGATCACATTGCGCTCTGCTTCAAAAATAGCGGTGGGCTCACAGGCTGGGGGAGAGGTTATACCGGTGGCGGTAAGGTTGGCGGTGCTTCTGAGGTTTAAGCGTAAGCTTGAGTTCTGAAGAGTGGAACGCATAATAGATTTCTGCCCTTGTGTAAAGAGGTTTTGGCAGTCATCATCCGCATAATCCATATAATTCTCTACCATATCCGGTAGGTCAGGGTTATCATTGTTACAAGAGTTGGTGTTAAAGTTGCAACCAAAATTAGGGCTTGCCACCGGAGGCGTATCACCTACACCATCACCAGCAGTGCAGGAGTTTCCGTTAAAAGGATGTAGCAGACCCAGGTAGTGTCCGGCTTCGTGAGTAAAAGTGCGTCCAACTCCGCTTGAAGTGCCAATAGCTCCTACCCGGTCATGGCGTATCACCATACCATCACGATTGGCAGATTGACCGGGAGTTGGAAGGTAGGCATAACCCAATACCGTACCGGTGCTACTGGAAGAATTAATGCTGTTTACCACCCACACATTAAAGTATTTATCATTGTCCCAGCTTACAAGTCCCTTCACATTGTCTCTGGCATTAATGGAAAGAGCTGATTGAGTTCTGGTAATTCCGTCTGTACAATTCCCGTTGGGGTCAATTTTGGCCAATTTAAATTCCACTTCAATATCGGCAGCCACACCTTTAAAAATAGAGCGGGTATTAGAGGTGTCTGAATTTAATCTTCTGAAATCTTCGTTTAGCACCCTAAGGCCATCTTCAAGCTGGGCCCTTGAAATATTATCACGATAATCATTGTATATTACATGAAATACTACCGGTATAGTATAGGTTACGGCTTGCTGTTTCTTTTTACCTTGCTCTGCAATAGTTTCCTGGATAAGTTTTCGGCTTTCTTTCAGCTTTTCAGCATAAGACGGATCTTCCTGAAGCAATAATTCAGTGGCGTGATCGGTAGCACACCAATTTCCGTGTTTATGCTGGCCAAATGCCAGTGAGACTGTAAGAAGTGCAGCAAAAAATAGGGTGATCTTTTTCATTATCAATTTTATAAAGAGTGCCAAAATTAATGTTTCTTCTTTTATCTACGAAGTAACCATATGGTAAGGGCCAGTTGGAATGGATGCTTAGGTTGTCGTTTTCAATATTTTATAGCCAGAGATGTTTGGCTAATTCAGAAATTTAATTGTAAATTCGCAGCCCCTTTTTAAGGGAGGTAATACGCTAAATGTAACAGGCTTAAAATAAAACAGTTGTGAATACTATAAGTTATAAAACTGTATCCGCAAACAAACAAACCGCAGAGAAAAACTGGGTGTTAGTTGATGCTGAAGGACAAACCTTGGGAAGAATGGCTTCAAAAGTGGCTTTCATCTTAAGAGGAAAGAACAAAACCAATTTTACTCCACACGCAGATTGTGGCGATTATGTAGTTGTGATCAATGCCGGGTTGGTAAAGTTGAGCGGGAGCAAGGAAGAGTCCAAAGAATATGTTTCGCACACGGGTTTCCCGGGTGGTCAGCGTTTTAGCACCCCTAAAGAGTTATTGCAGAAGCAACCTATTAAAGTGGTTGAGAATGCAGTAAAAGGTATGTTACCTAAAAATCGGTTGGGCCGTCAGTTGTTCCGCAATCTTCACGTGTATGAAGGTGCTGAGCACAAACAGGAAGCTCAAAAGCCTAAAGCAATAGATCTTAATACTATTATTTAAATAAGAAAGATGGCAGTAACCCACACCATTGGTAGAAGAAAGACTTCCATTGCCCGTGTTTTCGTGCAGGAAGGAAAAGGTGGTATTACCGTAAACGATAAAGACTACAAAGATTACTTTGACACTGGTACTCTGCACTATAAGGTTGAGCAGGCTTTCAGAGCGACCGATACCCTCGGTAACTACGATGTAAAAGTAAACGTTGAAGGTGGTGGTATTACCGGTCAGGCCGAAGCTATCCGTTTGGGGATTTCGCGCGCTTTGTGTGAGATCAATCCTGAGTGGAGAGTAGAGCTTAAGCCCGAAGGTTTCCTTACCCGTGATCCTCGTATGGTTGAACGTAAGAAGTTCGGTCAGAAAAAGGCAAGGAAGAAATTCCAATTCTCCAAGCGTTAATATTGGTTTAGTATCCAAATTTACCGGGCGCTTTACGCATGACGTATTAACCACCGGTAGATTGATTTTAGTGAATGTAAACAACAATTTAAAATGGCAAACGACAACATTAAGGAAATGATGGATGCCGGAGTGCACTTCGGCCATTTAACCCGCAAATGGAATCCCAATATGGCGCCCTACATTTTTATGGAGCGCAACGGGATCCACATTATCGATCTTTACAAAACACAAGCTAAGCTTGATAAGGCTGGTGAAGCTCTGGCTAAGATTGCCGCTTCCGGACGTAAGATCATGTATGTGGCTACTAAAAAGCAGGCTAAAGAAATTGTGGCTGCTGCCGGAGCAGAAGTGAACATGCCTTATATCACGGAGCGCTGGCCTGGTGGTATGCTTACCAACTTCGTAACTATCCGTAAGGCCGTTAAGAAGATGCAGGGTATTGATAAAATGAAGGAGGATGGAACTTTCCTGACCCTTTCCAAGAAAGAAAGATTACAAGTAGACCGTCAACGTGCGAAACTTGAGAAGCAGCTGGGTTCTATTTCGGATATGACGCGCCTTCCGGGAGCTCTTTTTATTGTAGATATCAATAAGGAGCATATTGCGGTGGCTGAAGCTCAAAAGCTGGGTATTCCTACCTTCGCTATTGTGGATACTAATTCAGATCCTCAGGCTGTTGATTTCGCAATTCCTGCTAATGATGATGCTACCCGTTCCATAGATGTTATGGTGAACAAGGTAACTGCCTACATTAAAGGAGGTTTGGCGGAGCGTAAAGCGGATAAGGAAAAAACCGCGAACGAAAAGATCAAGAAAGCGGCCAACAAGAAAGCCAGCCAGGATGAAGCTGCCGCTGAGGTAGAAAAATCCAACTGATCATTCTAAGCTTTTCTTAACACTATCATGATATACAGGAAGGGGTGAAAAGCGATTTTTATCCCTTTCTTGATTTTCAATAACATTACTTAAACTTTTAAATACAATGGCTACAATAACTGCAGCAGACGTAAACAAACTGAGAAAACAAACCGGTGCTGGTATGATGGACTGTAAAAAGGCCCTTCAGGAAGCTGACGGTGACTTTGAAAAAGCTATCGACATTCTGCGTAAGCAAGGTCAGAAGATCGCTGCTAAGCGTGCCGACCGCGAGGCTACCGAAGGTTGTGTTTTAGCTGCTACTACCGCTGATAACACTTTTGGTGCTATCGTGAGCCTGAACTGTGAAACAGATTTCGTTGCCAAAAACGAAAGCTTTGTAGAGCTTACTCAAAGCATTCTCGACAAAGCTCTGGAAGAAAAGCCTGCTGATAGGGATGCTCTTTTGGCGCTGTCTTTTGGAGATATTACCGTAGGCGAGAAGCTTACTGAACAAACGGGTGTAATTGGCGAAAAACTGGAAATCGGGGGCTACGAGACAGTTAGTGGAAACTTTGTAGCCAGCTATATTCACGCTGGTAACAAACTGGCTACATTGGTAGCTATGAATGATGAGGCTGAAGAGGCTGGCCGTAATGTAGCTATGCAGGCTGCCGCTATGAACCCGGTAGCTCTTAAGCGGGATGGTGTACCTCAGGAAGTTATTGAGCGTGAACTGGAAGTAGGTCGCGATCAGGCTCGTCAGGAAGGTAAGCCCGAGGAAATGCTTGATAAAATTGCTCAGGGTCGCCTGAATAAATTTTACAAGGAGAACACCTTGCTTGAGCAGGATTATATCCGTGATGGTAAAATGAATATTACCAAATACCTGGACTCTGTAAAGAGCGGATTAACCATTACAGAATTTAAGAGAGTAGGATTGGGTGTATAAACCTTTTCTTCTTGAAGATATATAGAGAAAGCCCCGGAATTTTCCGGGGCTTTTTACATTTAAGACGAAAAAACAGTGCTAGGGCTGATGAGTCAAATGATTTTAGAGTAATTTCAAACTAAGTCATCAACCTTCCTATATTTGCGCTCACAAATCCTTTCATGAAATACAAAAGAATCCTTTTAAAGCTTAGTGGTGAAGCCCTGATGGGTGATCAGCAATTCGGTATCAGTGGAGACCAGCTCAAGGAGTACGCCCGTGAGATTATGGGCGTGGTGGAAGAAGGTGTGGAAGTGGCCATAGTTATCGGTGGCGGTAACATCTTCAGAGGCCTTAGTGGTGCCAGTGAAGGGATGGATCGCGTGCAGGGAGATCACATGGGGATGCTGGCTACCATGATCAATGGGCTGGCGCTGCAATCTGCATTGGAGGAGATAGGTGTGAAAACCCGGCTGCAAAGCGCTATTGAAATGAATAAAATTGCTGAACCTTTTATAAGAAGGCGTGCCGTGCGACACCTTGAAAAAGGCCGGGTGGTGATCTTTGGAGCTGGAACAGGGAACCCTTATTTTACCACAGATACAGCCGCTACACTCAGGGCAATTGAGATTAATGCGGATGTAATACTGAAAGGAACGCGTGTAGACGGTATTTACAGTGCAGATCCGGAGAAGGATGTAAACGCGGTTAAATACGATACGTTATCCTTCAAAGAAGTGTATGAGAAAGGGCTCAATGTGATGGATATGACGGCTTTTACTTTGAGTAAAGAAAACAAATTACCTATTCTTGTATTTGATATGAACACCCCGGGTAACCTCAAGAAGGTTGTAACGGGTGAAGTGGTAGGTACATTGGTTGAAAATTAATCCTCTTTTATATCCTGTATTACTATGGAAGAAATTAATATGATTTTAGATATGGCCAGGGAGCAAATGGATAAATCCATCTCGCACCTGGAAAAAAACCTTCTGAAGATCAGGGCTGGCAGAGCCAACCCAAGTATGCTTGATTCTGTGCGTGTGGATTATTACGGCTCGCAAACACCCTTAAACCAGGTGGCCAATGTAAGCACTCCTGATGCACGAACTATATCCGTACAGCCGTGGGAAAAGGCTATGATCCCGGAAATTGAAAAAGCAATCCTTAACTCTGATTTGGGGCTGAATCCTCAGAACAATGGGGAGCTGGTGATAATCAACATCCCCGCCCTTACCGAAGAAAGAAGAAAAGATCTGGTAAAAGCCGCCAGGGCTGAGGGTGAAGACGCCCGTATTGGTATCCGCAGCGCAAGAAAGGAAGCTAATGACGAGATCAAAGAGTTGGACGGTATTTCGGAAGACCTGATTAAAGATGCGGAAGAAAGGGTGCAGAACACAACCAATAAATACACAAAAAAGATAGACGAAATCCTTGATAAAAAGGAAGGCGAGATTATGCACGTTTAGGATTTCCCCGCTACACAAACCACAAATTCTCCTTTAGGAGAATTTTTTTTGAACTGTTGAGCCAGTTCACTCAATGCACCTCTTTGGGTATCTTCAAACTTTTTGCTGATCTCCCGGGATACCGAAGCCTGTCGATCTTCCCCAAAAGCAGTCAATAGGTCTTCCAGTGTTTTTACAATTCGGTAAGGCGACTCGTAAAAAATAAGGGTGCGCTTTTCTGAAGCCAGGTCTTCCAACCGGGTTTTACGGCCTTTCTTAACTGGTAAAAACCCTTCAAAAGCAAAGTTGTGAGCGGGCAAACCTGAGTTTACCAGGGCAGGAACAAAAGCTGTGGCTCCGGGCAGGGTTTCAATGGTTATACCGGCCTTTATGGCCTCCCTTGAAAGCAAGAAGCCCGGATCTGATATGGCCGGAGTACCTGCATCGGTTATGAGCGCTATGATACGTCCGTTTTGTAATTCATCTACCAATGATTGCGTAACCTTATGCTCATTGTGCATATGGTAAGAGCGCAACGGTGTACTCACTTCATAGTGTTGCAAGAGTTTACCACTGGTGCGTGTGTCTTCGGCAAGAATAAAGTCAACCTCTTTGAGCATTCGTATAGCCCGCAGGGTCATATCTTCCAGATTTCCGATAGGTGTGGGTATAAGGTATAGTTTACCACTCATGATACAAAGTCATCACGGTTAAGTTCTTCATTGGGGTCCCAGAAAACTTCTTTAAAGTTCTGGATTTTATTTTCAATCACCTCCATACCTTCTGATTCCAGGAGGTTTTGCATAAGGTTGGTGCCGCTAAAGTGATGCTTCCCGCTAAGCAAACCATTGCGGTTAACTACACGGTGTGCAGCAATATCCGGCATTGTTCCTGAAGCGTTCATGGCATAACCAACCATCCGTGCACTTTTGGGCGCGCCAATAAAACGGGCAATAGCACCATAGCTGGTTACCCGGCCATAGGGAATCAGCTTTACCACAGCGTATACACGATCAAAAAAGTTGGTTTCCATGATCAGTTTTTAAAGCTAAAACGGAGATAGGTAATAGCTTTCCCCTTGCTCCTGAAAAGGTTTTCATAATGTGTAGTAACCTCATGCAGAAGGTTTTCACGATCTCTGACCTGGTGATCTATATCAAACCACGCTTCATATACAGGGTGTTCCAATACTTCTAAAAGACCTGCCGTATAGCCATGTAAAAACTCGCTGTCTGTTTTAAGGTGTACCAGGCCATCTTTTTTCAGGATGGTTTGATAACGTTCCAGCATAGCCGGGTGGGTAAGGCGGTGTTTGGATCGTTTATGCTTGATTTGAGGGTCAGGGAAGGTAATCCATATTTCACTGATCTCTCCGGCTTCAAAGCAACGGTCAATCAGCTCGATCTGGGTGCGTAAAAAACCAGCATTGGACAATCCTTCTGCATGTACTTCACTGGCGCCATACCAAATTCGTGCGCCTTTTACGTCTATCCCAATAAAGTTTTTTTCAGGGAAGCGCCTGGCCATAGCCAGGGTATATTCACCTTTACCACAGCCTAATTCCAGTACTATGGGGTTGTCATTCTTAAAAAAATCACTTTGCCATTTACCTTTCTGCGCAAGCCCCTTAAGTACTTCTTCACGGCTGGGTTCAATTACGTGTTCAAATTCTTTGTTTTCAGCAAAACGCTGCAATTTCCTTCTCGCCATCCGGCAAAAATAGTGCAATGTGCCTACAATCGGCAATTTTCGGATATTGGCTGAGGTATATGAAAACCACATCACATATTTTATATGGAGTGCTCAACTGGGGACTGGGCCATGCCACACGGTCGGTTCCGGTTATCAGAGCCTTAATAGATCATGGCTTTACACCAGTTATTGCATCGGACGGTGCAGCTCTGGACTATTTGCGGGGTGTTTTTAAGGATCTGCCTTTTGAAAAATTGCCAGGCTATGAGGTGCACTACTCCAAAAGAGCTTTTGTATTCAACATAGTTACCCAATTACCCCGTATAGGAAAAGCGGTGCGCAGTGAGCGTTCAATTGCAAAAGAACTGGTGGCTAAATACGATGCTAAGGGAATTGTGTCTGATAACCGTTTGGGCTTTTATAATCATCAGGTACCTTCGGCTTTTATAACCCACCAGCTCAAAATTATTTTACCTTTCCCTGCTTCCTTAGCCAATGCCATTCATCATAACTATATCAATAAGTTCAACGCATGCTGGGTTCCTGATTTTGAGGATGAGAAATACAGCCTGGCCGGTACATTAACACATACCAATCTCCCTAAAATCCCGACACACTATATAGGGCCTTTATCTCAGTTGAGGAGCATATCAGGGCAGCCTGATGCCTATGATGTAGTGGCTATATTGAGTGGTCCCGAACCGCAGCGCTCCATATTGGAAGAAGTCTTGCTTAAACAGATGGAAAAAAGTAAAGGCCGCTACTTTTTGGTAAGAGGTGCCTCAAATGTTCAGCCCCTGCATACAGCCATACCTCATACTGATCTTTTAACAGGACCGGCCATTGCAGAATTGATTTCAAAAGCAACTTTGGTCATCAGCCGTTCGGGATATTCCTCATTGATGGACTATTATTTCATTGGAAATAAAGCATTACTTATCCCCACTCCCGGTCAGGCTGAGCAGGAGTATCTGGGAGATTACCTTAGGCAACAACAGAAGTTCTATTCCGTAAATCAAAATGTGATTGACCTGGAAGACGATATGGAAAAGGCTTTGAAATACCCGGGCTTTGATGGTCTGAAAAGAAAAACCACGGACTGGAAAAGCCTATTTGGCCTTTTTGAGGGTAAAGGAAAAAGTTGAACCGGCATTTTCGCTGCTGCGCACATTGATGGCCTGCTTGTGGGCTTCAATAATATGCTTTACAATAGATAAACCCAGGCCGGTACCTCCGGCTTCGCGAGATCTGCTTTTATCCACCCGGTAAAAGCGCTCAAAAATGCGGGGAATATCTTCCTGCGGAATTCCTGTGCCATCGTCTGATACCTCAATCAGGATATTGGTATGCATATCGTAAAAACGTACCTCTACTTTGCCTTGCGTTTTACCATATTTAATAGCATTGATGATGAGGTTGATCAGCACCTGTTCTATTTTTTGCCGATCGGCATTTACTTTTAAGGGTTTATCGTATTCTTTTTTAAGCTTAAGAGTAATCTTCCTTTCCTTGGCATTTTCTTCCAAAAGCTCAAAGGTCTCCTGCACCAGGGTTATGATGTCAAAGTCACTGTACCCCAGGTGAACACGGTTGGCTTCGAGATTACTGATGGTTTCCAGGTCGTCAATGATATTGATCATTCGATCTACCGACTTATTAGCGCGCTTGAGGTACCTGCGGTTTATATCGGGATCATCCAGCGCTCCGTCCAGCAAGGTGAGTAAATAGCCTTGAATGTTAAAAACGGGGGTTTTTAACTCATGTGAAATATTACCTATAAACTCTCTTCGAAATTGTTCACGGGCCTTTAGTTCCTGTATCTCATTTCTGCGTTGTTCGGCCCATTCAGAAACTTCACGGGTTACCATATCCAGGTCTGTAGAGCGGACCACCTCATCTTCGTCAGTATCATTCCCCACCTTAAGATCATGGATATTCTTGTAAATGATCTTCACCTTGTTATAGATGAATTGATGTACCGCATAGCGGATAAGAAAATAAGCAATAATTGAAGACCATATAGAAAACAGGAAAACTTCCCGCCAGGGAAGCATATTACTGATCCAAAAACTTATGAAGATCCCTGAAGCAAAAACGATACACCCCAATATAAGGGATACAGTTAAGGCCAGGAAGCCCGGTTTATCCATTCTCATATTCCCGAAATATACTAAAAGGTGGCTTATACCTCGAATTTATAGCCTACACCTTTTACAGTTTTGATGTATTTCTCACCAATTTTTTCACGCAGTTTACGTATGTGAACGTCAATGGTGCGTCCGCCAACCACAACTTCATTGCCCCAGATTTTATCCAGTATTTCATCGCGGTGAAATACCTTACCCGGGCGGGAGGTAAGTAGTGTCAGCAATTCAAACTCTTTACGGGGGAGGTCCAGTTTTTTGTCCTTGTATTTTACCTGGTATTTATCAAGGTCAATAATAATGCGACCAAATTCCTGAACGTTGGATTTTTTTTCCGTTTGGCCGTAACGCCTGAGAAGTGCCTTTATACGACTGATCAGGACTTTGGGTTTAATGGGTTTGGTGATATAATCATCAGCACCTGCATCAAAGCCTGCTACCTGGCTGTAATCCTCGCCCCTGGCCGTTAAAAAGGCAATAAGGGTGTCTTCCAGGTTGGGGGTATTGCGAATCTGGTCACAGGTTTCTATACCATCCATGCCCGGCATCATCACATCCAGCAGTATCAGGTGCGGGTGACTTTTCTTAGCCATTTGCAAACCATCCTCACCATTGGTGGCGGTTAAAACATCAAAGCCTTCCTTTTTAAGGTTATAGCTTACAAACTCAATGATATCCGGCTCATCATCTACCAGAAGTATCTTATAATCACTGTTTTTCATAGGTTTTGAAGAAAAGTACGGGTCAAAAGTAATTATATTCACAAGCTCCTCTTTGGTCTTAACAAATCTTTAATACAGTATTATCAGTGTTAAGTCCATATTAAATGAAGCAGAGCAGGTACAAACTGAGTTTTGGGCCTTCATTCCATAGCCCGTATGGTTTGAATTAAAGTTGAAGTTGAGTTAATGCAGACTTAACATTACCAACGTTCCTTTGCCGGCAAATCTTAAAAACAGAATTCCGATGAAAAAAATTAAATCAATGATGCTTTACAGCGCAATGGCTGTTTTTGCTCTTACATCTTGTGACAAAGATGACGATGATAACACATCTATGGGTTGCTCTAACTCAGAAGTTATGGCTTCAGATACTACTGCAAATGGTACGCAAATCATTTACAAAGATTGTAACGTTACTTCCAGTGAAACATGGTCTAAAGACAATATTTATGTGTTGAGAAGCCGTATTACTGTAACAAGCGGAGCAACCTTAACTATTCAGCCTGGTACAGTTATTAAAGGTGCTCCTGGTGCTGGTGCCAGCTCTACTGCTTTGGTTGTCGCAAAGGATGGTAAGATTATGGCCGAAGGTACAGCCAGTGAGCCTATCATTTTTACTTCTACTGCTGATAATATTGAGCCCGGTCAAATTGAAAGTCCTAACCTTAAGCCTGACAATAATGGTCAATGGGGTGGTGTGATCATTCTTGGAGATGCTCATATCTCTGCTTCGGCTGAAGAAGTTCAGATTGAAGGTATTCCAACATCAGATCAAAATGGTCTTTATGGAGGATCTAACGATACTCACAGTTCAGGAACTTTCGCTTATGTTTCAATCCGTCACGGTGGTACTAACATTGGTGCTGGAAATGAAATCAACGGTCTTACCCTTGGTGGTGTAGGTTCAGGTACTGACATTCACCATATAGAGATTGTGGCCAACCAGGATGATGGTATTGAGTGGTTTGGTGGAACCGTTAATGTTTCTAATGTTCTTGTATGGAACTGTGGTGATGATGGTTTAGATACGGATCAGGATTGGACAGGTAATTGTGATAACTTCCTGATCGTTACTCCTCAGGGAGGCTCCGCTTTCGAACTTGATGGTCCTGAAGGTCCTGCTGCTACCGGTACTCATACATTTACCAGAGGTACGGTGTATGCTGGTGATAATATTGATCATCTTGTAGACTGGGATGATGACACCAATGCTGAACTTGATGGTGTATATTTCTTTGGTTTAGATGCTTCTTATGCAGCAACTTCCGATTTTGAGCCTTTCGAATCATTTGGTGGTGACGGAAGTGGAACACAAAATATTGAAGTTAATGTAGTTACTGGAGCTTTGGTTGACCTTTTCTCAAATGGAACAGTTCCTTCTGGCGTTACAGCTGTTGGAACGGCAACAGTAGGTGCTGATGCTAGTGCATTTGGCTGGACCTGGGCAAACCAATCAGGTGCTTTAGCTCAAATTGGACTATAAGTAAGTAAATAAAATTCTTACAAAGCTTGCCTTCTTCGGAGGCAAGCTTTTTTTCATTTAAATAAGTGTCTGTTTTAAATTTAATTGAGAAAAACTGCCATCCTTTAATTTTCGCAAAATGAACCAGTTTCTAAAAGTTTTTTTACTTTTTATTGTACTAGGAGTGCCCCAGGTAATATGGGCTCAGAATGGAATTATCCGGGGTCAGATAATTGATGATGAATCAGGGGAACCCTTGTTTAGCGCTAATGCTATCCTCAAAGGAACTCAAATTGGCACCACCACTGATTTTGACGGAAAGTTTGAGCTTTCTGCTGGGGCTGGCACCTATGATATGAACGTATCGTTCATCGGGATGAGCAGTATAACTATTACCGGAGTGGTAGTAAAACCCGGAGATGTTACGATAATTGATGTGATACGTCTGAAACCATCTTCCAGCGAGTTGGGAGAAGTTACTATAACCGCTGAATCAGTACGGAATACTGAAGCAGCTATGATTACCGTTAAGCGTAAATCAGCCAATCTTATTGATGGTATTTCATCGGCCAAGCTCAAAAAAACCGGTGATTCGGATGCTGCGGATGCCGCCAAAAGAGTGACCGGAGTTTCTGTTGAGGGAGGGAAGTATGTGTATGTAAGAGGTCTGGGAGATCGTTACACTAAAACGATGCTCAATGGAGTGGATATTCCTGGCCTCGATCCCGATAAAAATGCTATCCAAATAGATATTTTCCCAACCAACCTTATCGCCAATATGACTGTGCTAAAATCTGCAGTAGCTGAATTGCCGGCTGATTTTACAGGTGGGGTTGTGGATATCGAAACACAGGATTTCCCCAACGATAAAATTTTAAATGTTTCTGTAGGTCTTGCCTACAACCCAGAAATGCACTTCAATAGTGATTACCTGACCTATGAAGGAGGTGGTACAGATTTTTTGGGTTTTGATGATGGTACACGCGCTTTACCAGATAAGGCAGATACCGAACCCATACCCTCACCTAATGGTCAGGGTTATTCAGATCAGGAAGTAAATCAGTTTTTAAATTCATTCTCACCAGTATTGGGCGCTATAAAACAGAGTAGTTTGATGGATGCTAGTCTTGGCTTTTCCTTTGGAAATCAGAAGCTCAGGGGAAATGGTCATAAAATAGGCTATATACTTTCACTGACCTATAAGAACACTACAGAATATTATGATGATGTGGTGTATGGCGACTATCAGAGATCTCAGTCCGGTGAAACCGATACATATGAATTAGTTCCATCTACAATAAGAAGAGGACAACAAGGTGAAAACAATGTTTTGTTGGGTGGGCTTGCAGGCATAGCCTATAAAACATCACTCTCTAAATATAGATTGACAGTGATGCATTTGCAAAATGCTGAAAAAGTGGCCGGACAATTTGAAGTATATAACAATAGTGAAGCTGTTGGACAATCAGGTTATGAGTCATATGCAAACTCATTGTATTATGGTCAACGGGGTCTTTCAAATCTTTTGTTAAGTGGAGAACACCATAATGCAGAGGATGATTGGGAAATTGAGTGGAAACTTTCCCCCACCCTTTCAAGTATTACAGAACCCGATCTCAGAACTACAAGTTTTCGCCTGAATCCATCCACTCAGGATTCTTCATTTAGCAGTGATGTAGGCTTTCCAAAGAGGAGTTGGAGATATCTGGATGAATTCAATGGTGTGGGAAAGGTTGATATTACCCGAACTTTCCAGTGGTTAACACGAGAGGCTAAATTAAAATTTGGTGCCAGCCATGTTTTCAAAAAAAGAGATTATACTATTCTTTCCTATGAGCTTCAGTTTTTTGGTGGCCAGCCTGATTTTAGTGGAGATCCCAATGAGGTTTTGGTACCGGAGAACATGTATCCCAACAATGATGATGGAGGCATTTTTTATAACTCCTCCAATGGAGACCCTAACCCAAATGAATACTCATCAAGCGTTAATAATACCGCGGCTTATATCTCTTTACAGGCTGAGCCAGCTTTCAGACTGAAGGTTATTCTGGGTTTGAGAGCGGAGAACTATTATCAAACCCATACAGGAAGGGATCAGTTAGCCAATCGTGTTCTTAATAACGATGAAGTGCTTTCTGCGCTCGATCTGTTTCCATCTGCCAATATTATTTACAATGTAACAGAAGATCAGAATTTGAGGCTCTCATATTTCAGGTCTATAGCTCGTCCTTCATTTAAGGAATTATCATTTGCCCAGATTCTTGATCCCGTATCTGATCGTACTTTTAATGGAGGGTTGGCTCCTTACGAGGGTGAGTGGGATGGAAATCTTACGTCAACAAGAATCAATAATTTTGATATAAGATGGGAATATTTCGGAGAAAAAGGAGAGCTTTTCTCAGTGAGCGGCTTCACCAAGCTTTTCTCTGATGCCATTGAATTGGTCCGTATCCCTGAGGCACAAACTACAGCGGAGTTTCAGCCAAGAAATGTGGGTGATGGACAAGTTTTCGGAGCTGAAGTAGAGTTGAGAAAAAACCTTGGCTTTATAAATGAGGCTATGAATAAACTGAGTTTTAGCGGGAATGTTACTTATGTGTATTCCCAAATAGAAATGACCGACACTGAGTTTAATTTTCGAAAGGATTATGAAAAAACTGGCCAAACGGTAGACAGAAAGAGAAGAATGGCCGGTCAGGCTCCCTACATTATTAATGGAGGAATTTCCTATGATGATGTGAACAAAGGACTGAGTGTTGGTGGTTACTATAATGTGAAGGGGAGGACACTGGAAGTTGTGGGTGGTGGACTATTCCCGGATGTATATGCCGAATTGTTTCACTCCTTAAATATTACAGGTAGCAAATCTTTTGGTGCTGAAAGACGTTCTACACTTGGGTTTAAGGTCTCCAATTTACTAAATGATGTTCGTGAGAGCTTCTTTGTGGGTTATAAAGCAAAGGACCAGGTGTTTACGAGTATGAATCCAGGTGTTCAATTCTCAATAGGATACAGTTATAAGTTCAAATAATCATTATTGATCATTCATGAAAAGTCCTTGCCCGTGCAGGGGCTTTTTTATTAATATTCAGTTAACAAACGGTGAAAAGGTTATTGGCTAATGCTTCTTACTTTTGCAAAGTTTTAAAAACCTTTGAATAATGAAAGCAAGATTATCCCTTTTGGCATTTCTTTTTGCCTTTGCAGGATTTGCTACTGTCCACAACGTTTCGGTTGGTAGTAATTTCTTCACTCCTTCAAGTTTAACTATCACTCAGGGTGATACGGTATTATGGTCTAACACCGGAGGAACGCACAATGTAGACGGAAGCAATGGTTCCAACCCTGTAACTTTTGGGAATGGCTCTGCCTCCAGCTCTGCCTGGACCTACCAGTTCCAGTTTACCGTGGCCGGTACATACAACTATGTTTGCACACCTCATGCTCCGGGTATGGCTGGATCTGTAACCGTTTTGCCATTGGTTTCTGCACCCGTATCCCAGGGGTTTGAAACAGGTACCGGAACCTGGAATTACACCAATACGCCTGCAGCTTATAATATGTCCAGTGATGTATGGGATATTGTTTCGTCTCTTTCATCCATCAATCCTTCCGAAGGATCGTCTTTTTGGGGAATGCGGGATCTGGATAACCCTAATGGAGGAGGATCTTTTGCTCACACTCTGGATTTTGATGCAGTAGATGTAAGCAGTCTGCCCAATGCCAGGGTAAAATTTGATTACTATACCATAGGTTTTGACGGTAGTGATTCGCTGGCGTATGTGGTGGAATTTGATAATGGTTCAACCTGGGGTGCACCTGTCCTTTTAAATAAAGACTCGCAGAGTTGGGTAACTGTTGATGTAGCTGTTCCTTCCTCAGCTAGTTATGTGAGGTTGAGGATTTATGCCGTACAAAATGGAGGTTCAGACTATGCTGCTGTAGATAACTTCAGAGTAGAAGCTCCTCAGGTAGGTGCCGGAGGTATTCCGGATTACAATATTTCAGATGTAAATAGTAGTGATGTAAATGGCGTTGCAGATTCACTGAATGTAGAATGTCGCTTGCACGGAATAGTTCATTCTATTGATTTTGATGGTAACGCAGGTTATAGCCTTTATATGTATGACGCTACCGGAGGTATGAACGTGTTTAGCTTTAACGATGTGAGTAGTTACACTAATCCGGCAGTTGGAGATTCTATTCGTGTAATAGGCTCTATTGCCCAGTTTAACGGTCTTACTGAAATTGTACCGGATTCTATAGTTCTTCTTAGCAGTGGAGTTTCTTTAAAGCAGCCATCGGTAGTTACGGCACCGGATGAATCTGTCGAGGGAGATTATATAAAATTGAATGGTTATTGGGTAATTGATGCAAGTCAGTGGCCGGCAAGTGGCTCCAGTGCAAGTGTGGCTATTACCAATGGCGCTGATACTACTACTTTACGCATAGACAGCGATACCGATATTGATGGGTCTCCTGTGCCAACTGCTCCTTTTAATGTTACCGGAGCAGGAGGTCAGTTTGATAACTCCTCACCCTTTGATGAAGGTTATCAGATTTTGCCCAGCAGCTTATTGGATATTGAAGCACGTCCCGCTTCTTCCATACCCTATTATACCATTTCGCAAGTAACTACCAATGACGCTAACGGTGAGCCCGATTCATTGAATGTGGTTTGTGAATTAAGAGGGGTGGTACACTCTATTGACTTTGATAGCAATGCAGGTTACAGCCTTTATATGTACGATGCTACCGGAGGTATCAATGTATTTAACTTTAATGATGTAGCAACCTATTCTTCTCCTAATCCCGGAGACTCTATCAGTGTGTTTGGTGATATAGCTCAGTTTAATGGTCTCACGGAAATATTTGCAGATTCTATTGTGCTTTGGTCTGCCGGACTTACTTTAAAAAGTCCTTTACTGGTTACCGTTCCTAATGAGGTGGTTGAAGGTGATTACATCCGTCTGAATGGGTACTGGGTGGTTACTCCTTCCCAATGGCCAGCAGCCGGAAGTGATGCCAGTGTTACCATTACCAATGGTACAGACACAACCATCTTGCGCATTGATCGCGACACAGATATTGACGGTACCACTGTGCCCGCTGCTATGTTTGATGTCATCGGAGCCGCTGCCCAGTTTGATAACACTTCACCCTTTGACGAAGGTTACCAGATTTTACCAAGTAGCCTGAGTGATATTCTGTTGACAGCTCCTGCCAACCCAACGGTTAATTACCCGGTGTCTTCACAAATAGTTAGTGAATCTGTAGGTACCGTAACGGTAGATCTGATTATTAATCCTACGGCCAGTACATCAGAAACCATTACTCTTCAGGCCGCTTTAGGTGCCGGAGTAACTATTCCTAATGATGGCTCCATCACCCCTGCACCTAATTTCACTACCGGTATTTTCACCCTTACCGTTCCTGCTAATGAGGATAGTGTAAGCTTTGACATTACCATTATAGATGATGCCGTGGTGGAAAGCAATGAAACGTTGTTTGTGAATATCACCGGAGTTAGTGCCGGCCTTTTAATGGGGTCTGGTTTAAACTACCAATTAGTGGTTCAGGATAATGATGCGCCTGCACCTGGTATTCCAACTTATGATATTGCAGATATTACTACGGCTGATGCCAGCGGTATACCTGATTCATTAAATGTGTATTGTAAACTTAATGGTGTGGTTTACACGGATGACTTTGACGGAAATGCAGGTATAAGCTTCTTTATGTATGATGCTACCGGAGGGGTTAACGTTTTTAATTTTAATGACGTTAGTAACTATGCTGTTAAGCGTGGTGATTCTATCCGCGTTATTGGTGAGATCCAACAGTTTAATGGTCTCATCGAATTGGTGCCGGATTCTATCGTTCGGCTGGATTCCAATTTAACACTTAAAAACCCCGCTGTAGTAACGGATTTAGATGAAACTACTGAAGGTGAATATATCCGGATGAACGGCTTTAGTGTAGTAACACCATCGCAATGGCCGGCCAATGGAAATAGTGCAAATGTGGATATTACCGATGGTACAGTTACTGTTACCCTTCGTATTGACAGTGATACGGATATTGATGGGTCTCCTGTACCCACCGGTCAGTTTGATGTGGTTGGTGCCGGAGGTCAGTTTGATAATTCAAACCCTTATACTTCAGGTTATCAGATCCAGCCACGTGATTTGAATGACATTATCCCGATAGTGGTAACTACGCCAACTATTAACTTCCCACTTGCTTCTCAATCTCAGGTGGAAGCAGCCGGAACAGTTACTATTAACATGCCCATTGCTCCTGCAACTACTGCGGCTGGTCAGGTTAAGATTTATGTAAGTAACGGAGTAGGTGTAACAACTGGTGATTATACTACCACACCGGCTGTAGTGAACGATACCATTACACTGGCGGTTGCGGCTAATGCCTCGTCCGTAAGCTTTGATGTAAACCTTATTGCCGATGGGCTTAATGAAGTAGATGAAGATATCACCTTTACCATTGCTGCCACCAGCACAGGTATTAATACCGGTGCAACCTCTACCCATGTGTTTACAATTATTGATGATATTCCATTGTATGATATTATTGATGTGGTGGATGTAGATGCCAATGGCGAGGCGGATTCACTGAATGTGTATTGTAAATTGGAAGGTATCGTGTCCATCTCCAATCTCGGGTTTAACCGTTTCGATTTTTACCTAACTGCACGCACTAATAATGCCGGTATCAAAGTGTTCAAATCCAACTTATCCGGTTTTACTTATAACCCTATAGTAGGTGATGAGATCCGTGTGGTGGGCATTATTGATCAGTTCAACGGCCAGATCGAGATCATTCCTGATTCCATTAGTGTAATATCTTCCGGAAATACTCTTACCCCGTTTGTGCAGACTGCTTTGGGTGAAACCACCGAAGGTCGCCTTATTCGTTTGAACGGTGTGGAAATGGTAGATACAACCGGATGGCCTACTGCTAATTTTGGGAATTTTGATATTGTATTACCTACCAATGATACGGTAATACTGCGTATTGATTCAGACATTATTGCCAACTGGGGTAGTGCGCCTGTAGGTAAGTTTGATGTAATTGGTATTGGCGGTCAGTATGATCCTTCAAGCCCCTATACTGATGAATATCAGATACTACCACGTGGTGGGGACGACATTATCCGTATTTTACCAACGGTGGCTATTACAGAAGTAATGCCCAACAGTTCACACCCTTCTATTGACGGAGATTGGTTTGAACTGACCAACTATGGCAATGCACCGATTGACTTGCTGGATTTTAGCTGGGATGATGCAGATGACGTACCCGGAACCCGTAAAGTTAAAACCAGCTTGGTGATTAACCCTGGTGAATCTATCATCTTCCTTGATGAGGTAACTCCTGATGATGATTTATGGTCTAACACCTGGAGACAATTACTGAATAACCTGGTAGTTATTGCCAAGGATGAAGTGGGAGGTATAGGTTTCTCCAGCCTTCAGGAATCAACAGATGAAGTGAACTTCTATGATGATAAAGGTCAAAAGATATCCAGCGTAAGCTGGGGGCCTGGTGATGTGAACTTAGGTGTGTCTCTGGAATTTGATACTACCGGAACACTTATCGGTTCATCGGTTGACGGTGTGAACGGAGCCTATACATCCAATTCCGGAGATGTGGGTAGCCCCGGAAATATGGCACCTATTGGTTTGGATGAGTTCCTGGTAAATAAGGTTACCTTATATCCTAACCCAGCCAGTAATAAGGTGTTTATCCGTACGGCAAACCATGAAGTTAAAAATGTTCAGGTGAGCTCACTTACCGGAAAAATGCTTTATGGTTTTGAAACATCTGAAGAGCTGATTGAATTGAACACAGCCTCAATGGTTAAAGGTGTATATATCATCTCTATTGAAATAAAGGGTGCTAAAGCTTCAAGAAAGCTGATCATTCAGTAATTGAAGAACATCCTTGGTATTTGAAATACTATAGCTTGAAGAGGGATGCTGCACAGAGGTGCAGCATCCCTCTTTTGCTATCCGGCAACTATTACATTTACAGCATCTAAAACGAAAGCATGAGTTTCGGTATTTTTGATTTTCTTACCCTTATAGGGGCCCTCGGTCTTTTCATCTATGGAATGAAAGTGATGAGCGAGGCTATACAAAAAGTAGCGGGTAGCAAACTTCGCGAGATATTGGGAGCCATGACCTCCAACCGTTTTTTCGGAATATTCACCGGGCTGCTGATTACCTCACTGGTACAATCCTCCTCAGCCACTACCGTAATGGTAGTCAGTTTTGTGAATGCGGGTTTGCTTAGCCTTGTGGAGTCTATAGGAGTTATTATGGGAGCTAATATCGGTACTACCGTTACAGCCTGGCTTATCTCAATGCTTGGCTTAGGTAAATTCAGTGTTAGTGCCTTATGCCTTCCTATGATTGGTGTGGGTTTCCCCATGATGTTTGCCGGCCGTGAAAAGATCAAATTATGGGGTGAAGTTATTATTGGTTTTGCAATTCTCTTTCTGGGTCTGGCTTTTATGAAGGATTCGGTACCCGATCTTCGCTCCAACCCTGAGGTTCTGGAATTCTTAAGCGGCCTTACGTATGATGAGAAAGGATGGGTAGGTAAATTCTTCATCAGCCTCATTTTTGTTGGTATTGGTACTTTGTTAACTATTATAGTTCAGTCTTCCAGTGCGGCCATGGCTCTTACCCTGGTGATGTGTAATGAAGGTTGGATATCTTTTCCTTTGGCAGCCTCAATTGTTTTAGGAGAAAATATTGGCACCACCATAACGGCTAACCTGGCGGCATTAATTGCAAATGTTCATGCCAAGCGTGCGGCACGGGCCCATTTTATTTTTAATGTATTTGGCGTATTGTGGATGCTGCTGCTATTACCTTTTTTCCTGGATGCCATAGCATCACTTACCGAGAGTGTTTTTGGTGCAAGCCCTTATGAATCAGCTTCCAGCATACCCAAGGCGCTGGCTTTATTCCATACCTCCTTCAATATTCTCAATGTACTTCTGATGGTAGGCTTTGTAGGCTTTATAGCCAGGATAGTTATCCGTATGGTTCCTTCCAAAGGAGAAGATGAAGTGTTTAGTCTGGATTACATTGGCAGTGGGCTGATGGCCACTCCGGAGTTATCTATTATAGAGGCCCGTAAAGAGCTTGCAAAATTTGCCGGTATTATGAGGCGGGCTTACAAGTACGTACCCAAACTGGTTACGGAAATGGAAGAAAAGAAGTTTAACCATTATATAGAGAAACTGGAGAACTATGAAGATATCTCAGATCGTATGGAAATAGAGATATCCACTTATCTCACCAAAGCTTCTTCTGGTGATCTTAGTTCAGAAGGTAGTGCACGGGTGAGAAGCATGCTAAGCGTGGCAAACTATCTGGAGCGCATTGGCGATATTTACCTGGAGATAAGCCGTAACCTGCACGTCCGTAAAAAGAAGAAAGCGTACTTCACGCAGGAGATCCGTGATCGGGTGCTAAAGTTGTCAGAGTTGGTGGCAAAATCGATGGATGTGATGGTAAATAACCTGGAAGTGAATGAGAATAAAATGAATT
Organism: Owenweeksia sp.; assembly: GCA_965212245.1. GTDB lineage: Bacteria > Bacteroidota > Bacteroidia > Flavobacteriales > Schleiferiaceae > CAKZNE01. The sequence continues at coordinate 678,118 of OZ243107.1, read as the reverse complement.
TTAAGGAAGCCGAACGTTTGGAGAATGAAGTGAATAAACTGTATCGGGAACTTCGCGAAGAATATATTAAAAAGGTCGAAAAAGGGAAATTCCGTCTTGACAGCGGCATGTACTACAGTGATCTTATCTCAGAAATGGAACGCATTGCAGATCATGTAGTAAGTATTTCACAGGTTTTTCAATCCCGTGAAGAAAGATCTAGCGCGGAGGAGTTGGAATAGCCGGTGAAGCACTGATATTACTTTCATTACCGGACCGGTCAACCGCTTTAAACTCAAAACGTATCGAATCTACCCTTGGGTTGGCAGGGTAACCACTGTAATCAAAAAAGGTAATAATATCGCCTTCTAAAGTGGGGTTAGAGCCCCCGGGGGTGATATCTGGTATACGGCTGTCAAAAGGCAGGCATGAGTCGCGGGGTTTAACTTCCAGGTAATCTCCGTCAACTTTTTCAAAGTAGCTGATAAAGAAATTGTTCACGGAAGTGTCGCAGGAATCTGTGGGTTCATCATCTGTGCCCAGATCGCCATCACCATCCGTAAAGAATATGGTAAATTCGATACTTCTCCGGTTTGAAGTGCTGTCTTCATCACTTACGTAGCGGTAACTTTTATATTCGAGAAAAGGTTTGTCCCCGAATTTGTCATTATTCTTGCAGCCAAAGAGGCCGGCTATAATGAAACTGCTTAGTAGTATTTTTGAAAGGTAACTTTCCATGTAGCTTATAACGCAGAATTAAGATAAAACGTTGCTTAACCATCAATATTTCAAAAATAGGATTTTTGATCTTCATCATGAAGAAGACTTTAAGGCTCTTGCGCTAAAGCTTTTTCAATACCAGGCGCTGCATAATGAAGTGTATAAAAATTACCTTCAGTATTTGGGCTGTAAAGTTGGGTCCGTAAGCAGTCTTAACGAGATCCCGTTTTTGCCCATCAACTTTTTCAAGAGCTTTAAAGTACAAACCGGAGAGTTTGTACCAGAGGTAATTTATACCAGCTCCGGTACCGGTGGGCAGCAAAGCAGCCGGCATCTGGTAAGGGAAAAAAAATGGTATGAAAACAGCTTTTTAAAGGCCTTCCGCCTTCAATATGGAGAGCCCGGAGATTATTGTTTCCTGGCTCTTCTCCCGTCTTACTTAGAGCGTAAGGGCTCTTCCTTAATTGACATGGCAGCACGCCTGATAGAGCTGAGTGGGGACAAAGACAGTGGTTTTTACTTAGATAACCATGATGAATTGATTCGTAAGGTTGAAGAGAAAGTTAAGGGGGCTAAAAAAGTGTTTCTTTTAGGTGTAAGCTTTGCATTGCTTGATCTGGCCGAATACCACCACGATAACTGGAGTAACATTATACTCATGGAAACCGGAGGAATGAAGGGCAGGCGAAAGGAGATGATACGTTATGAAGTACATCAGGAGTTGAGTTCATCCTTTAAGTTGGCCCACATTCATTCTGAATATGGAATGACAGAACTCATGTCTCAGGCATACTCCAAAGGCGAAGGCCTGTTTGAGTGTCCACCCTGGATGAAGGTTATAATACGTGAGGTAGCTGATCCTTTTACCCAGGCGTCTTTGGGAAAAACCGGGGGAATCAATATTATTGACCTGGCCAACGTTGATAGTTGTGCTTTTATTGAAACACAGGATTTAGGTAGATTACATGCTGATGAACGCTTTGAAGTAATGGGACGTTTTGATCATGCCGATATAAGAGGTTGTAATTTAATGGTGATCTGAAAATTAAAAGAAAAATGCAAAAACTTGGAATCGTATTGGGCATATTGATGAGTTCGCTGCTACAGGGGCAGATACTGGAAGAAGAAACCAAAATTTTGGATGAGCCGAGCGGTGAAGCACTGTTTAAGCTAAACGAAGGCTCAGACTTATACACGTATGAAGCCGAAGGTGGTTGGTTTAAATGCAGAAGAGAAGCCTGGGTAGAGAAATCAGACCTGCCGGACGATAAATACCTATACCCTGGTACCGTGCTGAAGAATAAAAAAGGCGATAAAATAGGAGAGGTGCTGAAAGAAGTTAAGGTAAGAGATAAAAGAAAAGTTGATGTGTTCAGAGGGGATTCACGCTACCAGGTTGTACTTGAGGGCTACGTGTTTAAGACTAAAATTGAGGAGGGCACCATGCCTGAAGAAAAGGTAAATGAATTACTGGCTATTAAAAACCGAACTCAGCAAACGGAAGGGTTTCAGGAACTTTTCGATCTATATAATTTTGAGAAGCAGGAATTTGAAGACCTTACGGCTTATGCCATGCGGGAGAGGAATAAAACCGCACAGGAAGAGCAGGACTTCAGGATAATTATTGTTTTCAGGGGCGAGACCAGTGTGTATGCGGTTATAACGAATGATCATGGTAATGTTACGGCCCCTAAGATAAAAGACGAGTATGATGCCCCGCCATTTCACATCATCTATTTATATAAACCACCAGCTTCTATGAAAGATCTTATAGAAAACACAATACTCTATACTTTTCTGGCTTTGTAAAGGAAAAATCAGGAAGTAGCGGCTCCGTATACGTACATTTCCTCTAGAGTAGGGTTCACTGAACCTCCTTCTGGTTCAAGAGTTACGGCAAAAGCCTGGGCTCCGGGTACACTTCCCATTTTCTGGAGTGCGCTTTCCGGGTTTATACCATTAAACACACCCATGTCAATAGGCTTGCCATCCTTGAGTGCCCATAATTGATATTGCTTACCCACAGGGGCTTGAGGAAGATTCTTAACATTCAGGTATACCATCTCCGTTTTAGAATTCCAGAATACATCTGCTCTGAATTCTAAGTTACGACCTTCCACACCTTTCATAATAAAACTGGCCGTAGAAGGATCAGTTAATACGGCTATTTCCCGGTTGGCCTCTTTATAATTAGCCACCATTACCTGATGATTTTGCTCCATTTCGGCTAATCTTATATTGGTAGCCGTAAGCTCAGCACGAAAATCATTTAAGGTAAGATATTGAAAAATGTTAATCCCCAAGCTTATTAGTAAAGCTATAGAAGCAGCTATGGCCAGGGATGAGGAGGATTTTTTCTTTTCAGAAACTTCAGGTTCAAGAGAACGAACCACCGAATCCGGAGTGTCTGTACTATTGTTCTTTTCAGAAGAGGCAAAGGCAGCATTCAAAATATCATCCTTCCATTCGGGTTTAGGTTGCACCGAATAAGCTTTGGTTAAAGAATCAAGAGCAGATTGCGCTTTAAGGATAGCGGCTTTTACTTCAGGGTGTTTTTCTCCCATCAGCTCCACTTCCCTAGCGTCAGCATCGATAAGCATACCCGTTGCGTATGCTTCAATGATTCCTGATTCTATGTATTCTTTTACGTCCACCGCTCAAATTCTCAATTAAACACCCTTTTCAATTTTTCAAGTGCTGCTTTAGCCCTGCTTTTTACAGTGCCAAGCGGAATATCCAGCTCTTCCGAAATTTCTTTCTGGGTATAACCCTGGAAGTAGGAAAAGTAAATCACTTGTTGTTGTTCGTCTGGAAGGCGTTTCAACAATTCGTTTAAACCGATATGTTGAGGGTCAAAACGTCTGTTGCTTTCAAGACTATATACGTGATTATCTAAAGCCTGGTTTTTTTGTGTATTCTTAAATCTCTTAGATCGCAGATAATCAATGCACAAGTTGCGTGTTAAATTGATCATCCAGGTATAAAGAGCTCCTTTAGAAGGGTCATAATTGTCCGCCTTTTTCCAAATTTTCACAAAGGCTTCCTGTAACAGATCTCTGCTCTGTTCTTCGTTACCGGTTATTTTAATGATAGTACCATACAGGGCTCCAGAGTACGCTTCATAAATGTAATTCAGAGCGGCCTTGTTCCCGGCCCTGAATTCATCAATGAGGTTATCCTCCGTTATTTTTTCTTTATACCCTTTCAATGGTGTGTTTGAGTTAATTTTCTTTTTGAATAAGCCTGAAAAGATGAAAATTGTTTATTCCATTTGTTGAGATCAGCACATTAACTCCTGACTAGTTGCACAAGATTAAGAAATAATTTCTTTTACCGCGTTGCACAAGAATATATTTATCGTTTACCAGATCTGTGGTGTTTACCGTTTTCTCCAGCGTAACTTTAGTCTTGTTGATGCTGATGCCGTTGCCCTGTACCATTTTGCGTGCCTCTCCCCTGGAAGGGAAAATTGTGGTTTCGTCCGCTAAAAATTCTACCACCGCTATACCTTCCCTAAGCTTTTGCTGTTCCACTTCATATTGAGGTACTCCTGCAAAAACGGCCAGTAAAGTTTTTTCATCCAGCTTTCGTAAAGCATCTTCGGTAGAATTACCGAAAAGAATAGTGGAAGCAGCAATAGCATTCTCCAATTCTTTAGTACCATGAACACGTGCAGTAATTTCTTCTGCCAGCGCCTTTTGTAATTTTCTTAAATGAGGCTCTTGCTGGTGTTCGTTTATCAAAGCTTCAATTTCCTCACGGCCTTTCAGAGAGAAAATCTTTATATAGGTTTCACAATCTGCATCAGCTGCATTGAGCCAAAACTGGTAGAACTCATAAGGGCTGGTCTTTTCGGCATCAAGCCAGATATTCCCTTTTTCTGATTTTCCGAACTTAGTTCCGTCTGCCTTTTTAATAAGAGGAGTGGTCAGAGCAAAAGCTTCGCCCCCGCCTTTTCTGCGTATAAGCTCGGTACCTGTGGTGATGTTGCCCCATTGGTCACTGCCCCCCATCTGTAACTTTACGTGATGCTGAGTGTGTAAATGGTAAAAGTCATAGCCTTGAATAAGCTGGTAGGTAAACTCGGTAAATGACATTCCTGATTCCAGGCGATTCTTCACCGAATCTTTAGCCATCATATAATTTACGCTGATATGCTTTCCGGCATCGCGGATAAAGTCAAGGAAACCAAAATCCTTAAACCAGTCGTAATTATTTACAATTTCAGCAGAGTTGGGCTGGCTGTCAAAATCCAGGAAACGCTCCAGCTGGGCTTTCTGTCTTTCAAGATTATGATTGATTTCTTCAGGAGACAGTAAGTTGCGCTCCTGTGATTTTCCGGAAGGATCGCCAACACGGCCTGTAGCTCCGCCTACCAGGGCGTAGGGCTTATGACCGGCTCTTTGAAAATGCACCAGGGTCATGATCTGTACCATATTGCCCACTCCCAGCGAGTCTGCGGTAGGGTCAAAACCGATATAACCGGACACCATTTCTTTAGCAAGCAGTTCTTCCGTGCCGGGCATAATGTCGTGAAGCATGCCTCTCCAGCGAAGCTCTTCCACAAAGTTTTTCATGTCTTAAACTTAAGGTGCGCAAAGTTAAAAGCATTAATCAGAAAATTATGGGAAGGAGGTAAAAGAAGTTTGGCTTCACGTATGTTCTTCTCAATTCAATGGTTTTGCATCTTGAAGCCTTCGCCTATCTTTGAACACTTATTAAACTCTGATGATTCTTGTAACCGGGGGTACCGGGCTTTTAGGAGCCCACCTGATATATGACCTTCTTAAAAAAGGTGAGAAAGTGCGTGCCACATGCCGTAAGAACTCGGATACCGGTGCCGTGGAAAGAACCATTCTGTATTATCGTTCCAATGCTGCTGAGCTCTTAACAAACCTGGAGTGGGAAGAGGCCGACCTGTTGGATGTTACCGCTCTGGATGCTGTTTTTAAAGGGGTGGAGGAAGTCTATCATTGTGCGGCACTGGTGAGCTTTGACTCTGCTGACAGTAAGGATTTGTTGGAAATGAACCCGGTTATGACGGCCAATATCATAAACATAGCGTTGGATAAAGGTATCCGGAAAATGATATACGTAAGCAGTGTAGCTGCGCTGGGCCGTAAAGCAGAGGCTGAATATATAAATGAAGACAGTGAGTGGGTGCCCGGTAAACAAAATAGTGTATACGCCCGCAGTAAATACCGGGCCGAGTTAGAAGTGTGGCGTGGTATACAGGAAGGATTGAATGCTGCCATTGTGAATCCCTGCATAATTATTGGTCCTGGTGATTGGGAAAAGGGCAGTACGGCTCTCTTTCATACCATTGCCAAAGGCTTTAAGTATTATACCCTGGGCACTAATGCCTATGTGGATGTACGGGATGTGGTGGAAAGCATGATCCAGTTAATGGAAAGTCCTGTTTCCGGACAGCGTTACGTAGTGGCGTCAGAAAACCTGAGTTACAAGAAGTTTTTTGAATACATTGCTGAAAGTCTTAATGTAAGAGCTCCTCATAAGGAGGTGCAGCCCTGGATGAGTGCCGTGTTGTGGCGTTTGGAAAAAGTACGATCTTTTTTGAGTGGAAGAAAAGCCGTTATTACCAAAGAAACATCAGAAACTGCGCAGCGTACTTATTACTATGATAATGGGAAAATAAAAAAGGAGCTGGGTTTTGAGTTCCGGCCTGTTACTCAAACTATAGCCGATATGGCACGCCATTATCGAAAATGGCACAAGCAGAAAAAAGGCTAAAATTTTTTCTGTATTTTTTTCAGAATGGAATTCTCTCCGGGTCCTTGTGTGTTGGTGTCTCCAGGCTCCGGGATGGTGTCTGCGGCCACTTTGGCCTTATCTACAGAATCTTTCGCATCTTCCCAACGTGGTGAGGCCACCTCAATAGAATTCAGGTTTTCAATTACCCTGTCATAGATCTTATCCATTTGTGCCGGACGATCCGAATAAAACCCAAAACTGTGTTCAAACTGTTCTTTAGTGATGTTGTGTTTTTCAAAGACTTTCTGAAAATACACATCTACCAGCACAGTATCGCCCATAATCCTCCTGCCTAGTTTGGCCCCTTCCACCAGGTGAATATCCGTTAGAATGGTTATCATTCTATCTTCCTTAAATACATCCTTTGGAATATCACCCTCTTCCTGTACGGAACAGGAGGCTGTGAGTATTGCAAGAGCAATGGCTATGAAAGTTTTTTTAACGATCAAACGAAAGGCGTTTTCCAGTGGAATTATCAATGACCTTACCATTATCATACACCAGGTTACCATTTACAAAAGTATGAGTTACCCTGGAGCGGAAGGTGGTTCCTTCAAAAGGTGACCAGCCACATTTAGACAGAATGTTTTCTTTGCTAACCTTCCAGGGACGGGCTGCATCCACTAAAACGATATCTGCAAAATAACCCTCTCTCAAAAAACCTCTTTCAACAATGTTGAAAAGAATAGCCGGGTTATGACATGCTTTCTGAACCATAGTTTCAATACTCATTTCCTCATCACGTACAAATTCCATCAAGGCGGGTAAAGCATGTTGTACTAAAGGCCCTCCTGAAGGAGAGCTGGTATATGGATTGTTCTTTTCAGCCAGGGTGTGTGGTGCATGATCAGTAGCAATTACATCAATTCGGTCATCCAGTACTGCCTTCAAAATGGCTTTACGATCTTCTTCTTTTTTTACGGCCGGGTTCCATTTGATAAGAGTCCCCTTTTCTTCATAATCTTTATCCGTAAACCAAAGGTGATGGATGCAGGCCTCTGCCGTTATGCGTTTTTCACTGAGTGGAATCTTATTGGTAAAGAGCTCTGTTTCTTCCGCAGTGCTGATATGGTAGATGTGTAATCGGGCATTATGCTTTTGAGCAAGTTTTACGGCTATTGAAGACGAAATATAACAGGCTTCACGGCTGCGGATCTCGGGATGGAATTGAATGGGAATGTTATCCCCATATTCATCTTTATAGCGTTGCAGATTCTCCCGGATGGTTTTTTCGTCCTCGCAATGCGTGATAACCGGTAACGGGCTTTCAGAAAAAATCTGTTCAAGTGCTTTTTCCTCATCCACCAGCATATTACCGGTACTGCTGCCCATAAATACCTTGGTGCCAGGTATACGTTTAGGATCTGCTTTTTTAAGCTCTTCAATATTGGCATTGGTAGCACCCAGGTTAAAGCCGTAATTGGCGATGGAGCTATGAGCTGCTATCTCGTATTTGGCTTCCAGCAGTTCCAGTGTTACGGCAGGAGGCAAGGTGTTGGGCTGTTCAATGTAAGAGGTTATACCTCCAGCTACAGCAGCTCGGGACTCACTACCAATATTGGCCTTGTGTGTAAGCCCCGGTTCCCTGAAATGGACCTGGTCATCAATAAGGCCAGGAAGTAAAAAGCGCCCGGCCGCGTCAATGATATGGGTATTGTTGTCTTTTTGACTTATATGATTATCTATGCGCACAATGCGCTCTCCTTCAATGTAGAGGTCTCCATCGGTTACGGAGCCTTCATTCACTATCCTGGCGTTTTTAATCAGGATTTTTTTCATAGGTAACAACCGTTTTATTTGTAGCGCCTGAGGATGTTCCTCATCTTGAGTTGAAGAACTCCGAACACGGCTTCACGGATAATATTCTGAGACATTTTGGACTTACCCAAAGTTCGGTCTGTAAAGATAACCGGGATTTCCATGATGGAGAAGCCCATTTTATAGGCTACATATTTCATTTCAATCTGGAAGGCATAGCCCACAAACTTGATCTTCTTGAAATTAATGGTTTCCAGCACTTTTCTGCGATAACACATAAACCCTGCGGTAGTATCCTCTACCGGAATGCCCAGGATAATCCGCACGTAGCGTGAAGCAAAATAGCTCAGTAAAACACGGCTCATGGGCCAGTTTACCACATTAACACCCTTTACATAGCGCGAGCCCACCACCACATCCTTATTTTCCTGAACACTACACTGGTGCAAACGCACCAAATCCTCCGGGTTATGGGAAAAGTCAGCATCCATTTCAAAAAAGAACTCATAGGCTTTAGCAAGTCCCCACTCAAAACCATTCAGGTAAGCGGTGCCTAAGCCTTGCTTACCTTTCCGTTCCAGTATAAAAAGTTGTTCTGGATATTCTTGTTGAAGAGATTTAACAATATCAGCTGTACCGTCCGGTGACCCATCGTCCACAATAAGAATGTGGAAAGGGTAAGATAACGAGAATACCTTGCGAATGATCCTTTCGATATTCTCCTTTTCGTTGTAGGTTGGTATAATTACGAGACCGTCAGACAATCTATTGTTCGGGTTAAGTTCCAAGTCGTCAAAAATAACTAAACTAATGGCATGACGAAGCAATTTAGTAACGTACTTAGCTTACCAACAATTTTGCCAAATGCGGCAAGCAATTTTTAGCACTTATTTTTGTTAGAGGTTTTGGAAATGCAGACCATGGATTTTTACGGAAAAAAGAACCTTTGGAAATTTATTCTCTTCGTTTTTGCGGTGCTTATCGGTGCAGCCACTTTATGGTATACCGAGAGTTTCCTAAATGAACTGAGGAAGGAAGAAATCAAGAAAGTAAATCAGTTTGGAGAGGCTATGAATAATATCCTTCATACCGATTCCACCTGCGAAATACTTTTTGAACAAATGGTAATAGAAGCCAATACTACCATTCCTATTATTGTGGTGGATGATGCAGGTAATGTAATGACCAGCCGGAATATTGATACCGATAAGCTGAGAGATCAAAAATGGCTGACCAGCAAACTTGATGAAATGCGTGAACAGGCTGATCCCATAGAGGCGGACCTGGGGCTGGGGGAAAAACAATATATCTATTACCAAAACTCCATATTACTTACCAAGCTGAGGTATTATCCTATAGTGTTGCTGATCGTCATTTCTTTATTTGTGATCATTGCCTATATAGCCTTCAGCAATGCCCGCAAGGCCGAACAGAACCAAGTGTGGAATGGCCTGGCCAAAGAAACCGCTCACCAGATAGGTACCCCGCTCACCTCGCTAATGGGTTGGCTGGAATTACTGCGCAATAAAGAGGAGAACAGCACTATGGTTACTGAAATGGAAAAGGATATTAACCGTTTGAACACCATTACACAGCGTTTTTCAAAGATTGGATCACAACCTTCTATTAAGCTCCATGATGTGGTTGGGGTAGTGCGTACCTCAGTAGAATATCTTCAGAACCGCAGTCCGCGGAAAATTGAGATTATTTCGGACTTGCCGGAAGGAGAGTCTATGGTAGAACTGAACAAGGAGCTTTTTGAGTGGGTAATTGAAAACCTTATTCGCAACGCTATTGATGCTATGGAAACCGGTAAGGGTAAAATTACCGTAAACATGGTTGAAACCGCACGTTCTGTTCGTATTGACGTTAAAGATACCGGCAAAGGTATTGCCCAGAATAAATTTAAAGCTGTATTCAGACCGGGGTATACCACCAAAAGCCGTGGCTGGGGGCTGGGGCTTAGCCTTGCCAAGCGGATTATTGAAGAGTATCATAATGGGCGGATTTATGTAGCGGCTTCTGAAATAGGTTCCGGTACCACTTTTCGTATACAGTTGCGTAAACCACGCGTATAATGGCAGGCTTGTATATTCATATTCCCTTTTGCAGGAAGGCTTGTATTTACTGTGATTTTCACTTCTCAACTTCGCTTAAGTTCCAGGCCAGAATGGTGAATGCGCTGGTGGAAGAACTAAAACTTCAAAAAAAATTTACCGAAGGGGAAAAAATGGAAAACCTTTATTTTGGAGGAGGTACACCATCGGTACTTACTGCAGATCAATTGGATCAACTTACGGAAACGGCTTTTGAGATATTTGAGTGGGAACCTCATCCTGAAGTAACTCTGGAAGCTAATCCTGATGATCTTACCCGCTCAAAGTTGACTCAGTTAGCAGAGTCAAAAATTAATCGTTTGTCAATAGGTATTCAGTCTTTTCGTGATGAAGACCTGCAATTGATGAATCGCAGTCATAATGCTGCTCAGGCTGTACATTCCATTAAGCTGGCACAGGATAAAGGCTTTACCAATATTACGCTGGACCTGATCTACGGTATGCCCGGAATGAATGACGAAGTATGGGAGCAACAGGTAGAACAAGCTATTGTTCTGGGGGTACCTCATATTTCTTCCTATGCTTTAACGGTAGAACCCCATACGGTGCTGCATCATAAAATTGAGAAAGGAGATATGCCCGAGCCGGATGAAGATCAGGCAGCGCGTCAGTTTGAAATATTATGGAAGCGCTTGCAAAAGGCTGGTTTTGAACATTACGAAGTTTCCAATTTTGCCAAACCGGCTTATCGGGCCAGGCACAATTCCTCGTATTGGAAAGGTGTGCCTTACCTGGGTGTAGGTCCTTCAGCCCATTCTTTTCATAAGAATAAGCGTTTTTGGAATATATCCAATAATATGCTCTATATGCAGGCGGTTGAGAATGGGAATATGGCGCGGGAATCAGAAGTGTTGCTTAAAAAAGACCACTTTAATGAGCATATTATGACTCAGCTGCGTACACAGGAAGGTATTCACCTGGAGGAGTTGGCCACGCTTTTTTCAACGGACTATCAGGACTACCTTATGAAAGAAGCTGAACCATTGCTGAAAAAAGCACAACTAAACATTTTAGACAGGCGGCTGTACATTCCGCAGGAGTGGCGTTTTCATACAGACGGTATTGCAGCCTCCCTTTTTTATATTTGAGCATGCAAATTACACTGGAGCACTTGGGGCGTAAGTATCGCGCTGATCTAAGTAAAGGGATCGATCTTTCTTCTGTATTGGGTGATGAAAAAAGGGAATTAAGAGCTTGGTACGTGCCACCCGTTCTGAAAGAACCCGTGCAGGGTGATGGCTGGGTAGGTAGCGTAAAGAAAGGTTCTCCCGTAAACTTTTACGATATCCGTTTTAATCCGCATGGCAATGGAACACATACGGAGAGCTATGGCCATATTTCTGAAAAGCAGGAAAGCATAAATGATCAGTTTACCCAATTTCATACCCTTGCTTATTTGATAAATATCACTCCCGAAGAAAGGAGTGGAGACCGGCTTATAACCCTGTCCGATATCCGTTCGCGCATTAAAAAATGGAACTTTGAATCCCTGATCCTCAAAACCGGGAATTACCCGGAAGGATATGACTTCAGCAATACCAACCCCGCTTATCTGGAACCGGAGCTGGTTAGTTTTATCAAAGAAATGGGTGTGCAACATTTGCTGCTGGACCTGCCCTCGGTTGACCGGGAATCGGACGGGGGAAAGGTAGAGGCCCACAAAATATTCTGGGATTTTCCCGATGCACCCCGCGAGGGTTGTACCATTACTGAACTTATTCGGGTGCCCGAGGGAACGGCTGATGGCTTATATCTTTTGAATTTGCAAATAGCCCCTTTTCACAATGATGCCTCACCCTCCCGGCCGGTAATATTTGAGGTAGAGGAAATATAATTTTCAATTTAAACCACTTGGAATAAGATTATTTATCTTTCCGGCTGCATCCTTAAACCTTACCACTTATGAAAATAATATATAGGCTGCTGTGTGTATTTCTTTTCACAGGATCATGGGCGCAGGCTCAGGAGAACCCCGGATTTAAAAACTCGTATTCAGCAGGAAGCTTTATCAACACAAGAGGTGTGGCCGCTCTTGAGTTTGCTTACGGTATACACCCTAACTTAGAGCTTACCTTTCAGGCCGGGTATATGGATCGTGCCAAACGCCTTGAATCGGGCACGTACGGAACTCCCGCTTCTTCTTTTGTGCTATATGGTTCCAGAGATTATAGATGGTACAGAGGCCCGCGGGCCGGTTTGGGTTTTCGGTTTAATACCAATCGTAAAAGGCTGCTCTCCTTTTCGCTGGGGAGTTCAGTACACCAGGCACGGTTACGGCATTATGCATTTCATGAAAGTACCCAAGAAGAGATTGACCCCTTTACCTTTGAGACGGAGAGAACTCAAACCTATGCCACAGGGGCTAAGGAAGCCACACATTGGTTTCTTAATGTTGACCTTAGAACACGTTTTCAAGTGAAATTTGTATACCTGGAAGTTTCCTGGTTGGCCGAAGTAACACTTAACGAAGATGAGGACCTTCAAATGGAAGGTAGCTCATCACGTAAATCTCAGAAGCCCCTTACTTCAGATATGACATTGCCACTTGGTCTTGGGCTGGGGGTGCACTTCGATTTATAGCTCAAAGACAGGTTTATCAGCTTCGGTTAGGTAATGATCGTGTTTATTTATAATCATTCTAAGAATGAGGGCTTAATCCTTACCTTTGCCATCAAATTCAAAATTTTTCATGGCGTATTCCAAAACTCAGATTACTGAGGCCCTGCAAAAAGTAACTTCTACGGAAACCAGTAAAAATCTGGTAGAAGCTGGCCACGTAAAGAATATTCAGGTTTTTGGCGATGAGGTAGTGATTGATGTGATCAGCATTTCTCCGGCTCTCCACGTAAAGAAAAAACTGGAGGTGGACATCCTGAAAACGGTGCATAATGAGGTAGATACCAAGCTCAAAATAAAGGTGAACGTTGAAGTGCCGGAAGCAGCTCAGCAGAAAGCCAATATGATCCGGGGAGCTGAACTTCCCGGGGTAAAAAATATTATTGCCGTAGCCTCCGGAAAAGGGGGAGTTGGAAAATCAACCGTGGCGGCTAACCTTTCGGTGGCGCTGTCCAATATGGGCTTTCAGGTAGGTCTGGTAGATGCCGATATTTACGGCCCTTCGCAACCCACCATGTTTGATGTACCCAACGCAAAGCCCGGCTCGGTGCATGTAGACGGTAAAGACAAAATGCAACCGGTAGAGAGCTATGGTGTGAAAATGCTATCCATTGGTTTTTTTGCCGGGGCAAATCAGGCCGTGGTATGGCGGGGACCTATGGCCAGTAAGGCTCTTAATCAGCTAATTCGTGATGCGCATTGGGGTGAGCTTGATTTTATGATCATTGACCTTCCTCCCGGCACAGGCGATATTCACCTGAGCCTGGTGCAGGCGGTACCGGTAACCGGGGCAGTGATTGTGAGTACGCCTCAGCATGTGGCGTTGGCCGATGCACGTAAAGGAGTAGGTATGTTCCAGATTGATAATATTAAGGTGCCCGTTCTGGGAATGGTTGAAAATATGGCCTACTTTACGCCTGAGGAACTGCCGGATAATAAATATTATATCTTTGGAAAAGATGGAGTTAAGCATCTTTCCAATGAAATGAATATTCCCTTTTTAGGCGAGATTCCGCTGGTTCAAAGTATTCGTGAATCCGGTGATGTAGGCCGCCCGGCTATCCTTCAGGAGGGTACGCCAGTAAGCACCGCTTTTGAAGAAATGGCACGCAGAACGGTAGAGGAATTGGTAAAGCGCAATGATAATATGCCACCTACCGAAATTACCAGGATCACAACCATGGCTGGATGTTCAGCCGTGTAATCAAAGAACTATGATAGAGAATAAAGAAGATATTATTTCACGTATTCGCGCGGCATTGAGCGAAATTCGCCCTTTTCTGAATTCAGATGGTGGTGATATCAGCTTTATTGAACTGGAAGATGATGGAACGGTTAAAGTAGAGTTACACGGAGCTTGTTCCGGTTGTTCTGTAAACCAGATGACCCTGAAATCCGGTGTGGAAATGACCGTGAAGAAGTACGCCCCTGAAGTGTCCCGCGTACTGGAAATCAGTAAAATGGAGCAGGCCTGAGAATGACCCGGGAAGAAAAGCGTACTAAAGTTGCCATACATTTTGCGGGTGATTCAGGAGACGGGATTCAATTAGCCGGTTCACAGTTTACCCTTACCACTGCATTGCAGGGAAATGACCTCAGTACATTTCCTGATTTTCCGGCCGAAATACGTGCCCCTATAGGTACCGTGGCCGGGGTTAGCGGTTTTCAGATCAATTTTGGCAGCGAAGAGATCAATACTCCTGGCAGTAACCCGGACGTATTGGTGGCTATGAATGCGGCTGCCTTCAAAAAAAACATCCGAAATCTTAAAAAGGGAGGGGTACTTATTGCCAATGAGGCCGGTTTTGATAAACGGAACCTGCGGCTGGCTCATATGGATGAATCGGTAAATCCGCTGGATGAACTTCACTCTTCCGATTACCAGCTTTATCGCATAGATGTTACCAGGCTCAATCGTGAAGCACTGGACGGTTTAGAGCTGGGGATGAAAGAGAAAGACCGCTCCCGAAATATGTTTGCCCTGGGGTTTGTGTATTGGTTATACCATCGCAATCTTGACCCCACGCTTCAGTTTTTAAGTAGTAAGTTTAAGAGCAAACCTGTGGTACTTGAAGCCAATATCAGAGCTCTTAAGAAAGGGTATCATTATGGAGAAACCATTGAAGCTATTACCCGCTATAGAGTAGAAGGAGCTAAACTTCAGCCGGGGACTTACCGGAATATTGTAGGCAACCAGGCACTGGGTATGGGGCTTATTGCTGCGTCTCAAAAGGCTGGTTTGGATTTGTTTTATGCGGGTTACCCTATTACACCCGCTTCAGATATTTTACATTTTTTAGCCCGTCATAAAAATTTTGGCATTAAAACTTTTCAGGCTGAAGACGAGATAGCAGCCATAACCGCTTCCATTGGTGCCTCTTTTGGCGGAGCGTTAGGAGTAACTGCTACATCAGGGCCTGGTATGGCTCTTAAAGGAGAAGCCATGGGCCTTTCTGTAATGTTGGAGTTGCCTTTAGTAATTGTAAATGTACAAAGGGGCGGGCCTTCTACCGGCCTTCCTACCAAGACGGAGCAAGCGGACCTCTTACAGGCAGTATATGGCCGTAATGGAGAAGCACCGATTCCGGTTATTGCTGCACAATCAGCTTCTGATTGTTTTTTCGCTGCCTATGAAGCAACGCGTATAGCGGTTGAGCACATGACACCTGTAATTCTGTTGTCAGACGGCTATATTGCTAATGGAGCTGAGCCCTGGCGTTTCCCAAAATCAACTGATCTTGAAAAAATACACGTCCCCTATTTTAAGGGGAAAGAAGGCTATTTGCCGTATAGGCGTAATGAGAAGTTAGTGCGTTCATGGGTACTACCGGGCCAGGAGGGACTGGAGCATCGCATTGGTGGCCTGGAAAAAGAGAAAGAAAGCGGTAACGTAAGTTATGACCCTGATAACCATGAAGAAATGGTGAAGATCAGGGCGGAACGGATCTCTCTTATTGCAAATGAATATCCTGCTTTAAAGCGGGTGCAGGGTCCTGAGCAGGGGCGGGTGTTGGTATTAGGATGGGGGTCCACCTTCGGGGCCATTAAAGTGGCGGTACGAAACGCTCTTGCGGAGGGAATGTTAGTGAGTCAACTGCACCTGCGCCACATATTCCCTTTTCCGAATGATCTGAAAGATGTGCTTTCTGATTATGATACGGTTCTAATTCCGGAGTTAAACAATGGTCAATTAAGCAAATTGATCCGTCAGGAATATGATACCAGGGTAATTGCTTTGAATAAGATCAAAGGGCTTCCTTTTGGGGCTGATGAAATACTGAAAAAGATAGGAGAAGTACATGGAGACTAACGGAACCGCATATACGGCCAAAGATTTTAGTAGCGACCAGGATGTACGCTGGTGTCCGGGTTGTGGAGATTACAGCATTCTCAAGCAAATGCAAACCGTTTTACCGGAATTGGGCATCAACCGAAAGGATCTGGTATTTATTTCCGGTATAGGGTGTAGTTCGCGTTTTCCTTATTATATGAATAGCTATGGTATGCATAGCATTCATGGCCGGGCCCCGGCCGTGGCAAGCGGGCTTAAGGCCGCCAACCCTGACTTGAGCGTGTGGATCATTACGGGTGACGGTGACGGGCTTTCCATTGGGGGAAATCATTTGATTCATGCCTTGCGTAGAAACCTGGATGTAAACATCTTGCTTTTTAACAACGAAATATACGGCCTTACCAAGGGGCAATATTCACCCACCTCTGAACTTGGAAAATACACCAAATCCAGTCCTCTGGGTAGTATTGATCATCCCTTCAACCCTTTGGCACTGGCCTTGGGTGCTGAAGCCACTTTTGTAGCGCGCACGGTAGATCGTGATCCTATCCATCTACGCGAGGTGCTGAAGCGTGCGCATCAGCATAAGGGAACCTCTTATGTGGAAATCTATCAGAACTGTAATGTTTTTAACGATGGAGCTTTTGAGTTGTGGACAGATAAAAGACAAAAGGGTGCTCATTCTCTGATCCTGGAACAAGGCAAGCCTTTAGTTTACGATGGTGGTAAAAAAGGTTTACGCCTGGACGGGATAAGGCCTCAGATCGTAGATATGGATAATGACTATTCGGAGTCAGACCTATGGGTGCATGATGAAAAAGACTCCGTGAAAGCTCACATTTTAAGTCGCTTTTTTGATAAAGACCCAACTCCGGAAACTTTTCCGCGCCCGTTCGGAATTTTGTACAGTGAAGATCGTTTTACCTATGAAACGGCTATGCAGAATCAAATGGATAAAGCGCTGGATTTGCAGGGGAAAGGAGATCTTGATGACCTGATAAGCGGAAAAAATACCTGGACGGTAGAGTAGCAAGGGTATTTCCTAATTCACAAAGCTCAATTGGAAAGTAGTTTCTACTCCTTCTTTGGACTGAGCAGTGATACTCCCATTGTGCAGCTTCATAATATTTTTGCTGAGAGTAAGCCCGATACCTGAACCGTTTTTACGGGTAGAGAAAAACGGAATAAAAACGGAAGCCAATATACTTTCAGGAATACCTTTTCCATTGTCTTTAACCTCTATAAAAGTATGATCTTCGGCAATGGAGGCCCTCATCTCTACTTTAGCGTTTTCACATCCTTCCAGGGCATACATACTATTGCTGATGAGGTTTATTAAAACCTGTTCAATCATCTTGCGGTCGGCCCGCAGAGCCAGTTTGGCCTGGCTTAGTTCTGTAAGCAGTTCCACACCGGCTTTTTCAGCCTGTGGCCTCATAAGGGCAGTAACCTCTTCCAGCAGCTCCTTAACCGAAAAAACTTCCAGATGAGGAGCAGGTAATTTGGTTAGTTTACGGTATTCTTCTACAAAGTTCAACATACCCCGGCTTCTCCTTACTACGGTGCCCATGGCTTCACGTATATCCCTAATCCGTTCGGCAGTAAAATCTTCCGCGTCAATAGCTTGCCCCTCAGAGGTGGTCAGCATTTTATGAACTGTTTCTGAAAGAGAGCTGATGGGTGTAACGGAGTTCATCACTTCATGCGCCAGTATGCGGATTAATTTGTGCCAGGCCTCAATTTCTTTTTGCTCGATCTCATTTTTCAGGTCAGAGAAGGAAATCAGGTGGTACCGCTGGCCTACCAGGTCAATATGCTCAAGATCCAGGTAAAACTCACGGCTGTCTATCTGAATAAGCCTGCGGCCTTCAAATTCAAAATTACCCAGTTGCCCGGCAAAAGCAGGTTTCTTTTTCCTGAACATTTCCCAATTGTGAAACTGTGGGCAATTGAGCATATCACGGGCCGACTGGTTCATAAGGTGCACCTTGCCGCTTTTTTCCACCACCAATATGCCCACCTTAACACTTTCCATAACCAGTTGTAATAACTCAGCATGGCTCTGCTGATTGATCCGGGCTTTTTTAAGTTTTTCCACGAGGTCCTTAAAACTTTGATTAAGCTGCTGAAAGCTTTGGCCCAGCTTATGGCCTGAAAAGTTTACAGAATAATCTTCATGCCGGATAGCGTCCAGGAATTTATGGAGTTCACGGTTGGTGTGATTTACAAAACGCAGCAACTCGGCTATTTGTGCAGCCAATATCAGGGCTATGAGGATATAGGTGAAAAGCAGGTCAGCCCACATCCATGCAAAAGAAAGCAGCAACAGGTTGGCCAGTATGAGTACAACCCGAATTAAAAGGCCTAAGCTAAAACGGTTAGAGGTCATGTTTTTCCATTCTTCGGTACAGGGCAGCTCTTGTAATTCCCAGTTCACCTGCAGCTCTGGAGATATTACCTTTAAATTTTTCCAAAGCTTTCAATATCAGGTGTTTTTCCATGTTTTCGAGGTTCAGGTCATTGGGGCGTATACTTTGCCCTTCGGCCAGTTGTAATCCAAAGTGCCGGATCTCACTACCCTCGTTCATAATTACTGCTCGTTCTATGGAGTGCTCCAATTCACGGATGTTACCCGGCCAGTGATATTCACACAGCCGGTCAATGGCTTCTTCGCTAAAGTACAAACGGGATTTGTGATATTTTTTACTAAAGCGGTCCAGGAACCGTTGTGCCAGTATAGGTATATCCTCTTTCCGTTCCCGCAAGGGCGGTACCTCTATCTCTACCGTATTAATACGGTAAAGCAAATCCTGACGAAAACTTCCTTCTTCCACCATCTGCCGGACAGGCATATTAGTGGCCGATATCAGGCGTACGTCTACCGGGCGTTCACGGTTCTCTCCCAGGCGGGTAACCTTACGATTCTGGATTATGGTTAACATTTTAGCTTGCAGAGGTAAGGTAAGGTTACCGATCTCATCTAAAAAAATAGTGCCTTCGTGCGCTACCTCAAAGCGGCCGGGCTTATCGGCATGCGCATCTGTAAAAGCTCCTTTCTTATGCCCGAAGAGTTCGCTTTCAAAAAGGTTCTCATTCAGGGCGCCCAGGTCTACCGTTATAAATGAGTTTTTAGTGCGGTGGGAAAGCCGGTGCAGCGCCATGGCCAAAACACTTTTCCCGGTGCCGTTTTCCCCTAATAACAAAACATTGGCATCCGTAGCACTTACTTTTTGAATGGTGTCCAGCACCTGCCGCATAGCCTGTGAGCGGCTTACAAAATCTTCGTTCTTCAGCCCGATAGAATCTTCCAGTGAAGCTTTGGCATACTCCAGTTGCTCTACCTTTTTTTGCTCACGGCCCAGCTTCAGTGCGTTGTCAATGGTAGAAAGAAGCTTTTCATTAGTCCAGGGTTTTAGTACAAAATCATACGCGCCCTTTTTAATGGCTGCTACGGCCAGCTCTACTTCCCCATAGGCGGTCATAATAATAACCTGCGTGTTTTCGCTTACTTCTTTAATATGACTTAACCAGTATAGACCTTCCCGGCCGTCATTCACTCCCTTTCTAAAATTCATATCCAATAAAACCAAGTCAGGGTGAAACCTGGCCAGGCTTTGATTTAAAGCCTGGGGATCAGATATGGTATGCACTTTAGGGTAGTGCTGTTTAAGAAGTAAACGGGCAGAGGTAAGTATATCCTCATCATCATCTACAATTAATATGCAGTGGCTGGTTTCCATAGGGTGAAAATATCTCATTGTTCAAAATCGAACAAACTGCTGTACGATAATGAACACTAAAATAAAATCTATTCTAATTAAGCAGCTGAAAACAAGGTGTTTAATATTCAGGTATGCCGCTTGCCTTAGGTTTGGTACGAAAACTAAAGCACAAAAATGTCAACTTTCCGAACAACTGTTGCAGCCTTTATGGTGAGCCTGTTTTTAACAGGCTTTGCCAGGGCTGAAGGCGAATCACCGGCCAGGCCGATGAAAACGCTCAAAGATCTCAAATCAGACGTAGCACTTTCCGTCCATGCGCTGGATATGCATAATCTTAACCTAGACGATGCCAGTGTGAACCTGGAATTCATTGTAAATAAAGAAGGTGACTTGGCTATTGTAAGTGTAGAGGGTGAAAATTGCCTGGTGAACACTTATGTAACGCAAATGCTAAAAGGCAAAAAGATTAATGTGGCCGATCACCTGGCCAACAAAGTACATAAGATAGAAGTACGTTACGTACGCATCTGAAATTTTTAAATCCCGGATAAGCTGTGAATCAGCAGAGTTCTTTCATCATATTAAATTAGTTTCGGTACAGCCGGGCGAACAATTGGTTGTTTAATTTCAAGTTCAAGTAGCAGAATTTTAGGGTTAATCGGTTATTGTCTGGTTCCGTACCATTCCGGGATTTTTTCAACATTCTCGTCCAGTATAAGTTTGAAGCCCCCTTTGCCAAGTTCTTTTTACCTTGTAGGTAATTTTGTGTTAAACGTACAAATATTAGGCAGGGGGCTTTTCTTATCTAAACTTTTTTGACCCGGTAGATGATCCATTTACATCACATCGTTAAAACATACCGCAGCAGTTCCGTTGAAACACGGGCGGTTTCTGAAGTTAATTTTTCGGTGGCCGAGGGCGAATTTGTATCTATAATGGGCCCTTCAGGATGTGGTAAAACCACCCTTCTCAATATTATAGGCTTACTGGACAACTACGACAGTGGGCTTTACATTTTTGATGATATGGATATCCGTGCTCTTTCTGAGAGAGAACGGGTGAAATTGCGTAAGTCCAATATTGGCTTTGTCTTTCAGAATTTTAATCTGTTGGATGAGCTTTCCGTATTTGAAAATATTGAGCTCCCACTGGTATACCAAGGTGTTAAATCTCCCGAAAGACAAAAGCGGGTATTGCGTATACTGGAGCAAATAGGCTTGGGGCACCGCAGTAATCATTTTCCCTATGAGCTATCCGGAGGCCAGCAGCAGCGTGTAGCGGTAGGCAGAGCTATTGTAACCAATCCCCGGCTTATTCTGGCCGATGAGCCAACTGGTAATCTGGATACTCAGCATGGTAATGAGGTAATGGAAATGCTGAGCAGCCTTAATGATGCCGGCAGTACCATCGTTATGGTTACCCACTCTATGAATGATGCGGCTTACACCAACCGAATTGTAAAGCTTATTGACGGCCAGGTAGTTTCTGAAAAGCAATTGTTGCATGCATAAGTTCAGGTTCAAGTTTGCCATAAGGGCACTGATGCGTAACAAAGTATACACCTTTTTAAATGTGATGGGTCTTGCAATAGGCCTGGGCGTGTGTATTGTTATTTTCCTTTACGTTCAAAGTGAACTTACTTATGATCAGGAAGTGCCAAATCATAAAGAGGTATACCGGGTAAGCTCACGCTTTGTGGTGGATGAACAGGAAGAAGAATACGGAGGAGCCGGAGTGGGTTTGGCGCCACTTCTGCAAAAAGAGTTTCCTTTTATTGAAAGCACTACCCGTCTCATCCATATTGATGAAAGTGTACTGTTCAAGAGAAATGGTTTTCAGGCCAGCGATGATCATGTGGCTCTGGCCGATCAGAATTACTTCAAAGTTTTTGAAATACCTTTTTTGGAGGGTGACCCGCTTCATGCATTGAATAATCCGCAAAGTGTGGTTATTACCCGCTCATTTGCTGAAAAGTATTTTGATGGTGAAAACCCGGTAGGTAAAACCATCAGCACCAACAATTATGAGTACACCGTAACCGGTTTAATTGATGATTTTCCGGCCAATACCCATCATTCCTATTCTGCACTCATTTCTTCCTTTTACCAAAAGCAGGGTGAAGAGGATTATAAGAATTCACTTTGGCAGATAGAAGCCCATACCTTTTTGCGGCTGGATAAAATTCATGAAGCACCAGAGCTGGAGGCACGTTTTGCTTCATTCTACAAAAAATATATGGCAGAGTCCGGCCAAGGCCTGCAAGCCAATTACCAGATAAAACTCACCCGTTTGGATCAGGTACACTTTGCTGATCCGGTAAAGTTTGACCGCCCGGCTGGTAACAAAGGCTATCTCTATGCCTTTAGCGGTATTGGTTTGCTCATATTAGTTCTGGCTTGTATCAATTATGTGAATATGGCTACTATCCGCAGCCTTCGGAGGGTAAAAGAAGCGGGTATGCAAAAAATACTGGGAGCCGGTAAGCGTGAAATTGTGTATCAGGTGCTTATAGAATCATTTGTACTGGCAGCTATGGCGCTTTTGGTAGCCTTGGTATTGGTAGAGTTGGTGCTGGAGTTCACTATCCTTAATGAAGTAATGGGAAAAGACCTCTCCCTCAACTTCATTCATTACCCTGCTTTATGGTGGCTGCCTTTAGGATTGGCCTCGCTCATTGCTTTTTTAAGCGGTTGGTTCCCGGCTTTGTATCTCAGCAAAGTTCCGGCATTGGCCGCCTTAAAAAAAGGAGTGGTAAGGCAATCCAGCGGCTTAGGGGTTAGAAAATTTTTGGTAGGGTTTCAGTTTACAGTTTCCGTAGCTGTAGTGATCACCGCCTTATTGATGTATCGCCAGATGGAATTTGTAAAAAACAAGGATCTGGGGTTTAATAAAGAAGATGTACTACTCATTCCCATACGGGATACTTTAACCTTGCAAACCATAACGGATATCCGCCAAAAGCTGGCACAAAGCCGGTATGTAAAGGCCAGCAGCAGTGCACAGGCTATTCCCGGTAAGGCGGTTGACCGTATTGTAATCAATATTCCCGGAATAGAAGGAGTACCTTCTCAGCAGGTGGTGGATTTTATGATGGTAGGTGCGGACTACTTCAAAACCATGGAGATTGAATTTGTGGCAGGACACACCTTCTCCCGTCAGGATGAAAAAAGTAATACCTATCCGGTGGTGGTTAATGAAGCTACGGTGCAAATGATGGATTGGGGAAACCCGGTGGGGCAGAAGATTGAGATCGTAGCGCCCGGTCAGGCTGAAAATTATACCGGTGAGGTTATAGGTGTAGTGAAAAATTTTAATGCCCATTCCCTGCATCAGGATATTGAACCTACTATTATAACCTATCAGGAAGAAACCGCAGGTTACCTGCACGTTAGGATAGATAGTAAGAACCTGCTGGGTGCCCTTAATGATGTGGAAAAAACCTTTGCTAAACTCCGGCCCGGAGTACCCTTTCAATTTTCTTTTTTAAATAAGGATCTGATGAAGCTCTACGAAGAAGAACAACGACAAAGCCGGCTGATCTTATTCCTTACTTATTTGGCTATATTCATTTCCTTTTTAGGGCTAACGGGTCTGGCATCCTTTACCACCAACCTTAAAACCCGGGAAGTAGGTATACGCAAGGTGCTGGGCGCAGACCTGGGGCAAATGGTAAACCTCATTTTTAAGGAAATGCTCTGGCTTATCGTAATATCTGTGGCATTGGCTTTACCTCTGGCTTATTTTCTCACCCAGGGCTGGCTGGCTAATTTTGCCTATACTGCGGACTTGCATCCTATGATCTTTATAAGTTCGGGACTGGTGGCCGTTTTGCTGGCCTATTTTATTATAAGCTATCATTCTATTAAGATTGCACGGATAAAGCCGGTGGACACTCTTAAATATGAATAATTATTCTGGCGTATTTTTGATCACTTTTTTAACTCTCAGATATGTTTAAATCAATCCTCGTAACAGGACTCTTTTGTGGTATAGCCGTGCAACTCAGTGCACAATTTGAACCCTTCCAAAATGGTGAGTCGTATTCCGTATTTATAGATCTTAAAGCGGTTAAGGAAGACCGGCTTCCTATACAAATTGTACCCCCGGTGCTTAATGAAGACAGCGTGGAATTTCACATGCCCAAAATTGTGCCGGGTACCTATGCCATTGAAGATTTTGGTCAGTTTGTAAACGATATAAAGGCAGAGGATGCCCGTGGAAATGAATTGAAGATCAAAAAACTGGACACCAACCGCTGGCGGATCTATAAGGCTAAAAAGCTCTATAAGATCAGTTATTATGCGGATGATACTTACGACAGTGAAAAGGATATAGACATCTTTGAGCCGGCTGGCACCTCGGTAGAAGACAGTGTTTTTCTGCTGAATAATTTCGGATTCATAGGTTATGTAGATGGTTATAAGGATCATCCCTTTACACTGGAAGTAGCGCGTAAAAAAGGCTTTTACCCAAGCACCTCCCTTCCGTTTGAGGCCGGAGATACTACCGATGTGTTCAATGCCACCAATTATTTTGTTCTTCATGATAATCCTATACTGTATTGTGTGCCGGATACAGCTTTTAAGCAAGTAGGCGGGGCAGAGGTAATGGTTTCTGTATATAGCCCAAATGGCACTATTACAGCTGCTGAATGTATGGCGCGTATTGCGGAGGTATTGGATGCAGCTTCAGAGTATTTGGGTGGAACCCTGCCGGTAGAAAAGTACTCCGTGCTTATTTATTGTGTACCCCTGGAGAAAGCCGGTAACAGTTATGGAGCATTGGAACATCATACCTCTACCGTTTTAT